>CP054838.1:3980916-4306832 GCA_028768545.1 Desulfobacter sp.
AGATGACATGGCCCTGGTCCGGTTCCCGGTTGGCCAAACAGATGTTGAACTGGTCTATGTGGCCCGCAAAGACCCCGATACCGGCAAAACCGGGGCCGCTGAAAATTCGTTTGGGGCCAAACTCCATTTTTTCACAAACACGATTGAAATGGATATTGTGGTCACCCGACATTATGAGGATTATGTGGCCGGGGTCGGGGCCGCAGGAAACCTGGGAGGCGCGGCCTATCGATGGGATGTTACCGCCACCTTTTTAAAAGAAAACAGCCGGGGCAAATCTGCCTATATTTCCGGTGTGGCCAATTTAGACTATTCATGGGTATGGCTTGACAAAAACTGGTACGGGTATGTGGAGCTTTATTATAACGGACTTTCCAACAATAATTATCAGGATGTTTTTACAGATTCTGCCATTTTTAAACGCGTGGCAAGAGGAGAGCTGTTTGCACTGGGCCGAATATATGCGAGCGCTTCGGTCAACCTTGAAATCCATCCCTTGGTCAATCTGTATCTGACCCCGATTCTCAACCTTTACGACGGCTCCGGGATCCTGCTGCCCAGAATCGTCTATGACTGGGCAGACAATATCTGCCTCAGCGTTTCCGGGGCCTTGAACTTTGGAAAAACCAGTACAGAATACGGGGGGTATGAAATCCCGAACACCGTGTTTACCACCCAACCCAGTGACAGCATTGCCGCCTGGGTCACCTGGTATTTTTAATCCCTTTGCCCCTGAATTATCATTGGAATGCCCTCCAGGTTCTATATATCTAAATTAATCAAGATAGAACCTGCCAAACATGATAGAATCCTAAACAGCAAATCATGTACACCGGCCGGACAAATCCGGACAATACACGGAATATTTAATGCTGAAAAAATAAAAAAGGTAACCATGAAATACTATGAAAAAAACAAGGTACAGACCCTTGCTGGCCCATATCAACCATATTCCGGTAATCGGGCTGCCCGGATGTATGATGTACTACAGGGCAGCCATCTTTGATCTGGTGGTGCCCCGCATCCTTGCAGGAGAACGGGTTAAAAAATCAGATATTGTCGGCATGGGCCATGGGGGATTTTGCTCCACTTGTACGGAATGCAGATATCCTGACTGTAATTTCGGCAATTAGGGGGAACCATGACATCCTTGATCAAAACAGCATTAACTCATTTAAAAGAGGCCACCCCCTTTTCCATTGCCACCATTATCAGCCACCAGGGATCTACTCCCAGAACCTCGGGCAGTAAAATGCTGGTGCTAAATGCCCATTTTATATCCGGCACCATTGGGGGCGGCCTGGTAGAGGCCCGGGTTATTGAGGCCTGTGTTGGCCTCATGAACAGGGAAACATCCAAAAACCAATCCCAAATACTGGACTTCACCCTGGACCAGGAAATCAAACAGGGCATGGACATGGCCTGCGGCGGAAGCCTCACCGTCTGGATCCAGACCTTTATGCCTTTGTTTTCCGATTTTTTGATTCCCATCTATGAGAGGCTGGCAGATCTGGAACCCCGGGGTCAAAAAGGGCTGGTTATTACCAGGCGGCAGGCAAAAGGATCAGCAGACATTTGTTTGTTCTTTGACAAGGACAAATTTTTAGGTCCGCCCATACTTCCCAAAGCCCTGATTGAGGCGGCACTGGACAATCAATTTTCAGGGACCGGCCCTTTTCGAAGGGTGTACGGCCTTGAAGAGTTTATCATTGAACCCCTAGCCCCCAAGGACAAACTCTTTATTTTCGGAGCCGGCCATGTGGGATTGCAACTGGGAAAAATGGCCCATCTTACGGAATTTTCCTGCGTTGTCATTGACGACCGGGCAGAATTTGCCAATGCCCAGCGATTTCCCCATGCCGATGAGGTCCATGTGGTTGAACAATTTTCCCAATCCTTTGAAACGCTCAACATTGATTCAAACGCCTATATTGTTATCCTCACCCGGGGACACCTCCATGACCAGGTTGTGCTTGAACAGGCCTTAACCACCTCTGCCTCTTATATCGGCATGATCGGCAGCAAAAAAAAAACGGGAACAGATCTATGCCAATCTCATGAAAAAAGGCATAAAAAAAGAACGTTTAAACCAGGTCTATTCTCCCATCGGCCTGAGACTTCCCGGGGAAACACCTGCTGAAATTGCCGTGAGCATCATAGGCGAACTGATCACGGTCCCCCTGTGTCAGCATAGATGTCGCCTCAACTGAAATTTTTTTGGGGCATTAAGGCGACGAACATGGGATATTCTATCCAGGTAAAAGAAGCTGTGTTACAAAAGGTTCTACAAGGAAACAAACCTCACCATGAAATAGCAATGGAATATGGGATTGGCCGCTCAACAATCGGCAAATGGCTGAGGCAATATAAAGATAATGGTGGTATCAATTTGACATCAAAAGAAAAACGACCAAGAGACTGGACTTCTGAAGAACGTATAACCGCTTTAATAACAACCGGTTCTATGTCTGCGGAAGAATGCGCCTCCTGGTGCCGTAAAAAAGGCATTTTCCCTCATCACCTGGAACAGTGGAAAAAAGGGTTCATCCGATTAATGCGTACCTTTTATTGTGAAGGTCCAAAAGTTTCAACCTGAAAAACTCCGAATCCCTGTATCCATAAGCTTTCCGTTTCATGGTTTTTATCTTGTTATTTGTCCCTTCTAAAGGACCTGTAGATATCCTGTAATCATAGTATGAAAGGATTCTTTGCCTGTGCACAGCCAAGGTCTTGGCAAATTTCATCAACATTGAAATTTTGGAAATATTGGCCAGATTGATCCAATTGCTGACTATCTTTTCAGCTGTTTCTTTTTTCTTTTGATTCCATATTTGCCTGAGTTCCTCTTTCATGTAGTAGACTACCAATAGCGGCTGATTTATTTTCAATGCTTCTTCTAACCGTTGGGCCTCCTTCTTGTCATCACTGAGGTTTTCGGGATTTTTTAACAAAAGCCACCGGACTCCCTTCAGAAGTTTTTGTTGCCCGGTATTGGCAAGAAGGTTGTAGAGCTTTCGCCTGAAATCCGACAGTTTCTCATTGAACAATTTAACAACATGAAATCTGTCAAAGACAATTGCTGAACCAGAAAGATTTTCAATAACAGCACTCAAGTATGCCGGGGACATATCGATGCTGACGGCTTTGATTTTTGCTTTCGATATTTTCACTTTTGTCCAAAAAGATTTCAAAGCTTCACCACCTTTTCCTTCTCCCACGTGCAGAATTCTACCGGATTCCAGATCCATCACGATGGTCAAGTATTTATGCCCTTTCCCTATGGAAATTTCATCTATGGCAATCTGCCGGACTTTCTCAAGGGGGATATTTCGATAACGCCTCAGCAGGTCTTCTTTCTGGATCTGCTTTATCGTATCCCAGCTGATCCTTAAATGGATGGCAATATCTTTGATTGTCATGAACTGAGACAACTCCAAGACATACCGTTCAAAAGCCCGGGTATAGCTTTTCCCCTCCTGGGCAAAGGATAGTTTGATTTGCCGGACAAATTGACAGAACGAACACCAAATTCTCTGGATAGCCGTCCTGAGAATCACGGGTTTTGAACCTACCGGTATTGTTCTGAGATCTCTTGTCACAATCCCTTTCCTGGTGACGGACCTGGAATTACATTCCGGGCATTTTACCGCCTCCGGTTTTGGTATGAGTTCAAAAGTGATTATTCCACCGATGAAACGCGTTGTTTTATAAAAGTAGTCACGAAGGCCAAAGGCATGGTATATGAAGCTTGTGGACATTAATTCATTCTCCGATTTTGTGCGAATAACACAAAAAAATTAGAACATGATCATGTTCACACCATCATTTCAAGCATAAAAATCCTTACTGTGTTATTGCCTTCCCAGTGATGTTTCTCAGTCCAGGTACGCGATTTTCTGATGAACCGAAAAAAGATGCCATCTCAGGGATGACAGCAAACGCAGGTAAAAAACAGTCTGAAACTGAAAAGCAATTACGAAAAAAGGTTTCGGTCTTAAAAAAGGATCTAAACCGTAAAGAAAAGGCCTTGGCAGAAACCGCAGCCTTGTTGGTTCTCAAAAAAAAAGCCCAGGCAATCTGGGGGGAGCCCGAGGAAGATCGATATCCTCTAAAGACAAACAATCGGTTTTGCAATTGATCTCGGAAGTTTGTAAGTCAGGCGCCAGGAAAAACATGGCCGCCAGATTGTTGGGGCTTACGATCCGAACACTTCAACGCTGGGCCAAAAGCGGGATGACTGATAAACGTAAAGGATCTCGTGCTACGCCTGCAAACAAAATGTCCGATGCAGAACGGCAGCAGATCATTAAAATCCTTGAATCTCCTGAATTTGCAGGATTGAACCCAAATCAAATAGTACCAAGACTTGCTGATCAAGGCATTTTTCTTGGGTCTGAATCGACAAAGTATCGAATTTTAAGAATGCTGAAAATGAACGCCCATCGGGAAGCCAGCAGGCCGAGTCAGAAAACCAGCCCTATTCCATTATCAACAAATGGCCCTAATCAACTATGGTCTTGGGATATTAGCTACTTACCGTCCAAAGTAAGAGGTCAATTTTATTACCTTTATATGGTGATGGATTTATACAGCCGGAAAGCAGTTGCTTGCCAGGTTTATGACTCTGAATCCGGCGACCTTGCAGCCGATCTGATAACGGATGCCTGTATCCGAGAAAAGATCTCAAAAGACCAGATCACCTTACACTCTGATAACGGTTCTCCGATGAAATCAGCAACCATGCTGGCAAAATTACAAGATTTGGGAGTGATGCCATCCTTTAGCAGACCCTCTGTCAGCAATGATAACCCGTTCTCAGAGTCGTTATTCAGAACCTTGAAATACAGGCCCGAATATCCTGAAAAGCCCTTTGAAAATATTGTGGAAGCACGAGACTGGGCTCACCGTTTTGTACGCTGGTATAATACCGAGCATCTCCACAGCAGTATTCGTTTTGTTACCCCGGAAGACAGACACACAGGTAAAGATTTTACGATCCTGAAAAATAGGCATCGAATATATCAAGAAGCCCAATTAAGGCATCCTGAAAGGTGGAGCGGAGAAACGAGGAACTGGAACCCGGTCACCGAGATTGTTTTGAAAAAGTTCAAGCGATTAAAAGCAGAAGATAAAGTTGAGAAGAAAGCGGCATGACCGTTTGAATTTGGTACGGCATAGCAAAAGTCCCTCATGGGCGAGAATGGGCCTTAATTTACCCGTCGGAGGTCGTGAAGGGATTTTGCGGCAAAGGCGACAACGGGCGCATTCCCATTTTCCCGGTTTTAAAAAGGCCTGTCTTTTAGAGCAAAAAGAATGATATCCTCTGTTACGCTGAAATGAACATAAATGGATTGTGCTAATGAAGAAAGCTGAAGATTGTAATACTGTTGATGAAGTCCTTGCATGCCTCAAAGAACTGGAAGAAGATCCAAATCGCTTGGTTCGTAACGCTAACGAATTAGAACAGATGGAGCAGGAAATCCTTGAGTATACAAATCGGATAAGCGCCTTTTTTTTAAAAAAAAGATCCAGGCCTCAGTAGATTCCTCTGAACAGGTCGACCAAGAAAAAGAATTGATGTCCAATTGGCCGGGACGGATGAAAAGCGAAGGGCTTGAGACCGTTTGGATTCAGCTTTGTACAGATAGTTCGGTTGATATTCATGTTCGATACTATCGAAGGTCCTGTGACCGCCGAAAAGGAAAAAGATATAAAGGTGCATACGCTGGCTTAATCCTTCTTGGAATCCATGATCGCTGCTCGCCTGCTTTGGCTTCTATGGTGAGTTCTTGGTCAGCCTTATTAAGTTCTTTTGAAGAAGTCCGTCAAGTGCTTTGTGACCGTGGGATGACGTTGGGTATAAAGGTCATCCGTAAACTGACCTATCGGTACGCATAGCGGGCTCGAGCCGAACAACAAGCGGGCCGAATCCCATTAAATGATAGAGATTTACTTGAAGGGCGGCGAGTCGTTATCAGCACTGATGGTGGCCGCACTCGGCTCAGAGAGAAGAAAAGGGGACCAAAAACCCAAAAGGATAGAACCCGATTTCGTGGGGCATGGCGAGAACCCAAGCTTTTGATCATTTATGTAGTGGACGCCCATGGAAAACAAGAAAAAAGCTTTTCACCATTTATTGATGGCTGTTTCAATGGACCGGATGGTGTATTCCACTTGTTAAAGGGTTATTTGAACTCCCTTCATATTCAGAACTCAGACAAAATACTGTTTGTTGCAGATGGGGCACATTGGATTTGGAATCGAATCCCCGGACTGCTAAAAGCATTGGGGTTGGCTCCTGAGCGTGTGTATGAACTTCTCGATTTCTACCATGCAGTTGAGCATCTGGGTACAGTAGCAGGCTTAAGGAAGACCTGGTCATCCAAGGAACGCAAACGCTGGGTATCGAAGCAGCGAGGTCTTCTGCTGAAGGGAAAGGCGATTGAGGTGGTACAGGCCGTCCAGAAGCTTTGTAGAGGCAGAAACAGTAAGGCTATCAAGACGGAACGGGATTATTTTGTGCGCAATGAACTGAGGCTTAATTTCTCAACTGTAAAAGCGTTGAACTTATCTATTGGCAGCGGTGCTATTGAAAGTTCGATTCGGAGAGTCGTGAATTTACGTCTTAAAGGTCCATGCATCTTTTGGTATCGGGAGAATGCAGAAAAAATGATTATGCTGCGATCATTTTATAAAGCAGGGCGTTGGAACTGCCTGAAGCAGATGGCAAACATGCACAATCCAGTGCCAGCGGTATAACCGGGAAAATGGGAATGCGCCCGGCGACAACTTGCTTGACACACACCGCGGTGAGGGCGGCAAAAAGGCGGGGACCTGCCTGATAAAACCGGACCCCATGCTGAAAAAAAAGATAATTAATCACCTTGAAACTATAGGGTTCATACGTGCAGAATTGAAAAAATCTTTAAAACGGCAGTCAATTGCTCAATGGGCGTTTTGAAAAACAAATGCCCATTATACGGTTTCAAGTTTTTTTTGGGGAAGTTTGATCACAAATCTGGTATTGGTGTCAGGAGTGGATTCCACTGTCAATTCACCTTTATGGTCTGTGACAACGATAAAATATGAAATAAAAAGGCCAAGGCCGGTACCGTCACCAATGGGTTTGGTGGTAAAAAAAGGCTCAAACAATCTCTTTTTAATCTCATCATCCATTATAGGCCCATTATTTTCAATCTCAATGCAAACCATGGATTCCTTTCTGTATAACCGAAGAACAAATTGTGGGGAGCAGGTATTTATCTGGCTGTCAAACATGGCATGGGCCCCGTTTTTCAATATATTTAAAAATACCTGCTGGAGTTTATCTTTATCACAGAACACAGGCGGAACCCCATGGTCAAAGTCTTCGATAATTTGAATGGATTTAAAATTATACCTGTTTTTATATTGACAGTCATTTTGGGCAAGTTCAACCGACTTTTTTAACAATTTTCCAAGATCATGGCACTTTTGCACGGCATTGGTTTTTCTGGCAAAAAAAAGCATGTTCTCAACAATTTTTGCTGCCCGCTTTCCCGTATCATTGATCATGTGCAATCGTCTAAACACCTCTCTTTTTTCCATATAGGCCTTTATGTCATCCAGGGATATCCCGATTTCCCGTGCCGCAGCATGATTTGCCGGCAGATCCCCTGAAAGACGATTGATCGCCACCTGGGCATTTTGCATCATCCCGGCCAAGGGATTGTTGATCTCATGGGCCATCCCGGCTGCAAGCCCGCCAATGGACAGCATTTTTTCGGACTGGATCATCATTTCTTCCATGCGGACCTGGTCGGTGATATCGTCGATTCTAACGACCACGCCTTGGATTTTCTCCGTCTTTAGAGGATAGATAATAATGTCCTCATACCGTATGGTTTTACCGATAAAAGCACCCTGCTTTAAGATGGTCTTCATTTTTTGGGACTGGATGCTCTCTTTAATTTGACCCATATGCTGGGAAAGTCTTGGAAAGACATCCACCAGTTTTTCCCCTATGGCACGATTTTGGTTTATACCGGTGTCAAGTTCGGCCTGGTGATTCCACTGGGTGATTTCACCGGTTTTATCCACCCCCACAAGAATGGACGGCATGGAATTAATGATATTGGAAAGATAATTTTCCAATACATTTCGTTCATCAAGGGATTGTTTTATCTCAATGGCCAAGGCAATCTGGTGGGATACGGAGATAAGAATATTTTTATCCGCTTGGGAAAACTGATTTGGGTTGTCATAACTATGCACAGCAATAATCCCAAGAACCATTTCTCCCCTGATCAAGGGCACACCAAACCACACCTTGGAGGGGGTACCGATCACCCGTCCTTGTTCAACTCTTTTACGAATCTGGGTTTCGTTTAAAAACAGGGGTGTTTTTTTATTTAACGCTTCTCCGGTCAATGAATTGTTTTGGGTTAAACAAATTTCAAATTGTGAATGATCATCGTAGTTATCCACAAAAAAAGGGATGTTGACCCGGCCCTTTTGCCGGGTGCAGACAGCAATGTAAAAATTGGGAAGCCCCATGAGTTTGTTCAAGGATTTATAGATGTGTTCATATAGCTCATCTATATCCGTGGTGGTGTTCACCGCATTTGAAATATCAAAAAGTGTCCGGGTCAGTTTTTCAGAAAACACACTCTTTTTTGCCAACTTTTCTGCTTTTTCAACCCGTTCTTCCAATTCTTCGTATGTGGGCTTGATCTTCATTACCTGTCCTTGGGTTTTATTTAACTAAAGCCTGATGTTTATTTTTCCAAGAATGTACCTAAACAATATCTATTAATTCTGCAACACCCAATTATCAGAGATAAAAGATACCAGGGTGCTTAAACTCCACGGTTTAATTTAAGATTTCTTAAATCTGGCACTATTCCGCCCCGGTACCATCAAGGTGAAGATTGCATCGCCCCCAAAAAAAGAATGCGACATATTCCCAGAAAAAAAACAAAGGCAACCGATACCTTGATGGCTGGATGGCAGATTTTTTTTGGGGGGGGATGTTTAATTGAATCTATTTGTTTTATCTGCTATACCTTTGGCCTGAATCAAACCGGTGTATGGATACAATCCCAAGGCCCGCCGTTTGAACCGCAGATCAGAGAACAGGGCCTTGGGGTTAGAGTCGGCCCTGCCGGATAAGGAATCGCCGCTTCAGCAATTTTAAAGGCATTCATTCTTCACAAGGCTCAAAAGACCCAAGCGTATAGAAGAAAAGAAAAAAATGCATCTAACTTGAGACTGACAAGGAGAACCAATGAAAAACATTCTGATTCTGGGAGCCGGGCTTGTGAGCAGACCCGGCATCATCTTTCTTCTGGAAAACAAATTTAAGGTCACCGTGGCATCAAGAACCCTGGAAAAGGCCCAAAAAATGGTCCAGGGATTTGAAAACGGCACCGCCGCGCAAATCCTGGTGGATGACACCAGGGCATTGGACGCCCTGGTAAAACAACATGATATTATTGTCAGCCTCCTGCCCTGGACCCACCATATCCTTGTGGCCCGATCCTGCCTTGCCAACAATAAACACATGGTCACCACCTCCTATGTCAGCCAAGAGATGAAAAACCTTTCTGACCAGGCAAAAGCCAAAAACCTCTTATTTTTAAATGAGATCGGTGTTGATCCTGGAATTGACCACATGTCAGCCATGAAAATCATTGATGAGGTCCATGCTGAAAATGGTAAAATCCGGCATTTTTATTCTTTTTGCGGCGGCCTCCCGGCACCTGAAGATAATGACAACCCCCTTGGCTATAAATTTTCATGGAGTCCCAAAGGCGTTGTTCTGGCATCTAAAAACCCGGCCCGGTTTCTTGAAAACAAGGAACATATAAATATCAAAGGAGAGGATCTCTTTCTCAATTACCGCAGGGAAACGATCAAAGAACTGGGTGAATTTGAAGTTTACCCCAACAGGGATTCCATGCCCTATAAAGAAATTTACGGACTTAAGGATGCCCACACGGTCATGCGGGGAACTTACAGAAACATCGGGTGGTGCGATACGTTCAAAAAAATCGTTGACCTCGGCCTGGTAGATGATACGCCAGTGTCACATTTGTCCAATATCAGCTTTAAAAAAATGATGGCGACTCTCCCGGGCATACCTGAAAATAAAAACATAAAAACTACCATTGCCCAAAAAGCCGGAATTGCTGAAGATCATTTTGTCATCCAAAACCTGGAATGGCTCGGATTGTTCAGCAATGATCCCATCCCTGCCCTGGACAATTACCTGGATATCTTAAGCGAAAAACTTTGGGAAAAACTGGTATACAAACCCGGTGAAAAAGATATGCTGGTGCTGCGCCACACCTTTGTGGTTGAAAACCAGGATGGCTCGGAAAAAACCATTACATCCACCCTGATCAATTACGGCATTCCCTTTGGAGACTCGTCAATGGCCAGGACGGTCAGCCTGCCATTGGGCATCGGCATCAAATTAATAGCCCAAGGTAAAATCGACCTGACCGGTGTCCAGATCCCCATTAAAAAAGAGATTTACACCCCCGTACTCAAAGCGCTTGAAGACCTGGGAATTCAAATGGTTGAAAAAACAAAGCCAAAACCATAAGGGGACTGAGGTCACCAGAATAGCTGCAGAAAGGTTTTCCAGGCAAATTAAATGCCGGAAAACCTTTTTACATTTCTTTATAAAATATTCTTCTGTTTCTAAAAATTGGGGATGGGATAATCTATTCCTAACTGCCGAATTTTGAAATCGACTCACCAATAACGAAAGAAGTCACCATCAATTTGAACGATAGCCGAGGTCAACAAAGATAGGACAGGTTGAGGGGTTTTCTTTTACTTAAAATTTTACTGGAAATCAGACTCTCAACATCATTAATAAATATCACGGAGACAGCTTTTAAAAAGATAAAAAACTTTTAAAATGTTGAAATTTATTATATTCCAAAAAAGCTTCCATTTTTTATCAGTAGTGTCCGGTTAGGTTGTTGCATATAAAAAGCATCTAAAATCATTGAAAAAACAGTCGGTTTTGTGTTGACAAATGTGCGTAAAAATTTTTGTGCGCCTTGAAAATTTAACTCAAGGAGCTCAAATGACGCACATCTCAGTCCCTAAAAAACAACTACGGTCCCTGAACTTTGACAATTTCAGGTGCCCTCTGATAAAGTCACTTTCAAAAGCACCGGAATTACAATCTCGAGGAGACCGCCCTTTAAAAATGACATTCGAAGACCAGATAAATGCTTTGGTTTATTTCCATCTTCAGGAGCACAAGTCTGCCCGACATTTAATTCAGGATCTCAAGGAGAATGTTTTTGCTAAAGAAAATATTGCGCCAGACGGTGGTATCAGCCGTAGTAGTTTCTGTGAAGCCATCAATCACAGGGGACTCGAACAACTGCAATTTATCTTTGAGGATCTTTATAAACAGGCTCTTGAGTGTCATCCGGGTGAACACGCCGAGTTAGGAGAGTTGGTTTCCATTGACGGTAGTCTCATAAATGCAGTCCTTTCAATGCACTGGGCGAACTACAGAAAAGGAAGTAAAAAAGCCAAAGTACATTGCGGATTTGACATTAATCACGGAATCCCAAACAAAATCTTTTTGACTGAAGGCAACGGCGCTGAACGCACTTTTGTTCCCAAAATACTTTCCAAGGGGCAAACAGGTGTTATGGATCGTGGATATCAATCCCATAAAGAATTTGACCTGCTTCAGGAGCAAGGCAAACATTTTGTCTGCCGTATAAAAACCAGGACAACAAGAACAATTATTGATAACCACGAGACCCCTTCCGACAGCTACATTTTTTATGATGCACTGGTTAAACTTGGTACTCCGAATCAAAACCAGACGAAAAGGCCTGTTCGGGTTGTTGGCTATAAAATTGCTGGCGTCAAATACTATGTGGCAACTGACAGGCATGATTTAACAGCGGAACAAATAGCAACAATTTATAAACTCCGGTGGACCATTGAGGATTTTTTCAAATGGTGGAAAGAACATCTGAAGGTATATCATCTCATTGCCCGCAGTGAATACGGCCTTATGGTTCAGATTCTTGGCGGCCTTATCACTTACCTGTTACTGGCAATCCATTGCCAAAAACAGTTTAATGAAAAGGTCACGATCAAAAGAGTTCGGCAGCTGCGAACCGCCATTCTAAATGACCTGTTTGGCTGCGAGGAGCAGGGCTCTCATAATTCAAACAGGGACAATATTGTCAAAGATCAAAAAATTATTGAGCAAGCAAAAACCTAACCGGACATCACTGCATTTTTTATTAAAATGTGACTGCTCCTTTTGAGCAGAAATACTACAAATTAAAATATGCAATTCGACTTGATTTTTTCAGGACGGGGTTTTCTGCCTGAAATATTAATGCACAGGTAAAAAAGGAGATACGTATGCGTAGATCTGTTCTGGGGCTATCAGCGATTCTGCTTGTGATGTTTGGGATTTTAGCAACGGGTTATGCTGGGGGTAAAAGCAATTTAATATTGATTTTTGATGCATCTGGTTCCATGTGGGGGCAGATAAACGGTAAAGCCAAAATTACCATTGCCAAGGAGGCCATGGACCTGATTATCAATGACCTGCCAAAGGACATTAATATCGGCCTGGTGGCATATGGTCATCGCCGTAAAGGAGACTGTGATGATGTAGAGACCATGATTCCGTTAGGTCCTTTGAATGCCGAAACATTTCTTGCGAAAATTAAGTCATTGAACCCCAAGGGTAAGACCCCCATGGTTAGGTCCATCCGCAAAACGGCTGAAGCGATCAAGCACCTGGAGGATGAGACCACCATTTTGCTTGTCTCGGATGGTGAGGAGACCTGTGATCCTGAACCGTGCAATTTTGTGGTACAATTGGAAAAACTTGGCATCAAGTTTGTACTCCATGTGGTGGGCTTTGATGTGGGGGGCCAAACAGAGGCACAGCTCAAATGCATGGCCAAGGCAGGAGGAGGTGAATATTTTCCGGCCAAGGATGCGGGGAAATTAAAACATGCGCTGGATACCGTGATTAAAAAAACGGTGGCAAAAAACCTTGTGGTCACCTCTTTTGACGGTAAGAACAATCCGGTTTCCGTTATGATCAAGGTGGTTGATTCATCCGGCAACACAGTGGCAACAGATGGGGGCAAAAGGGTCAGCTTCGGTCTTGTACCCGGCACATACACCTTGAAAGTAAACCCGGATACGCTGACACAGAAGATAACCGTTGAAAATGTTGTGGTAACCGAAAGCAAGGTCACCCAAAAAAAAGTTGTCTTTGCAAAATCGCAAATTATCGTGTCCATGAAAGACGGGAATGGAAACAACGTTCCCGGCTACATTAGAATTGTGGACCAAAAGAGCGGCCAGTCTGCTGAAGAGGGCGATCACAAGGGCAAAATTTCAGGTTTTATCGTATCCCCTGGAGAGTACATCGTGGATATGGAGTGTTCAAACACGGGCAGGCGAATAAAAAGTGAACCATTCTCAATTCAGCCCGGTGAAAACAGAAATATTAACGGCATCTGTGCCAATGTACGCATCGGCGTACTTGTAACCGATGCTGAGGGCACCCCCATTAAAGGGTATATCCGCGTTGTAAACCTTTCTCCAAATGAATATGGTGATGAAGCCTATTCAGAATCCGCCATGCGATTTTTTGAAGTACCCCCGGGCCAATACAAGGTTGATGTGGAGTGTCCCGGTGACTCACGCCTGCGCAGTACTCCTTTTTATATCCGGCAGGGCCAGGAAAACAAAGTCAGGGTCAATTGTGGAACTAAAGAGATTAACTCAGCCCTGCCTTCGGGAGATACGGGTGCTGCAAGCCCAGCCAAGGCCGGAAAATCAATCTCAGCAGTGGGCGCTTCACCAAGTCCGGTCAATCAGACTACCCAAAAAACCGTAACTCAGCCTGGGGCTTCTGGAAATCCGCAGGATATGCAAGCCATGGCGGATCAGATGCAGGCGACAGCCCAGAAACAAGCTGCCCAGGCCCAGACCGATGCCATGGCATAGATGCAGGCAGCCCTGGCAGGGATGCAGGGAGTCCAACTGCCCCAGACCCCTGTCCAGCAGGCCCAGGCCAGCGGACAGGCTGTCCGGCCCGCATCTGGGGGGCAGCCGTCTGATATCAATGAATCCCCTAAGGATATTTCGCTGCCCAAAGTGGCAGATTCGCAGGCCGGATATTCCATCCATCAGCCTACGGCTGATGATCATGGTGCACAGGCCCAGCCGCAGGTGGGCGCTCCCATGACCGACGCCGATATTACAGCAAAACTGGCTGCCATGGAGGCAAGGGATACCGGCGGCGGTCTCACCCCTGAAAATGAACGCCCGGAACAGGGGAATAACCCATATGAAGGAATGACAAAAGAACAGATGCAGGCGGCATTTGCCAGAGACGTTGGTATGCAGAGCCAGCAGGGAACGACCTATGATCGGGACAAATGGCAGTTGAGTGCCAAAGGGTGGCCCCTGCAATGCGGACGCTATGAGGATACCTTGAAAAACCGCCTTAAAACAGACAAGGGGCGGGCCCAGAGCATGGGGCGTTCAGATATCATTGCACGGATCAAGGTCGTCAACGAGAATCTTGAAAAACTCGGCAAGCTGCGCAAAAAGAGATATCCCGTGGAGGTGGTGCAAAAGGCGCTGGACGCCTGTGTGCAGGAAGTTCATGCCATCGACGTCAGTACTGCTCAGGCGCAGTAAAAAGAGGGAAAACTAATGAAGAAATTAATTGTAATGATGGCGCTGCTTATAATTTTGCCTGTCACAAGTACGGCCTCTGACAACGGCTGTAAGCTGAAGTATCGGGAAATCCGGGCCAATGCCATGATCAGCGGTAAACTCAAGGACAAGCAGGATATCGACTATTATAAAGTCACTTTGAAACGGGAAGGAAAACTCACCGCTTCGGTCCGAAAGCTGAGATCAGCCACCGTAGAAATTCTGGACGGACTTTGTTTCAATATCCCTGAACGGGGATCGTTGACCAGCAAAGCCGCCACCCTTGGCCCGGGAGACTGGTTTGTCAAAGTCTATTCGCCCCAAAGGATAACTGGCAAATACGACCTTTATGTCCGCTTTAAACCAGGAGAACGGGAAGAGGATATGGAACCGCTCATGGGATCTTCAGCTCTGCCTGAACCCGATTCCGGTGACGATCACAGCAATGATTGCGGGCATACCACTGAAGTTTTTATGGAGTCAACGGCCACCGGAGTATTCCATGACGCAAAAGACATTGACGTATTTCACATCCTCCTGGCCCGGCCTACCAGTCTGACGGTGTGGACCAAAGGGAAGGCTGACACACGAGGGATACTCAAGGACAGTTTTTGCAACCCGGTAGCAGCCGATTCAAAAAGCGGAATAAACAAAAACTTCATGCTGAAAGCAAACCTTGAACCGGGCAAGTATTTTATCAGTGTCAACCGAGAAAGCGGTAATATAAAGGAATATGAACTATTGGTCCGGGGTAAGCGTTTTATACCCCGGGAAAAGGTTCAAAAACCATTGAGTCCTCTGGATTTGACCGGGAAATGGAAGTGGTCAAAGACCGGCAAATCCAACACACTGAACTTGCCCATGAATACCTTGAAAGGGACGGCTGACTTTAGACAAAGCGGGAAGAATGTTCAGATTACCCTATCAAAAAAATACCGATTTTCAGGCGTGGTTCAAGGTAATGTTCTCTCCTATAAACGGACTCATTCCAAAGGAGGGACCGTCATTAAAGAGGAGGTGAAGATCACCTTCCCAACCGGTGCCAAGGGAACTGGAATCAGCAACTGGACAATCACAAACAAAAAGGTGAAAGGACAGGGTATTGATGAATATATTTTTAACAGGGCCCATTAACGGTTATTCATAATAAAGTAAAACCAACGAAGGTTCAGGAAAGTCTTTGTTTACCGATCCTTAAAATAATTTTCGAATTCTCATTGGATTATTTGCGACGTCCAGAATACGATACATATGGTGTCTGAATTTTAAAACGATAATGTATTCAAATGGTATCCGCAAGGTAGATGAGCAATGCCAGGGTGTTCAATAATGGTATAAAAGTTGACCGGTCCCGATTTTAACCCCGGCAGGATTGGAAAATGTAGTACGGGATGATCCGCCTTGAGGTCCGGGCGGGAACTATTAACATGAAGCCCGGTTTTTTTAAAATTGAAAATCCACCCCTGACTTTCCCTTCACAGTCTACACTTTATTTAAATAGCTCAAACACGACAAAAGATATTTTCGAATCTTAAAATAATTTGCATTATGTCTGATGGTACAAGGATAAAAAATATTGAAGATCATCCTTATCCCCCACCGGATTACAAGGGGAAGATCGTATTTTTCCCTCATTTAAAATCTACACTTGCCTTAAGGCAGACAGGCTGATAAACAACATCCTTTAAATTTAACAAAAGGAAACTGCCATGTCCCAGCATGGAAATTATCATACCCATCCATGGTATAAGGCCTATGATGCAAAAATGGTCAAAACCATTCAATATACGCAGACCCTGATCCCGGATTTCCTGGACCGGGCAGCCCTTGAATATCCAAATCAAGTGGCATTGATTTTCCAGGGCTATACCATTACCTTTCAGGAACTAAACAGACTGACCGACCGGTTTGCCGCAGTGCTCCAGGACTTTGGAATCAGCTCAGGTGACCGGGTTGCCATCCTCTTACCCAATACGGTTCCCTGCGTGGTTGCCTACTATGCCACCCTGCGCATCGGCGCTGTCGCCGTCATGAACAACCCTTTGTATTCAAACAGGGAACTTGAATACCAGTTCAACGATTCAGGGGCAAAACTTCTGGTCACCATGGATCTTCTGGCCGAGCGAATGGTCCAACTCAGGAAAAAGACCCGGATCCGGGTGATCATCCACACCTCAATGGGAGATTTTCTCCCCCTTGCCAAGCGGCTGCTCTTTCCTCTGGTTGCCAAAAAAAGAGGGCTTTCAGCAACCCTTCCCTTGGCAGACAATCTCTTTCAATTCAAAGAGGTTCTCAAGGCCGCCCGAAAAACAGGAAAAAGACCGGCCATTGCCATGGATGATCTGGCCATGGTCCAGTATACCGGAGGCACCACCGGGATTCCCAAAGGGGTCATGCTGACCCACAGGAATTTGAGCTGCCAGATCCAGCAGCTGGAATCCTGGTTTCCCAATTTTGTCAGAGGAGAGGGCACCCTGCTGGGGGCATTGCCCTTTTTCCATGTATTTGGTCTTTCCACTTCCATGAACTTTGCCATTTACATGGCCTGGACCAATGTGCTTGTACCCAAACCCCAGCCCCGGCAATTGTTTGACGCCATTGAAAAATTCAAGCCCAGCTTTGCCCCCTTGGTCCCCACCATGTTCATCGGCATGCTGAATCATCCGGAGATGGAAACCCGGGATTTGAGCAGTCTTGAAGAAAGCTTTTCAGGCAGCTCTCCCCTTCCGGTGGAAATTATCAACACCTTCCAGAAACGGACAGGCTCCATCATTATCGAAGGATACGGGCTGAGCGAATCCAGCCCGGTCACCCATATCAACCCGTTCAAGGGCAAAAGGAAACCCGGCAGCATCGGCCTTCCCCTGCCCGACGTCAGCTGCCGCATCGTTGACACCGAAGACGGAATAACCCCAATGCCCGTGGGAAAACCGGGAGAACTTATGATCAAAGGCCCCCAGGTGATGAAAGGATATTTAAACCGCCAGGAGGAAACCTGTAAAACCCTTACCCGCGATGGATGGCTTCACACGGGAGATATTGCCTTTATGGACGAGGATGGCTATTTTTTCATTGTCGACCGGATAAAGGACATGATCATCTCGGGCGGGTACAACGTATACCCAAGAGAAATCGAAGAAGTCCTCTATGGACATCCCAAGGTGGCGGAAGCCTGCTGCGTCGGTATTCCCCATCCCAAACGAGGCGAGGCAATCAAGGTCTTTTTGCAGCTCAAACAAGGAGAAATTGTCACCCAGGAGGAAATCATTGAATTTTGCTCCAAAAAACTGGCCAAGTACAAATGGCCCATTGAGGTGGAAATAAGAGACACCCTGCCCAAGTCCACTGTGGGTAAGATTTTAAAAAAGGACCTGATCGACGCTTGAAATGTCTTCCTCTAACTTAGCCAACACCTGAATTGTTTATCTGCATAAATCTGGGTTTTGCCCTTTCCCGGCCTCCATCAGCCCGGATATTTCATAACCTGAAGGCCAGAAACTGGCAAGTTGAGGAAAATCGGTTCGTGAAATATTCGGGCATAGGAGATGGTGCCTTGATGGAGGATCAGGCCCAGCCTTGCAATTGACTTGTTAATATGTGATCTATATACAAAAAAATCAACCGGACAAACCTGGACCCGAATAAAAGCGGTTCCAACGGTACATCTGCAAAAAAAAACAACAATGAGAATGGGGAGTCAACTGTGAGAACCGTCACCCTGGAAAGAGATATTATCATGCACCCGGCAGGATCCTGCATGGTCTCCTTTGGCAATACACGTGTAATTTGTACCGCCACTATTGAAAATACAGTGCCATCTTTTTTAAAGGAGAGCGGTAAGGGATGGCTTACCGCCGAGTACGGCATGCTTCCTGGGAGCACCGGAGGGGGGAGAAATCACCGGGACGGGGTCAAAAAAGACGGCAGGAGTACTGAAATTCAACGGCTCATCGGACGAAGCCTTCGGGCGGCCGTAGACCTGACTCGTTTGGGGCCTGTAAGTATCCTCATCGATTGTGATGTGTTTCAGGCAGATGGCGGGACCCGGACGGCGTCCATTACCGGGGCGTGGGTAGCCCTTTATGATGCCCTGGGCAAACTTGCCAGTCAGCAGGGGCATACCGGACCTGAGTACTATCTTACAGGCCAGGTTGCAGCTGTGAGTGTGGGGATTGTGAACGGAGGTGTGGTGTGTGATCTGGACTATGAGCACGATTCCAATGCCTGTGTGGACATGAATGTGGTAAAATGCGGCAAGGACCTTGTGGAAGTTCAGGGTACCGGGGAGCAGGGGACCTTCACCCGGCAAGAATTGAATCAGCTTCTGGATGCGGCAGATAAGGGAATTGAAACAATTTACAGGATACAAAGAAAAACTCTGGGAATTTAATTCATTTTGGCAACCGTGGCCAGCCAAAGGGTCAAAACAACCATCCTGGATTTTTTGAACTTAGATAAAAATCCCCCATAGATTCTTTGGATAGACCCCGAACCGATGTATACTTCTAATTTTGAATATCTTTTGTAAGTATTGCTGAGACCAATCCCATCACAGGCTTTATATATATTTATAAAATCAGTTATTTATATTAATTGACAATCCTTTTTTTATCCGTTATTACTATCAGGGTGAGCATGGTCCCCAACATCTTTATACTCTATTAATTCCACACAAGTTTCTCCCCGACAGTGCCCTTTTTTAGTGATCAACAAGCCCCCAATCCTTTTTTGTCTGATAGAGGCTAATTTTAAATTTGGTATTTTCACAGATGCATTTATTCAAATGAATCAGGATAATTCCAGCGTATGACATTTAAATTTTATTAGGAAAGGAGTGATTTATGAAACGCATTATTTTAACAATTGGTATAATCATTTTAAATTTATTTATAATATCTGCCGGTTATTCCCAAACAAATATGGAAGGGTGTAATCTAACCGGCGCATCTCTGAAGGCATGCAACCTAAATGGTGTCAATTTTAAAAATGCAACCTTACGCAATGTGAATTTCCAAAAGGCAAATCTTAGAAAGACTATTTTCCATTTATCCATTTTACGTGGAAGTGATTTTCGCAATGCAGACTTAAAAGGTGCCGATTTAAGCTCATGCGACCTGTCTAACTGCAATTTTGAAGGTGCTGATTTAACTGGAGCGATTATCAGCGGTTCTAATATTCAAAGTGCTAATTTCAAAAATGCTATTTTAGAAGAAATCGTTTTGGACTCTACTGTGTGGCCGAATGTGATCTGTCCTGATGGCACGATCAGCAATGAAAACCAATATAGCTGTAAAGGAAAATTAGGAGTGGCGTCTAAGTAATCGAGATGACAGGAGCATGGTCGTTGCTCCTGACCCAAATATACCGCTTATGATTTCAATATCCTGGCTAAAATTTAATATGAACACATGCATATAGACCGTATGAACTGCTCGGGGATAAAACAAAAAGGGCATTGATAGAGGAGATGCTCCCTGGAAAACCAGGGAGCATGCAAAGCATTTAAGGCCTGTTTGACCTTTGATGAAACGCGGTAAATGGGCCAAAAAGCAAGCTATTTTGTTCAAGCTATAAAATTTGCGGTCCAAAAGGCTATGAATTCAGGATTTTCTTAGCGCTTTCATTGTTCACGTCCGTGACATGGGGAATGCCTGTTTCCTGGGCAGTTTCCCTGTTTCCGGAAAAGACCTCGTTCCGGGAAATCTGGTCAAGGGAAAATTTTCTGGCCCCGGCCATGAGCTGCTGCATGCCGCATCCGAGCTTGTCTGCCAGGGTGTAAAAGCCAATGGCGCCGTAGGGAATTTTTTTCATTTCATCCTTGCCCACCTTGTCGGCAAGGTCATGGTAGCCGGCAAAGATCTCATCTGCGGTCTTGCCCACTTCAAGAACGTTCTTGGGCAGCTCATTCCAATTGCCGCTGACACTGGCCCGCCGCTCGGGATAGATGGCCCCTTCAATATTGGCGCCCAGAAATCCCGGGATCATGATGCCCCGGCCCATGCATATCAGTTTGGTGTACGGTGCCCCCAGGGCCAGGCCCTTGAAAATATGGTCTTCCAGGGCAAATCCGCCGGCAAAGGACATGTCCACGACATTTTTCCCCTTGGCAGATAAAATACTGGCATATTCACAGGCCTTGGCATGGAGATTAATGGAGGGAACCCCCCAGCTTTGCATCATGTTCCAGGGACTCATGCCGGTTCCCCCGCCTGACCCGTCTATGGTGAGCAGGTCCAGTTCAGCATCGGTTGAAAACTTGATGGCCATTGCCAGTTCTTCCATGCCGTAGGAACCTGTCTTCAGGGTGATTCTCTCAAATCCCAGACTGCGCAGGTACTCCACGGAATTCATGAAATCCTCCTGGACCTGGGCCACGGTGGACAAATGGGTGGACCCCAGCCGGCTATGCCGGGCAAAGGACTTGATCGCCCCCTGCTCAAACCCGGCCTGGACCTCGGGCAAAGAGGGATCCGGATCCACCACATAGCCCCTGTCCTTGAGGAAAACGGCATATTCAAGACTTCTGACCTGGATCTCTCCGCCAATATTCTTGGCCCCCTGCCCCCACTTAAGCTCTATGATACATTTATTCCCGTACTTGTCCATCACGTATTCAGCCACACCGTTTCGGGTGTCTTCCACGTTGAGCTGGACAATAATGGCTCCGTATCCGTCAAAATACCTCAGATAGGTGTCGATCCTCCGGTCAAATTCAGGCGCGCTTTTTATTTTACCCTGTTTGATTTCGCCTGTACCGATTTGCGAATTTCTGTCAACGCCCACCACATTTTCCCCGACGACCACGGGAATACCGATAAGGGCGCCGCCAATGGCAAAACAATCCCAGTATTTTTCAGCAATAAAGGTGGACCCCAGGGCCCCGGTCATCAAAGGCATGCGCACCTTTGTCTTCTTTTTCTTCCCAAAGGAGGTTTCAAGGCTGACATTGGGAAAAATGCAGTCATCAGGGCTGTTGGTTAAATTCTCGCCCATGCCCTGTGCCCCGTATACATACCCTTGAATCCTCAGAGAATTGTACGATACCCCGACATGGGTGGTGTTATTGGCCCCTGCCGTAACAAGGCCAAAACTTCTGGGATAGAGCAGCTTTCTTCCCACCATGCTGGACAACCAGGTTTCGCACTTGCCTTTACAGTCTGCCCGACACAGGGTGCACAGGCTTGACTCGCAGGCATTTCCCCTGTTTTTAGTGCCTAGCGCATCATTGAATTTTGAAAATCTCATTTCCATGGGATGAATTCTCCTTTTAGGTTAAGCATTAAATTTATAGGCCAATATTTAAAGCTCCGGCATTTAAATCCGGAGCCTGCATCACTGTCGGGGATTTTTTAGACTAACGATTACTTATTATGGAAAAGAATTTAATGTCAACCCATTATTTCGAATAAAAAAGACAGAAAACAGGCTGGAAAAACTCAGATTTCCCATGCCGGAAGAAAAGGCGTCCTGCCATATTCGGGTCAAGATAATTCTCTGGTTTCAAAAACAAACCTTCCTGTCTCTTCGGGCTGAATATCCCGGCAAAGGTATATCATCTCATTGTCCGCAGTGAATACGGCCTTATGGTTCAGATTCTTGGCGGCCTTATCACTTACCTGTTACTGGCAATCCATTGCCCAAAACAGTTTAATGAAAAGGTCACGATCAAAAGAGTTCGGCAGCTGCGAACCGCCATTCTAAATGACCTGTTTGGCTGCGAGGAGCAGGGCTCTCATAGTTCAAACAGGGACAATATTGTCAAAGATCAAAAAATTATTGAGCAAGCAAAAACCTAACCGGACATCACTGACTGGGAATCAGTAGTGTCCGGTTAGGTTGTTGCATATAAAAAGCATCTAAAATCATTGAAAAAACAGTCGGTTTTGTGTTGACAAATGTGCGTAAAAATTTTTGTGCGCCTTGAAAACTTAACTCAAGGAGCTCAAATGACGCACATCTCAGTCCCTAAAAAACAACTACGGTCCCTGAACTTTGACAATTTCAGGTGCCCTCTGATAAAGTCACTTTCAAAAGCACCGGAATTACAATCTCGAGGAGACCGCCCTTTAAAAATGACATTCGAAGACCAGATAAATGCTTTGGTTTATTTCCATCTTCAGGAGCACAAGTCTGCCCGACATTTAATTCAGGATCTCAAGGAGAATGTTTTTGCTAAAGAAAATATTGCGCCAGACGGTGGTATCAGCCGTAGTAGTTTCTGTGAAGCCATCAATCACAGGGGACTCGAACAACTGCAATTTATCTTTGAGGATCTTTATAAACAGGCTCTTGAGTGTCATCCGGGTGAACACGCCGAGTTAGGAGAGTTGGTTTCCATTGACGGTAGTCTCATAAATGCAGTCCTTTCAATGCACTGGGCGAACTACAGAAAAGGAAGTAAAAAAGCCAAAGTACATTGCGGATTTGACATTAATCACGGAATCCCAAACAAAATCTTTTTGACTGAAGGCAACGGCGCTGAACGCACTTTTGTTCCCAAAATACTTTCCAAGGGGCAAACAGGTGTTATGGATCGTGGATATCAATCCCATAAAGAATTTGACCTGCTTCAGGAGCAAGGCAAACATTTTGTCTGCCGTATAAAAACCAGGACAACAAGAACAATTATTGATAACCACGAGACCCCTTCCGACAGCTACATTTTTTATGATGCACTGGTTAAACTTGGTACTCCGAATCAAAACCAGACGAAAAGGCCTGTTCGGGTTGTTGGCTATAAAATTGCTGGCGTCAAATACTATGTGGCAACTGACAGGCATGATTTAACAGCGGAACAAATAGCAACAATTTATAAACTCCGGTGGACCATTGAGGATTTTTTCAAATGGTGGAAAGAACATCTGAAGGTATATCATCTCATTGCCCGCAGTGAATACGGCCTTATGGTTCAGATTCTTGGCGGCCTTATCACTTACCTGTTACTGGCAATCCATTGCCAAAAACAGTTTAATGAAAAGGTCACGATCAAAAGAGTTCGGCAGCTGCGAACCGCCATTCTAAATGACCTGTTTGGCTGCGAGGAGCAAGGCTCTCATAGTTCAAACAGGGACAATATTGTCAAAGATCAAAAAATTATTGAGCAAGCAAAAACCTAACCGGACATCACTGACTGGGAATAGGTCTCAATGAGTTTTTCAACAGAAGAATGAATATCGGCAATGGGAATTTTGAAAATAAATTTAGACAGATCCTTTCCAAACGAAGGATTTTCAAGAAGCGGCCTGCCGAATTTTGAAAAAATATAGGCTTTAAAGGCCGAGTCCCGGATGATGCCCACAGGTTCGTCATACTCATTGACCACGGGGAAAAACATAGACTGTTCCTCTTTTCTGAACCGATCCACAATAAAAATTATATCGCAGTCAGAGTTCACAGGTGTCACGTACTGGATCTTGCCTGAAATCAGGGATCTGTCCTGGAATTGGCCACGGCGTTTTTCCTGCCGGGACAATTGCCGGACTTTTTTATATTTGGGTTTGAGTTCTTCCATGTTCCGGGTGGGGATCTGGACAAAATACCCCTGGACCATATCACACCCAATGGCCTTGCACTGGGCAAACTCCTCCAGGGTTTCCACGCCCTCGGCAATGACAAGACTGCCCATGAGATGGGCAAAATTGACCATGGTGGAGACCAGGAGCCGTTTTTTGGGATCATTTTCCATATTCTGGATAAAAAACCGATCTATTTTAATATAGTCAGGTTCCGTGTAATAGATCAGCTGAAGGCCTGAAAATCCTGTGCCGCAATCGTCCACAGCAATTTTAAAGCCCTGGGAATGGTAGGCTTCCAGAATTTTAGCCGCATCCCCGTTATCATGGAACTTATGTTTTTCAGAAATTTCAAAACAGATGTCATTCTGGGAATACCCCAATGCCTTAAGAAGCCCCAGGGTGTTTCCGGGTGAATAATCCATGGAGTCAAAGAGCCGGTTGTCCAGGTTATAAAAGAGCTTGACAGGATTTTGCCTGTAGAATAAAGAAAATTTTTTCAATACCTTTTTGCGCAGGGCCAGGTCAACCTGGTGGAGCAGCCCCTTTTCATAGGCCTTGTCAAACAAATCGTCAATGGAAGAAAACCCGGCCGCTTCATGGCAGCGAACAAGGGCTTCAAACGCAAAGGTATTGCCCGTATGGATGTTCACAATGGGCTGAAATGCATAGTCAAGCCTGTCCAGCCTCAGTGCCCAGTCACCCTCTTTGATATCCGGTGGATCTGCCTCCCAGATCATACTCTCTCCTAATTCTTGTCATAAAATTATTAAAAGATTACACCAAGAATATGAGAATCGTATTAATCCCGACAAAATCACCAAAGAATAAAATCACCTTGAATGAAGGGTAAAGGTTTTGATCATAAGCTCCCGGAACACCTGGATATAATCCGTCACCTCACGGGAAAAACGGCAAAGCCTTTTAGCTTCAGCACCGTTGATACCCGGTCCAGATACCAAGAGGGCACCTGCTTTTTATAGGATTCTTTTTTAATATCCCTGACAATCATATCTGTCTGCCCAAGGATGGACTGGTTAAAAAGATCGGCACCGGATTCAATTTTAAAGGCCATGGCCGATAAAATATCTTCAGGCCGGGGGTCTCCTTTAAAAAATCTGGGTTCCATGGTGCTGGTCTCTTTTTTCTTGATGCTGATGACCACCTGGTTAAAATAAAAACAATCATCCATAACGCCCACAAGGCGGGTAAAGACCTTGTGAATACTCATCTTCCGATCAAGGGCGTCTTTTATCCGGGTCATCCCGTGGAGCAGCTCTTTTTTATCTTTGATGCCAGGATTTTTGTTCAATGTATTGTCCACCAAAGGATCAATGTCCAGAAGCTCAGCATGGCGCACCATTTTTTCTCTGGACATCCGGACCAGGTTCACAGCCGTTCTCATATCAATATCAAGGATTTCAAAATACGTGTCAGAAACCTTTCCTGCCTCTTCACAGGGGTCTTTGTCCGAAATATCGGATAAGGCCTTGATAAAGGCGCACAAATAACGCTGGGTCTCTTTTGGGGCCAAATCTGTCCGGCCATGGGGGATCTTGGGGATGGGCTTCATGGCCTGGACCACATCCTGGGGCAGGTTCAATTTCAGGGCCACCACCCGGCCCAGGTCGGAATAGGTCAGGCCGACAATCTGCTTTGCGGCAATTTCCCTGGAAATTTTTTGGTCTTCCATGGCAAGTTCCACACGGATATAGGTCTGGGGGTCAAACAGGGCCACCAGGTATTCCCCAAGATCATAGACCATGGCTGAAATCTGCAGGGCATCAGAGGTTTTACCCCCCATATCCTCGGCAATCTGTCTTGCCATAATGCTGCGCTGGAGTCCTTTTAAAGTCTTTTCCTTGAGGATTTTTGAATTGGCCAGTCCCTTCATCATCTCATAGACCTTGAGGCTGGCAGCGATCTGTCTGACCTCATCCGTGCCAAGGATGATCATGGCCTCTGAAATGGTTGAAATTCCTTTTTGGGAAAACTGGCGGTAAAAAGACGAATTCACCAGTTTGAGAACCTGGGCGGTAAGGGCCAGGTCCTTGAGAATCACCCGGGCGATATCATCGGCCGAGGAATAGGTCATATTCAAAATCTGATTCACATTATTGATCTGCCGGGAAAAGGACAAAAAGGCTTTCTGGCTTTTCATTTTCTTAAAAATGGAATTGACAAAGACCCGGTAATTTTCAGGGTCAGATGCAATCTCCTCCTTGGGGCGATTTGCCTTTTGGGAGACCAAATCATCTATGCAGATGGTATCCAGATCAATGCCTGCATGGGGGGAATCCATATCGCCCTTTCACACTCCATTTTAAAACATACTTGAAAACAATGGGAAATATTTCGTATACTGTTAGTATATCTTAAACGGTTTACCCCATATTATCAATTCATTTTAATCTCCCTTGGGAGCCAGAATCGCCATGACCCGGGAACAGGCCAGGACAAAATTAAAGATTCACGAGATGAAATCGGCATTCTCCAACTATAATATGGTGAGAATGCGAGAAGCCCTGCGTTATCTGTCAGGCCCCAAGCTGACCTTGTTCGTAAAAATCCCTTTTCTCATCCATACGAATCTGCCCCAGCTGCCGGGCTATGTCCAGGATCTGCCCACGGCCCACGGAATATACAATTTCCAGGCAACTGGTTTTTTCAAAGAGGCCCTAAGCCAGGGCAAATTAGAAGAAGCGCTGGTAAAGGCAGGCCCGGTTGAAGCCCCCTGCGTGCTTGGCTTATACCATATCGGATCTTTGGGGACCTTTACCCAGTCTCCCCAATCTGATTTTGATTATTGGGTAATCATTGATAAACACAGCTTTACTGAAAAAAGGTATTATAACTTTGAAAAAAAATTGGCCCATATTGTTAAATATTCCAGGGAAGAATTCAGCCAAAAGGTTAGTTTTTTCATCATGGACCAGGCTGATATCCGCAAAGACTGCTATGCCGGATTCAACACCCGGGAAACCATGATTGCGCCCAAGCTCTTTTTAAAAGAGGAATTTTACAGAACCTTTCTCATGATCGCAGGTAAAATACCCATCTGGACCCTTTTGCCCCCCAATATACCCAAGGGCATCTACAAAGAGAAGGTCAACGGTCTTTTGCAAAAAAAAGAGATGAATATTAACCGGGAGTATATTGATCTTGGCAAGATTGAAATTCCTGAAAACCAGGATATCTTAAAGGGCATTCTCTGGCATATCTGCAAGTCCAGGCAGGACCCGGTCAAGGCCATGATCAAGGCGAGCATGATCATGTCCCACAGGTTCGGCAGCAAGGAACAGTCGATTCTGCTCTGCGATGAAATTAAAAAAGGGTTTGCACTTGCCAATATTGACGATTACGGGGCAGACCCTTATAAAATCCTCTTTGACCGGGTGATTGCCTTTCATAAAGAGAACCAGCCCGGAAGCCTGAACCTGATCAAAAACGCCATATTTTTCAGGCTGTGCGAATATCCCATGGTTCAATCCCCGGCACCGGGATCTCCTAAAAAACAACTTTTGGACCGGTATATCAGGACCTGGAATCTGAACCCGACCCAGGTTAAAAAACTCATCACCTATCCAAAATGGCCGGAACAGGAAAAAAGACTGCTTGAAAAAACCTTTGTCAAACAATTGTCCAGGATGTACAAACAGATCAGCCAGGGCGATGAACTCAATTTTTCAGGCCTTGGCCAGACAGACCAAAGAAACCTTAAAATCCTGATCAACAAGACCCGGGAACGGCTCAACCTTTCAAAAGATAAGATCCAGGAAAGTTCCACCTACCTGGCCCGTCAATCGTACACCTTCTTTTTGTTCAGGAAAAAAAGATTTGCAGGGTGGGAATTGAGCACCCTTGAACCTAAGGGATCAAAGGAAATAACCCTTCAAACCTCTCCCAGTTTTTTGGGACTTCTGGGATGGATCATTGAAAACCGGCTCTACCATAGGGCAGAGGCCTCAATGAGAATTGATGTAAAATCCAACCTCTTTGGCAGCCAGGATCAGCCGATTTCAGCCGATGCCCTCTACCTTGAATTTCAACCGGCCAAACCCTTGTCAGACGATGTGTTTGAACATGGGGCCCTTTGGCGCAAACTGATGGTCCTTTTGGTTGAATCCACCTCTTCAAAGGGCTTTTCCCGGGTGGAAATCCTTGCCTTGAATACCTGGGGGGAACTCTTTGAATCTCAATTGGAACTTGACACCCAAACCAGGATGGATGATAGATATAAAAAAATCGCATCACAAATTAACCTGTACAAGGGGAAAAATTTAAAACTTCTTTTTTACCAGATGTCGGACCGGCGTGATCCAGATGCGGTTTTTCGGATCAGCCAATACCTGGAACCCAGATTTTTTACCCCCCAGGAAAAGGACCCTTTGAGAAAACGTCCCCTGCTGGACAAACTTTAGGAAACCCTATGACCCATCCATCAATTCTCATTGTCTCGGAAAACATAGACGAACAGGAACATTTGGAGACCGCCCTGGCCGGTTTGGGCTATGATACCCCCATGAAAGCCCATGGAGGAGGCAATGCCTGGGCCCTATTGAAATCCGCTCAAATCGACTGCGTGATTGCCGCCTATGAGATGGAGGAAATGTCAGGCCTGGCCCTGCTGAAAATCCTTCGGAGGGAAGAAAAATTAGGCGAGGTTCCCTTTTTCCTGACCCATGATGCATTTACCAAAATTAAGGTGATAAAGGCAGGTGTCTCAGGCCTTTTTGTCATTCCCTATGAACCGGCGGGAATGAAAGCCAAACTGGACATGGCCATGACCCGGACAAAAGATCCCGTAATTCATCAGGCAGAACTGCGCATTGACAAAGGGCTTGAACTCATCGAACAAAAAGAATTCACCAAGGCCCTGGCGGTGTTTGAGACCCTGGTCAACCAAAAAGAAAATCCTGAATATTATTTTAACATCGGCTATATCAAAACCGCCCAGAGCAAGCATTCAGAAGCCATAGACGCATTTTCCAAGGCCACCCAGCTCGACCGGCTGTTTGTAAAGGCCTACGAGGCCATGGCCAGGGCCTATAAAGCCATGGGAGAACTTGAAAAATCAGAACAATACATGCAGACCGCCGCTGAAATTTATATGGACACAGACAAGCTCGGTGCGGCAGAAGAACTGCTTAACGAACTTTTAGATGCCGGGGCCAACTCGTTAAATGTATTTAATACTTTAGGCGTGCTCCACAGGAAAAAAGGCAATACCAAACAGGCCCTGGCCCAGTACAAAAAGGCCCTCAAAGTCCATCCGGACGAACCCTATATCTATTACAATATCGGCCGGATCTACCTGGATATCAAAGATACAGGCAAAGCCAAAGCCTATTTTCAAACCGCCCTGGACAAGGATCACGACTTTGACGAGGCCAAACAGGTGATCAAGGCCATTGACCTGGGTCTGATCTGAGACTGCCAATCCCCTGTGAGCCGTTATCCCATGGAAATATGGTTCCGGCATTTAACAAAATTGATTCAAGAGGCCTCAAAATAATCACCGATAGCACCGATTAAAGGATCTAACCAGAACAAAATCAGAAAAAAAGATAAGCAGACGTTCAGTTCGGTGCCAAGGATGACCATGTAAAAAAATTTAGATTCTTTTTCAGCATCATATACTGAAACCCCGGTTATTTTCCCATAAAGCGGATCCATAAGAGCTTCACAAAGACTGCTGAAAAATTCAACAACATGGACAATGATGATAAATATGATGTTCAATCCCAAAAGGAATACCAGGGGGGCTGGGCTAAATTCTGTCAAGCTCTTCCAATACAGATCCAGGCTGTAAAGTGTAAAACCAGGGCTTCCATTGGCAACGATTCCCAAGACAGGAAAAAGGGCAAAAAAGACTGCCATGGTCAAAACCCAGTATATGCAAATTTTGAGTTTAAAGGATTGATTGGAATTGATTTTTACATCCGGTGGCCCCTTTTTTTCCGGATTCAGATCCACCGGCTCCGCAGAAAAGTCCCCCGCCTCAGATTCAATGACGCTGGTTGTTTCAAAACGTTTATTTTTCCCCAGTGGTTCAGGTGCTATAAAGGCAGAGATCTGCGAATAGCAAGAGGGGCAAATATTCCAGTTGGTGGTATCCGGGGCAACAATATTATGTTTCCAATGCTCAAAACTTTTTCCCCTTGTCCAGCCGAGCATTTCATAAGCAGGATCCACTGAAATCAAACCAAGAGTATAGGGGTTGAATCCTTTGCTAACCGATAATTTCACTTCATTGGAAGTCACCTCTTTAAACTGCCCCGGTCTACTGCAAATGTCACAAATCATATGGCAAAACCTCCCTAAGTCACCTTTAAAATAAACAGATCAAAATGCGGCCTTGAGTCTGAAAATCAAAACACCATTGTTGGGTTGACAAGGGCCTTTTTGCAGTCCGGGCAACATAAGGATTCTCCAATAAAGGTTGTTTTTGTACTGCTGCACTGGGGGCAGAATAATTTGGCGCAGGATTCACAATACCCCCAGGGAGATCCGCTGATCACAGCCACTCCGGTTTTATACGCCCCGGGTATAGAAATACCGCAATGACCGCAGCAATCCCCAGGTTCGGCCTCCATGTCTGTCTTGTCTCCCGGATCCTGCTTCATTCCTGTGGATGGAATATTCGTGTTTTGATCGGGTTTTGTTTCAGACCTGAGAATCTCTATTATTTTAAGTTTAATCTCTTGATTTTTTCCTTCAACAGAGTCCAGGGCGGTCTTTTTATCCCTTGCCCGGATATTGACATCTGCACCCATCTCAATAAGCTGTGTGATTACTTTCAAGCGATGGGCATCTTTTTTCTCTAAAACACTGATATCCATACCTCCGGCAAGCAAAAGCGGTTTCAGTTCTTTAAAATAATCTCCCTTGGCAACCTGAATTAATGCGGTTCGGCCCTGACTGTCCACGGCATTGATATCTGCCCCCTGGTCAATGAAAACCTTGCACATATCAAGATTGCCCTCAAGGGCCGCTTCCATCAGTCCTGTTCGACCGGATGAGTTCAGCTGATCCGGGTTATCTTTTTTTCCCAGAAGCAGTTCAAGAATCTCGGGTTTGCCATAGGCACAATCCATGGCTGATTTTCCATTTTTGGCGATCATGTCAAGGCTTGCCCCGCTGTCAATCAAACGCTTGATCAAAGGAGCCTTATCATTATGAGGACTGTGGGTTTCAATGAGAGACATGAGACCGGTTTTACCGTCATCATCCACAGCATCCAAATTTATCCCGCAACTGACCAGCAGTTCAAGAATTTTAGCTTCATCTCCCTTTCCCCAAAAAAAATGAAGCGCTGACATATTCCCCTGTTTTGCTGCGCCTGCCCCCAAACTTAGACCACGGAACTGGATTTCTTAAGTGGAAAATGCGTTCCTATGGTTCGTGATTTAAGCGGCCTGAGAGCCGCCTGTTTAAATACTTTTGTGCCATAATCCTCTTGTAATTTTATAGCATCATGGTATCCTCCTGCCGCCAGCCTGGAGGATAAGGCAATGCTGGGAAGCAACCTGAGCGCCATGACTGGTAACGGAGACATGGGGGCAGCATACAGTCAGTTTTATGCTGCCCTCTCTTCCATGTTTCTGTTCTTAATGCGTTAAATCCCCGCGCCTTAGCGCGGAATAAATACCCCGTAGGGCCGCCGGAGGCATATTCAATCATGATTCCTTATGAACCTCCTTGTTGACAAAGCTTTTCATGAATACCTCAGCCGGGGTTTGCTTGTCCAGTGCAGAATGCTTTCGTTCGCAATTATAGTATCTGAAATAAGCATCCAGCCCTCTATAAAGCGCATGACCATCACTGTAGGCTTTGGGATAAACGTCTTCATACTTGAGGGTCCACCAAAACCGTTCGATGAATACGTTGTCAATAGCCCTTCCGCGACCATCCATGCTTAAGGAGACTTGTTTATCCAACAATACACTGGTAAAGGCTTCCGAGGTAAATTGTGAACCCTGGTCTGTGTTAAAGATCTCCGGAGTGCCTTGTTCCAATGCCCGTCCCAGCGCTGCAATACAAAAAAGACTTTCCAGTGAATTCGATAATTCCCATGAAAGAACATATCTGCTATACCAGTCGATTACAGCGCTCAGGTACATGAACCCGTGCTGCATCGGAATGTAGGTAATGTCGGTTCCCCAGGCCTGGTTGACGCGTTCAATCTCAACACCACGAAGTAAATACGGATATATTTTATGTCCAGGTGCAGGCTTGCTCGTGTGTGGCCCAGGGGTGATTGCCTGAAGCCCCATGCGCTTCATCAGACGTGCCACCCGTTTATGATTGACACAATGCCCCTGATCACGAAGCCAATCGGTCATTCTCGGATAGCCGAATTCAGGATGCTTCATATACTGCTCGTCAATCAGACGCATCAACACAAGATTTTCATTTGTTTCGGGAACAGGGTTATAATAAAAACCCGAACGTGGTACGCCTGCCAGCCTACATTGGCGCCGGATCGAATAGACGGGGTCAGGTTTCACCAAACCCCGACGTGATGAAACCGGCAGGCTTATAGCTTTTTTTCAAGCCACTTGATATCCATCTTCAGTCGCCCGATTTCTTCATAAAGTGGAGAAGTAAGCTCTTCCTCGCTTTTTGACTGCCGTTTTTTTCCAGATGAAAAAAGTTCCGGGGCATTTGAAAGCAGTTGCTTCTTCCAAGCTGATATTTGATTTGGATGAACCTTATAAGTTGCCGATAACTCAGCTAATGTTTTTATCCCCTTTATTGCTTCGACTGCCACTTTAGCTTTAAATTTGTCCGAAAATTGTCTTCTTTTACGTTTCATTTTCATGCGTCCTTTTTTACCATTTTCAGGACGCAGATTCCACCTTAGTAAGTGGTCCAAAAATCGGGGTTAAGCGCAGTGCATTCACATCAGCCCCTGAATCAACAAGCAGTTTGACAATATCATAATGCCCGTTATTGACGGCAACAAGGAGTAAAGGTCTGATGTTTTTATCCTTTGAGGTTATGCTGGCGCCTTGGTTAAGCAAAAATTTGACGATTTTGGTATGCCCGCTCCAGACTGCTTTAAACAATGCATTGAACCCGATTTCCTGGGAGGTATTCAATGTTTTTGAAGAAGATGAAAATATTTTTTTAAAGTATTTTTTTACGGTCTGAAAATCGCCATTGTCACACGCTTCAAACAATTCTTCTTTATACATTTTATCTCCAAAAATTAGTAAAATATGGTTAAGGGTGAGTCCTCATTTTATAGTCACTTAAAAAAGTTTACGACGATTTTCTCCTTTGCCCGTTTATGCGTTGGATATTTTTTTATTTTCTGTGCATCATTAAATCTCTTGTTCAATATCGGCTTTAATTTTTTGTAAAAATTGCCTTGCCCCTGGTGGAGACGGGTACTTTTCCAGTGTTATCAAGGCCCTGTTACAATTTTCCAGTGCAGGGCCAAACTTTTTAAATTGAAAATAAATCAATGTTTTGTTGGTCAGGCTCTGGCATAATCCCTTTGGATCATTGATTTGGGTACAAATTTTTTCATGTTCCCGGCTTATTTCAAGGGCATGATCTTTTCTGCCGGACTCAATCAGTATTCCTGCCTGATTGCCTAGGGCATTTGCATAGGATTTTAAATTGCCTATTTCATATGCGATTTCAGCTTTTTGCCGGTTCAGCTCAATTGCTTTTTCACAGTCTTTTAACTCATAATAAATATTGCCCATATTTCCCAGACAGATGGCCAGGCTTTTTTTATTGCCGGTCTGCCTGCAGATTCTCTCTTTTTCCCGGTAAAGGGCCAATGCTTCGTCAAAGCGTTTAAAGGCCCTGAATATCATTGCCTTGTTACCGATTACAGTCTGGAGGCCATCGTTTAGTCCAAGTTCCCTGCAGATGAATTCGGCTTTTTCCAAAAGGCCCAAAGATTCTTCATACCGATGCTGGGCGTTCAAAATAAGGGATCTGGCATTATAACAGCTGACAATATCCTTTTTGAGCCCATTTCCGGCATATAGATCCTGGGCTGTTTCCAAAAGGGTCAAGGCCTGGTCCAAATGGCCCTGATTCTGAAGGATGCCTGATTTTTTAACCAAGGCATCTGCCATGTTCTGCCAGTCCTTTGTCCTGTCACTGAGACTCAAGGCCCGGTCAAGGATCTTTTGGGCCGGGCCTAATTTCCCCTGGAAAACCAATAGATCAGACTGCCCGATAAGGCTCTTGGCCACCATTGGGTCGTTGCCCAGGGTGTCAGCCTCTTTTATGCATTTTTCATAAAGAAAAAACGCCTGGGAAAAATCAGATTTCTTTTTTAAGATCGTGGCCTGATCCCACAAAAGGCTTAAAACAGAAGCGTCATCTTGAATTTCCTGGCATAGCTTCAAAGCCTTTGCTGAAAATTCAAGGGCCTTGTCAAAATCTCCGGCACTGTCAAAAACAGCTGATTTTATGGCCCAGAGATGCTGAATCATGTATTTGTTTTCCAGAGCCGTGGCAATCTCCAAAGCCTCATCAACTTTTGCCAAGGCCCTCTGGGTTTGAATCCTGGCCGCAAGTATATCGGCCTGGTGCCCCAGCACACGGGACAGGTTATCCTTGTCATTGAGATCCCGGCAGAGAGCCTCGGCATTCTCAAGTTCACCCTCGGCCTTTATAAATTGATTTTTCCGTTTATAAATATTTGTCTTCTCAATCAGGCTTGGAATCAGGTCCCGGGCATTGCCTTGGTGAATTGAAAGCCCCATAAGACAATCCTGGAGTTCCCCGGATTCATCTGGATATCCCAGGTTAAGAAAAAGGCGGGCAAGCCTGTGCAGATACCGTCTATGGAATTTGGGATGCTCAAAAACAGAGGCAAAGACCAATCTTAAATTAATGGGCTGATTCTTTTTAAGCGCTGTCCAATACCGGTACAGATCAAACTCATTAAATGCAAAGGCTGCCATGAAAAAATCAAGATCTTTTAAAAGATGCGCCAGCTTATCCCTGTTCTTGGCACACATCAGCTGCCAGGGATATTCCTCAATTCTCCGGCTGCCAAAGCTAACCTGCCCAAAATACCGGGCAAGGCATGAATGAACATCACCAGCCGCTTGGGGGCGGGTCAAATATTTTTCCTGAACAGCCTTTGAAAAATATTCATGGGAAAAATGTATATATCCGGAACTATTTACCAAAAAATTCCGGCATGCCAAAAAAAGCTGGGCCCAATAAAATTGAGGCAGGGGGCGGTCAAAAGTCTTGCCTGTCAGGCCAAGCAGTTCCGACTCCAAAAGCCCCCGCCGGGATGCCCATATAAAGGACATGATCTTTCTCACAAGACCTGGATTTTCTTTTTCATAGTCCTGCTCATACCGTGAGAGCACATATTTAAAAAGCTCAACAGGTGTTTTTGCCTCAAGGTAAGCCTCTATTTTACGGCCAAGGGTTTTATGATCTCCATGGAGACGAATTTCTTCTAAAAGGGTTCGCATGTATACCGGTAGCCATGCCTGGGGACTTTTAATAATTTTCTTTTTATTTTTCCGGTCCAGTTTTTTACGGTAGAGTTTTAAATAATCATCAATGAATTGTTTACATTCTTTTTCGCTTTCAAGGGGATAAATGACCATCTGTTCATATTTTTTTGCCGCTATATTTTTTTCAATGTCCCCAAAAGTGCAGGAAGTGACCAGATGAACATGGGCCGGCAGGGCATCTGGTATCCAGAACAACCCTTTGGAAGGGCGCATTCCCATTTTCCCGGTTTTAAAAAGGCCTGTCTTTTAGAGCAAAAAGAATGATATCCTCTGTTGCGCTGAAATGAACATAAATGGATTGTGCTAATGAAGAAAGCTGAAGATTGTAATACTGTTGATGAAGTCCTTGCATGCCTCAAAGAACTGGAAGAAGATCCAAATCGCTTGGTTCGTAACGCTAACGAATTAGAACAGATGGAGCAGGAAATCCTTGAGTATACAAATCGGATAAGCGCCTTTTTTTTAAAAAAAAGATCCTGGCCTCAGTAGATTCCTCTGAACAGGTCGACCAAGAAAAAAAATTGATGTCCAATTGGCCGGGACGGATGAAAAGCGAAGGGCTTGAGACCGTTTGGATTCAGCTTTGTACAGATAGTTCGGTTGATATTCATGTTCGATACTATCGAAGGTCCTGTGACCGCCGAAAAGGAAAAAGATATAAAGGTGCATACGCTGGCTTAATCCTTCTTGGAATCCATGATCGCTGCTCGCCTGCTTTGGCTTCTATGATGAGTTCTTGGTCAGCCTTATTAAGTTCTTTTGAAGAAGTCCGTCAAGTGCTTTGTGACCGTGGGATGACGTTGGGTATAAAGGTCATCCGTAAACTGACCTATCGGTACGCATAGCGGGCTCGAGCCGAACAACAAGCGGGCCGAATCCCATTAAATGATAGAGATTTACTTGAAGGGCGGCGAGTCGTTATCAGCACTGATGGTGGCCGCACTCGGCTCAGAGAGAAGAAAAGGGGACCAAAAACCCAAAAGGATAGAACCCGATTTCGTGGGGCATGGCGAGAACCCAAGCTTTTGATCATTTATGTAGTGGACGCCCATGGAAAACAAGAAAAAAGCTTTTCACCATTTATTGATGGCTGTTTCAATGGACCGGATGGTGTATTCCACTTGTTAAAGGGTTATTTGAACTCCCTTCATATTCAGAACTCAGACAAAATACTGTTTGTTGCAGATGGGGCACATTGGATTTGGAATCGAATCCCCGGACTGCTAAAAGCATTGGGTTTGGCTCCTGAGCGTGTGTATGAACTTCTCGATTTCTACCATGCAGTTGAGCATCTGGGTACAGTAGCAGGCTTAAGGAAGACCTGGTCATCCAAGGAACGCAAACGCTGGGTATCGAAGCAGCGAGGTCTTCTGCTGAAGGGAAAGGCGATTGAGGTGGTACAGGCCGTCCAGAAGCTTTGTAGAGGCAGAAACAGTAAGGCTATCAAGACGGAACGGGATTATTTTGTGCGCAATGAACTGAGGCTTAATTTCTCAACTGTAAAAGCGTTGAACTTACCTATTGGCAGCGGTGCTATTGAAAGTTCGATTCGGAGAGTCGTGAATTTACGTCTTAAAGGTCCATGCATCTTTTGGTATCGGGAGAATGCAGAAAAAATGATTATGCTGCGATCATTTTATAAAGCAGGGCGTTGGAACTGCCTGAAGCAGATGGCAAACATGCACAATCCAGTGCCAGCGGTATAACCGGGAAAATGGGAATGCGCCCCTTTGGAAAGGCCTTGGGCAGAAAGCGTATTAAGCGAATCAATCAGGATGACAACTCGAAAGGTTTTGGGAATCTTTTCCAAAACCCTTTGAAAGATCAGGTGAATATCTTTTAAATCCTGGGGCAGATCAACGGATAAATGATACCGGCCCGCAAGTTCATGGATAAACCGTTTTAATATCTGCTTATAATCGCTGCTCCGGCTTGAGGCCCCGACAAAATGGGTCAGCCATATCGTCCCTGGATATTTTGCCGGGGCCCGGGATACCCAGGCAGCCAAAAATGCGGATTTGCCCACCCCGGATTCACCCGAGATATTGATAAACGGATTTTCCTGGTCAATGAGTGCATTTAACTGCTCAAAATATTTTTCCCCGCCAATATAAATCTCTGACTTTTGGATACAAAAAGTCTCTTGGGCAATGGCTTCAAGAGTGTGTTCACTCAAATTTTCTTCATCTTCAGGAAACTTGGCATTGATTATGGAAATTAAATCCTTTTCAACAAGCGCTCCTAATTCCCGTAGGGATTTAAAATTTTCCCGAACCTTAAAACCGCTTTTCCTGATCTGATGCTTTAGTTGGGCAAGCTGCTTTTTTTTTTGACTGGATTGATTGACCGCCTTTTTAAGGCCCAGCCTTTGGATATCTTCAGGGGAAGGCCGTTCCTCATAACGACTGCGTTCCTGCTCAGGAAGGCTGTTGAGAACATCGGGGTCCCGAAAATAAAAAAAGGCATGTTCCGCCATATGGGGATCATTTAAAACCCCGTGGAGAATTTCAAGTTCGGTTACAGACTTGTGCCTGTGTTTTTTGACCCATTTTTCCTGGTCAACCACCTGTTTTGGAATCTGGTCAGGCACCCAGCCGTACCGTTCCCCCAACAATCCTATAAAATAGGGGCGGCAATGGTTGATTTCCTCCAGACAGATGGGCAGCACCCGCCCCTGGCGGCTTTCCTCTTCCGTGATTCCCCAGCGCAGATCAACCTCTTTAAAAGAAACAGATCGTTTTTCGCAAAGGGCTTTGAGTTTCAAAAAACTGTTTTTCAACAGATAATCCCTTTCTTTTTGCATATCAAGAAAGGTGGAGGATATAAAAACCCGGATTTCTCTGTTTTGTCTGGTGTTTTTTAATCTGATTTCCATGTTCAATCCGCTTGCCGGTGACCAAAAACATTTTTTTCCGAACCTATAAAAAAAGCAGATCTCCAAATCTCTTATGGGACATGGGGGTTGGTTCAATTTTGCAATGTTTTAAACTCATCCCATGTGCTGCGATATTTTTGTAACCGGGACAAATCTTAGTCCCTTATTTTTTTTAAATCTTCTGATATCCATATTGCCCTCAAGGTCTGCCAGTTTCGCTTTAACGGCCAGGGCATTTTCTTTGACTTTTGACATGCTCTGTTCATAGATTTCCTGACCCTGGCTCCGTGTCTGGCAAAAGATTGCATCCAAAATGTTCTTGATAAACCCGAGCCGGGCCAATTCATCAAGGGTGAATTGGGAATCCTCAACAGCATCATGAAAAACCGCTGCAATCATCTCTTCTTGGCTGTCCATTTTCATCATTACCCGCAGGGGATGATGAATATATTCCCAGCCGGAACCATCCTTTGGGAAACCTAGTATCCCAATCATTTTTCCATTGCCCTGTTTGCAAAACAAATCATTTAAAAATAAACATTGATTCGCAAAAAGATAAACAGACTTATAGTATTGCAAAGGATTTCATGTCAACAATATGGGAGAGATAAAAAAAATATTTTTCAAGTGATCAATAAAACAAAAGGCAAACCCAGAAGGCCCGCCAGGGAACAGGCAGGGAAACAAAAAAGGGGAATCAGGTCATGACAATATGAATTGACAATAATTGATAGATCCTGTTACACTTAACATCTCTTCTCTGAGATTCAATTGAGACAGACATTTTTCTTATCCCCATTGCTGCTGGCCATACTTTTTTTACACTATTTTATTAAAAAGGAGGCAATATGGCAGTTTCCATTATTATCAAACGTTCTGTAAAGAATCAGGACATCGCATCCCAACTGGCGCCCTTTATTGTTCAGATGAGGTCCAGGGCTGCGGTACAGCCGGGGTTTATCACCGGCCAGACCTTTTCATGCCTGGACTGCCAGGGGGAATATCTGGTCATCAGTACCTGGAACACTCTGGAAGACTGGAACAAATGGATGCACAGCCAAGAACGGAAAAACATCCAGAACCAGGTGGATGAACTTCTAGGCGAAAAAACCGTTTACCGGTATTATGAACCTGTGGTAGGGGGAATTCCCCCAAGGTTTCAAGAGGAATACCCGGCCGGATCATAGGATGACCCCCAAATCCGGCCCGGAAATCAAGGATATTTTGGGATCACTGATTTTCTTGAGCAGCGCATCCTTTGCCTGAGCCTGTTTCATCCCCCTGAGTCTCAAGCCCCAGATGGGTCCTGACCTTGCAGATGTCATTGCCTTCCACCACCCAGGACCCGTCAGAGGCTACAACCAGGGGAACAAAGGAGATCTGTGCCAATTTGAACAGATCATTGGTTTTTTTGATCAATTCATCGGCCTTTTCGCAGATGGCCATGGCATTTTCCCCGGTCATCCCCTGATAATCCTCATATGAATAATCATTGCAGATGGCATGGGCAGCCATGTCCCGGCTTTTTGTGCCCAGCACCGGATAGATGATCATCTCAAGGAAGAGTTTGGCTTCAAAGGCAAGTTCTTCAAGATTGGACATCAATTCTTTGCAATGGGAACAATTGGGATCCGTGATCACATAGATTGATCCTTTTGGATTCCCAGGTTTAAAGGACATGGACACAAGGGGGGCAATGACTTGATCCGGGTCTTGAAAAAGGCCTTGCGCTTTTCTACAAGCAAGGCCTCTTTTTCCTTTGCCGCCTTTTGCTCCTCTTGGGCCACATCAGACAAACCGTCCATGGTCTCCCGGGTCAGGGCCTGGCCTTGCTTGTACATCTGGCCTGCCATAACAAAATCTTTGCCCGCATATATGGGCGCAAGCCGGCCTTCAATGGAAAGGACCACTTCGCACAACCCGCTTTGCTCCTGTTTAAAAACAATTTTTGCATCAGGGGGCAGCGGGGCCTGGGCAGAAATCCAGTCCAGGTCAACGTGGGTACAGGCATCATTGGCCATGGCCAAAGGCAGAATCCCAAAAAATACAAACCATCCGATCAATAGCAACCTTACTCTCATGGAAACGTCCTTTTTCTACAGGGGGTATCAATTTTGGCACCCTTATGCCGGGTGAAAGCCTCTCTCTTTGTATCATACTCCTTTATCCGGGCACAAGAAAAGATCAGCCATCCCAGGGCTCACGCATGTAAATATCGTAAAGTGCCTATAGTTTTGATTGGTTCAAGTATCATCCAAACATAACTTCCTCCAGATATTTGATATCCATAGCAGCATTCAACCTTTTGGTTTTTACACTCCCTTTAAATGTCTTATTGTTCCGTAATAAATTTAATGCAATGTGCCGAATCGCTGCAAAATTCTCAGGAGAGTTCCCCTTTCTGACTCTGCTTTCGTCTTCACGGAACGCAATATCCAATACCCAATGCACTGAATTTTCAATTCCCCAATGCCTCCTGACAGCATTACCAAAAATATTGGGGTCGCTATCCAGGCTCGATATATAATATCGCTTTTCATGACTGATCTGGCCGTCCATTTCCCGGGTGGATTCAATCATTCCAATACTTTTCAAACCTTTCCAACTTTTTTTATCTTCAAACCAATCAATATCAGAGGTTATCACAGCCCTGCGCGTTTCGACTCGACCGTGCCCTCCGTCAACACTGGTCTGTTCATTAAACTGGTACCCCTGATTTTTCATTTCTTCCATTTTATTGAAAAAAAGTACCGCTTCATCATGCAAGGTTTTATGATTTTCTTTCAGGGCAAGGACATAGTCACACCCTTTGTTTATTATGGTTTCAGCGATTTTCTTTTGAGTGCCCATGGCATCAATGGTTATAATGCAGCCCGAGATATCTAAAAGTTTTAAAAGATTTGGAATGGCCGTAATTTCATTTGATTTTTCTTCGGTTTTTAATTGCCCTAAAACCACTTTATTAGACGAAGCCCACGCACTGATCATATGAATGGCTTTCTTATCATTGGAGGTATCGTGTGAACGCCTTAGAGTTTTGCCGTCGATTGCAATGACTTGACCTTTGGTCATCTTTGCAACCGACTGAACCCAGTGCATAAAACTGCTCTGAAATTCATTCGGGTTCATCCTTTCAAAAATTCTGCCAAAGGTGTCATGGGAGGGTATCCCATGGGGAAGGCTTAGAAATTTTGACAACCACCTTTTTCTCTTTTTGCCAAAGTTTTCAATTTGCTCATAAGTGTCTGCGCCAGCAACTACCGCACAAATTGCGATGATGACGACATCAATTAAATTATGAAGCTTATTGTGGTGTATGGGGTCCTGAATATTGTCAAAAAAAGTTTCAAGAGATTTTTTTTCGTTCATTGGCAACTCCCTGTGTTTATTGCCATATATATCGTATCTGTGCAGCGATGTCTAGGAAAATTTTGTTCGATGCTCATATACTATAACAAGCCAGGAGAGCCAGGCTGGGATAGGGTGAAGGGGGTGGAGTGGCGTAAATGAGCGGCCCGCCAGGACGGCATAGGTCCGATCATTTCCGCTTCTTAAGCGGTCAGGACGACCGCTTAAGATTTAACGGAATCCCCCTCACCTATTCCAGCTGGGTAAGGACGAATCTTAATAAAAGTTACATGCGATGACCCTGGTTGGGGCGCCATTTTTTAAAGGCAGGCCGTTGTAGTGATTCATTATAGAATCGTAAAAAAATGTAAAATTGCATTGCATATTAAAGCGGACTGGTTATTTTTCTTGAAATTTAAAAATTTGATTGACTTGAAACGGAGATCTTGTATTTTTATCATCTCAAATGAGACGCTTAAGTATCAAACGAGATGAATTTGTTTAAATTGGGATGGAATATGAATCAGACAACCCGGGAACGGATTATTAAACAGGCCATTGTCTGCATTGCACAGGACGGCAATGCCGGACTGGATGACATTGCCAGGGCTGCCAATGTCGGGCGGGCGACCCTTTACCGCCATTTTAAATCCAGGGCCGACCTTTTGACCGAGCTTAAACTCAGTGCCGGAGACCAGCTTAAGGATGCGGTGGGTCCGGTTTTTGACTCTCAGATGTCCGCTTTGGAAAAACTGGTCCGAATTGTCAGGCTCCTGGTCCCGCTGGGTGCCAGCCTTAATGTCTCTTCCTATTTTAAACAATCCATTAAAGATGAAAAAAATCTTTTGGTCAGGCAGGGGTATGAATGGCACCAAAAAAATGCCCGGCAATTATGCCTGGATCTGAAAAAAGAGGGGGCCCTGGCAGGGGATCTGCCTCTGTCCTGGCTGGTTGCCAGTATGAACAGCCTTTTGTTTGCCGCCTGGGAAAAGGTGGAAGCCGGGGATCTTGCCCCTAAACAGGCACCTTGGCTGGTGTTGACCACCTTTTTAACGGGGCACGGTACCTTAAAAACCCAAACCTGGTTTACTGATTTAAAGGAAGCAACTCAATGAAAGAAAAAAAAGTATGGCGCCTGGCTGTTCCAGCATCCTTGTTCTGCCTGGCCGTAGGCCTGTTCTGGCAATGGGATCTTGTGGATAAGCATTTGGTATCTGCTGCCGTGGGCAAAGACGAGTCAGGTTTGGAAAAAAAACAAGAGACCATATCCAGAATCGTGGGGGTGATTCAGCCAAGGCCTGTCACACAGGGAGCGGTTATCACCCTGCCGGGCAGGGCCAGGGCCGCCACCCAGGCCACCTTGTTTTTCAGGGTTTCAGCCCCCCTTTTGAAAATCCATGCCAGCCCCGGAGACCGGGTTAAAAAAGGGGATTTGCTTTTGGAACTGGATGACCGGGACTACCGCCGGAAGATTGGGGTGGTGGAAAGTCAGCTTAAATCAGCAACAGCCGGTCTTTTGAAGATGAGAACCGGTGCCAGGCCCGAGGATATCAGGATCATCAAGGCCTCCCTTGCTGCGGCCCGGGCTGATCTGGAACTGGCCAGAAAAGAACTTGAACGCCATGAGATCCTCTATCAGAACCAGGCGGTGTCCGAACAGGCCTATGACCGGGCCAAGACAAATGTTCAAGGGCTTGAGGCCCGTGTGGCCGCCTTGGATGAGCAATTGGCCCGGGATAAAAAAGGGGCCAGAAAAGAGGATATCATGACGGCCAAAGCAGGCATTGAAGAGTTGAGGGTCCGCCTTGCCATCGCCCGGGATCAGCTCGACGACACCCGGCTGGTTGCCCCCTTTGACGGGATGGTGACCAAACGCTTGCCCAATGCCCATGAAATGGTCCGCCAGGGGGCGCCTGTGATGATGCTGGAGGATATCTCCGCTTTGGAAATTCCTGTGGACGTTCCTGAAATCCAGGTCCGAAATATTCTGGGCCAGGCCGGGAATATTGACGGTGAATTTTTTTCCCAAGGTTTTGTTGCCCGGTTTCTCACCACCGGTGACCGCCGATACCCGGCAGTGCTGTCTGAATACTCCAGCCGGGCAGACCAGGCCACCGGCACATATGAGTTTGTATTTACGGTGTCTCCTGATTCCAAAGATATGATTTTTCCCGGCATGACCGCTGAAATTTTTCTCATGTCCAATGATGTAAACGCCTTTGAAACGAATCTGGCCATTCCCTTGAAAAGTCTGATGGGGGTGGCGGGAAATTCCGCCCATGTCTTTTGTGTTGATCCAAAGACAAAAATCACTGTCCGCCAGGCCATTACCTTTGAGTCCCTGGACGGTTCAGATGAGGTCCGGGTGATGACCGGGCTGTCAAAAGAGGATCTGGTGGTGGCCCAGGGCGCGGCATTTATCCGTCAGGGCCAAGCCGTTCAATTTGATTTTCCCGAAAAAAAGGGGGCAATGTAACCCAGGATGAAGTTTGCACAGGCAGTTCTCTCTACCCGGATCATCAGTATTCTTTTGTCCGCCCTTGTGGCCTTGGCCGGGCTTGTGATCTATCAGAAACTGGGCCGGCTGGCCTATCCTGATTTTACCATTAAAACCGCCCTGATTGTGACCCCCTATTCAGGGGCATCTGCCCTGGAGGTGGAAAAAGAGCTCACAGATAAAATTGAGCAGGCCGTCCAGAGCCTGGGCCAGCTGGATTATGTCAAATCCATCTCCCAGGAAGGCCTGTCACTGGTCTATGCCGAGATCAAACCTGAGTTCGGCTCGTCCCAGATTCCCCAGATCTGGGATGAACTCAGGCGCAAGGTCAATGATGCGGCAATTTATCTTCCCCCCGGGGCTGGGCCTGCCATGGTCAAGGATGATTTCGGGGATGTATACGGGATATATTTTGCCATTTCAGGAGAAGGGTTTTCCAGCCGGGAACTGAAAACGTATGCCAAATACCTGAAAAAGGAACTGCTGCTGGTGGAGGATGTAGCCAAGATTGACCTCTGGGGGGACCAGATCGAGGTGATCTATGTGGAATTTCCCAGCTCCCGCCTTTCCCAGCTGGGGATTTCTCCGGATATGATTTTTGCCACCCTGGCATCCCAGAACATGGTGACCCCGGCAGGAAAGGTCAAACATGGTTCGGAATATATCCGGTTTTCCACCACAGGTTCCATCTCCGGGGAAAAGGCCATTGCTGATCTCTATATTGCGGGCAAAGGGGGGAAATTGTTCCGGCTGGGGGATATTGCCCGGGTTTTCAGGGGGTATCAAGACCCTGAATCCAATAAGATGCTTTTCAACGGTCAGCCTGCTGTGGGGCTTGGGGTATCCACGGAAAAAGGGGGCAATGTGGTCCACATGGGGGAGAGGGTCATGGAAAAGATCAAGCGCCTGGAACCCATGAAACCCAAGGGTATGGCAGTGGATATTATCAATTTTCAGGCCTCAAGGGTGACCCGGTCTCTGGATGATTTCATGGCAAATCTGGTGGAGGCCGTGGTCATTGTCATTGTCCTGCTCTTGTTTTTCATGGGCCTTCGGGCAGGGCTGCTCATAGGCGCTGTGCTGATTTTAACCATTCTGGCGACTTTTGTGAGCATGTTCATGGCCGATATCACCCTCCAGCTCATCTCCCTGGGTGCCCTTGTCCTGGCCCTGGGCCTGTTGGTGGACAACGCCATTGTGGTCACGGATGTCTATCTCATCTGCCTGGCCCGGGGCAAATCCAAATCATTATCTGCAAAAATCGCCATCCAGAGCACCATCTGGCCTTTGCTTGGGGCGACCCTGGTGGCGATAATGGCCTTTGTACCCGTGGGGCTCAACCCAAGTGCCGGAGGGGAGTTCAGCCGTTCTCTTTTTTATGTTCTGGCCATTAGCCTGGGGTTGAGCTGGGTCTTTGCCCTGACCATTACCCCGGTGCTCTGCGTCCGGTTTTTAAAGCCGACCTCCGATACGGGCAAGGATCCCTATGACCGGCCTTTTTATCAAAAATTTCGCAGGTTTTTACATCTGTGTATCCAAAACAGGATTATCACCCTGGTGATTCTGGTCCTTGTGCTGGCAGCATCCGTGGCAGGATTTAAGGCCGTACCCAAGTATTTTTTCCCTGAATCCACCCGGAATCAGTTTTTTGTGGATTATTGGCGCCCCCAGGGAACCCATATCCTTGAGGTGGAAAAAGATATTCAAAAGATCAGCCGGTTTGTTCAAGATCTTGAAGGCGTGACCCAGGCCACCTCGTTTATCGGAGAAGGCTCTTTGCGGTTTGTGCTCAACTATGACTACCAGTCTGCCAACACAAGCTATGGGCAGGTTTTGGTCCAGGTGGATGATTACAGGCGTGTGCAGGGGCTTTTGCCAAAAATCCGGACCTATATAAAAACGGAATTTCCCGATTCTGAGTTCAAGGCCCAGCGCTTCAAGGAGGGCCCGCCGGTTCCCTATGCCGTGGAAGCCAGGTTCCGGAGGCCGGACATTAACGCCCTGCGCAAGGTGGCAGGCCAGGCCAAAGAGATGCTGCACACCCTGCCCCGGGCCGTGAACATTAAAGATGACTGGCGTCAGCCTGTTAAAGTGCTCCACCCGGTATTCACAGAGACCCAGGGTCGTCGAACCGGGATTACAAGAAAGGACGTAAGCCAGGCCTTTGACTGGAACTATTCCGGCATTACCATGGGTCTGTACCAGGAGAGTGATGAAATGATTCCCATCGTGTCCAGGCCCACAGTCAAAGAGAGGGCTTCAGGGAATCAGTTCAGTCAGATCCAGGTCTTTAGTTCAGTGCTGAACCAATACCTGCCCGTGGGGCAGGTGGTGGAAAAACTGGAATTGGCAGAAGAACTGCCCTTGATCCGGCGGCGGAACCGCATGCCCACCATCACGGTGCAGTGCGATCCTGCCTGGGGCCAGGCCCAGGAACTTGAGGCCCTTGTCCGTCCCATGTTTGAATCTTTAAAACTGCCTTTGGGAGTCTCCCTTGACTGGGGAGGAGAGTCTGAAAAGAGCGCTGAAAGCCAGGCGGCCATAAAATCCTTGTTTCCGGTCTGCCTTTTGGCCATGTTTTTTCTAGTGGTCTGTTTGTTCAACGGGCTTCGTGAGGCCTTTGTGATTTTTTTGTGTATCCCGTTTTCCCTGGTGGGGGTCACCTTTGGGCTGTTGGCCTTTTCCCTGCCCTTTGGGTTCATGGCCATTCTCGGATTTTTGGGTCTTACCGGCATGCTGGTTAAAAATGCCATTGTGCTTTTAGACCAGGTGGCAGAGGAGATCAGGGCTGGCAAATCCCGTTATCCGGCCGTGCTGGATGCCACCATTTCCAGGCTGCGGCCCGTGACCATGGCTGCCGGCACCACCATTCTGGGCATGGCCCCGCTCTTGTTTCATCCTTTTTTTGCAGCCATGGCCGCCACCATCATGGGAGGGCTTTTGGTGGCCACAGGCCTGACCCTTATTGTGGTGCCGGTGTTCTATTCCCTGTTTTTTCAGATAAAAAAAGAGGAGATGGTCTTTTGATCCCAAGCCGGGTGATGGCTTTTTTCAGGGCATGGCTGAATACACCGCAACCGCTTGTGATAAGACCATGCGGGCATCCTGGATTGCCTGGGTCCGCCAGGCCAAAGATGAGGGGTAATACCCCTCCAGGAATCGGGTCTGGACGGTTATCCTCTCGTGTTCAGATTCATATCCAAAATGGGTGCCCTGGTTTTCAAGAATGACATTCTGCAGGGACCTGACCGCACCAAAGGTGGTCTGGCTGTTCAGGGTCCCGAATTCAAGGGCCATGGGCAAATGGGTTTTCTCAGGCATGATCGCCCCCACATAGGCGGTAAAGTCTCCGGTGACCGTATAAAAGTCTTTGTCATCCCCCCAGTCAATTGAGTATCCCTTGAAAAGGGTCTGGATCTTCTGTTTGACCGGGCCCTCTTCCATGGGGCTGGGAAAAAGATGCAGGGTGCCCCGCTCACCATAGCCGGTGTGCAGGTCTATACAGAAAATCGTATCATAGGGGGCAGCCATTTCCCGGATCAGCGGCGTAACTGCGGTGATGGGTGAATCAAGGTGCTTGCCGCCAAAATAGATTCCAGTTTCAAATTGGTACTGCCCCTGTAAAATGGCCTGCCTCAGGGATGCCATCTGGCCCAGAGCCCGGACAAAGAAAAACAAGTTGGGTATGGATTTGAGCCCAACCTTTTTTTGGGGATTCAGCCATGGGGTGAGATCGGTATATCCCTTGTTTACAGATTCGTACAGGGCTTTATCAACAGAGCAATTCCGGTTGAGGTCAATATTGTTTTCCGTTACCCTGCGCCTGTTTTTAAACCCATAGGGGTTGATGCCGTGGATCAGCAGAATCCCGGTTTCATCCAGATTGACCCGGTCCAGGATCTGGTCCATAAACATTTGCTGAACCGCACTGCCCACAAATCCTTCCACCCCATGGATGCCGGAAGTTAATAGCAGAAGGCGTTTGGGGTTTTTCTGGGCGGGAATATGACAATAATCAATGGTCAGGCCTGGTTGGGAGGGGCTTGCAAGTTTAAGGGCATTGATTTGTGTGTCTGGATATTTTTCTGCCGCGGCCCGGGCGGTTTGAATAAAGGCGGTTTTGCAGTCTTCCCAGGATTCCTGAAAATAGACCAGGTCTTGTGAAACGATTTTTGTGTCAACGGGTTTGGGGGTAAAGGTGTTGTACCGAAAGGTAAGCATGGACCCAACAACGGCAATTGCCACGATAACCAGGACGAACAATGCGTTGAATCGTTTTTTCATTTTCAGCCCCCAAAGGTTAAAACAGAGTGTTGACCTTCCTTGTATGGTGTAGAAAAAACACAAGCTTTCTGTCAAGAACAATGTTATCTATAAATGATTCTTTCTTTCTTTACCGTCTTGGGTTCATGATCGAAATGATGGGATATGGCCGGGAAACCAAAAATTTTGAGACGGGGTTAATATTTTAACGGCCGGGCAAGGAAAACCTTTTTCACATAGGGAGAGGTCATGGCCGAAAGCAAAGCCCCGTATGAGAGGCTGAATTTGAATTCATGGCCAATGGGCGGGTGAAATTTATGGGTATCTAACACCAGGTGATCTGAACAGGCACCGATAATGGAGACATCATCCAAGGGCGTCAGCCCATTGGCATTCACATCCTGGCGGCCCAGCCCCAGAATGGCCCTGGCCATCCGGCCCTGGTTTTCAAATTTCGGGCGCTGTCCAAATGCATTTTTTACCACAGGTCCCTTGGGTTTTGAATCCTTGATTTTAAATTCAATCACCTCACCCACCAGGCGGATGGTGTCCTGGTACAGGCATGGCACAGGTTCCCCGGTCAGGATATTGCAGCCGGTAAATATCATCTCACCCATGCGCAGGTTATTGATACAGCCGGAGTCATAATTTTGGGTCAGCCAGGTATAATTTGCAGAATTACCCCCGGAGATCAATTCCAGGTTCAGGCTGAATCGTTTAGATACTTTTTTGACAAGGTTTGAAAAAAAGACCATCCGTTCCTGTACGGGCATCACCCCGGACAGGCAGGCCAAATTGGTGCCGATACCGGCCAGCCGGACACCTTTAAGGCCGATGGTTTGTTTGACAAGCCCGGCAAGGTCCTTGGGCAGTACCCCCTCCCTTAGATCCCCCAGTTCCACCATGAGCAGGATTTTGTGACAACGGTTCTGGTCGAGGGCGGCCTCGGACAAAGCCCGTATCACACTGATTTCGGAATTGAAACTCATATGGGTAAGGCTGACCACCTCATCTACCTGACTGAGCATGGGGGAGCGGATCAGGATATAATCTGCCCGTATACCGCCGTGTATCATTCTTTGGATATTTTCCAGCCGGGAATCTCCGATGAACCTGGCGCCGCCTTCCAGCATCATCCGGGCCACGGCAGGTTCCCCCATCATGACCTTGGTCACCCCGGTAAGGCTGATTCCCCGAAGCCCCAGCATCGTGGAAATGGCCGCACTATTGTGGCGGATCTTGTTCAGATCGATTTCAAGACGGGGAGTCTTTAAGGCGTGCCGCCTGTCACGGACAAGTCGTTTTGGATCCATTTTAACCCCAGGAGAGTCCCAGCAGGGTCGGCACCCAGAGGGTCAGGGCAGGCACATAGGAAATCAGGAGCAACGCTGAGATTTCCGCCAGAAGAAACCAGGTCACTTCTTTCATGGCCGTTTCATAGGGAACCCCGGCGATTTGGGACCCCACCATAAGAGACATGCCCATGGGAGGGGTTGCATTTCCTATGTTGACATTCACCATCATGATCATGGCAAAGTGCAAAGGGTCAAACCCCAGCTTGGTCATAACCGGGGTGACAATGGGGGCCAGAATCACAACGGCCGGACCGATATCCAGAAACATTCCCACCACCAGAAAGAGAATATTGACCATGATCAGCTGTACAATTGGATTCGGGCTGAAAGAAATCATGGCATTGCCGATGGTTTCGGTCAGGCCGCTGTATGTGATCACCCATCCCAGGATATTGGCCGCCCCGATCAGGAAAAAGACCACCCCGGACAACACTGCCGTATTTACCAGGGAATCATAAATCTGGGTAAGGCTTAAGGACTTATATACTAGACGTCCCACAACCAGGGCGTATAGTGCTGCAATGCCCCCGGCTTCTGTGACGGTTGTTAACCCGCTTAAAATAGCGGTTAAAATAATAATCGGGGTGAGCAGGGCCCAGATTGCTTTTTTCCCGGCCTTGAAAATCTGGCCCAGGGAATAGGAGGCTTCTTTTGGGTAGTTTCTGCGAATGCTGATTAAAGCCGAGATACCGAAAAGGGCCAGTCCCACAATGATGCCCGGAACGATCCCTGCGGCAAACATGGAAATAACAGACACTTCCTTGAACATGCTGGCATAAACAATCATGATCAGGCTGGGGGGGATAATGGGCCCGATCACAGAGGAGGCTGCGGTAACTGCCGCACAATATCCTGCCCCATATCCCTTTTCTTTCATGGTGGGAATCAGGATGTTTCCGATGGCCGCTGTATCGGTGACCGCTGTTCCGGTCAGCCCTGCAAACAGGATGCTTGATCCGATATTCACATGGGAGAGACCTCCCCTGAACCTTCCCACAAGACTCAGGGCAAAATCAATTAATTTATCGGTCATTCCGCTGCGGTTCAAAAATTCAGAACAGAGGATGAACAGGGGAATGGAAACCAAAATATAATTTGAGCACCCGGCCAGAAGACGGGTGGGCACAATGCTTAAAAATTCAAATCCCCCGCCTGAAATCAGCCCGAGCATGCCTGATAGACCAATGCCGTATACAATGGGAATGCCTGCCAGAATGAGAATAAAAAAGAACGGAACCACATAAATCATTGTTTACCTCCTGAGCCTCTTGGAATCGAAAACCAAGGACTGGGAATTTGAATTTAATCCGCCATTTCTTTGCGGGCCTGAATCTGCCTGCGAATAATTACAGGGGAGCTTAACAGGTGAATTCCCTGGATCAGGGCACTGATGGGTACGGCTATTGTAAACCACCGGGAACTGATCCTTGTATCCGCACTGATCATATAAAGGTCATTGCTGTTGAGGAACTCCAGCCATCCGAACCAGCCAAGGCAGACGATAAACAGAGCAATGATGCAGTAGTTCACATACCGGACTGCGATTTCAACCCTTAGGGGCAGGCGGCTGATAAGCCCTTCCACCCCCATGTGCTGGCCCCGCTTCAATGCTGCGGGAATGCCCAGAAGGGCCGCCCATATCATGAGCAAGCGTTCCACAGGCAAAGGCCAGGGCAGTGGATCGTTTAACACATACCTGAAAAATGCACCGTAAATGGAAATGGCAAGAATGAGCAGGATGGCAACCACCGCTCCAAACAGTGAAATCCTGTCTGCGAGATCACTGATGCGGTTAAAAAATGAGATCATAATGGCTCCGAAAAATTGTCCCGGGCCGGAGCAAAACCCTGGCCCGGGAGGTGTCGCTGATTGTAATCAAATTCTATTTTCCGTTCACGATAAAGTCGTCATTTTCTTTTTTCAGACGGTCGACTTCAGCCCACAATGCTTTGACTTTTTCTTCAGCAATTCCGAAATCCTTGGTAATCCAATTCAGGAAAGCCGGTCTTAGGATATCTTTCCATTCCTTGGTGGCGTCAGTGCCGGGCATATATGTATCCTTGAAATGTTTTTTGCCCTTTTCCCAATCGAGCAAGGACTGCTGGGCATCCACACCACGGCCGATGGCTGCGGCCTCACGGGCGGTGGTCAAAATAATGGTTTTCTGGTTTTCAGGGAGTTTGGCAAACCATTTTTCACTGGCCACCCAGACACCGGAGTTGAATACATGGCCGATATAGGAACTATACTTATTCACTTCCCAGAATTTTGCATAGGCATTGACGTAGGGGGCATTGAACTGTCCGTCGGCAACTCCGCTGGCAAGGGCTGTGGTGACATCTCCCCATGACAGGGGCACGGCTTTGGCTCCTAGGGATTCAATCATTGCAATTTGAGCCGGGTTTTCTTCGGTTCTTATTCTCAGTCCCTTCATGTCTGCAGGGGTTTTGATCAAACGTTTATTATTGGTAAAGGCCACAAATCCGCCACCGTCGTCCAGGGAAGCAATGTGGCGCAGCCCTGTTTTTTTCCTGCAGTCTTCCATCATATCTGAAAAGTATTTACCGTTGAAAAATTTCCAGGCTGTTCTGTAGGAGTCAAATAAGAACGGGGTGTTGAGCATCTGGTAATCCTGATAAAAGGATGAAAACGCACCTGAGTAGAGCACCGCCACCTGTACGGTGTCACCCTTGATACATTCACGGGTATATTCCACGCAATTGCCCAGCACCATGTTACCGAAGACTTTGACTTCGATTTCATTGTTGGAGCGTGCCTCTACCAGGGTTTTAAAATAGAGGGCAGAGGCGGCAATACCGTTGGTTGCGGTATCGGTCTGGGAGTAGTGGGACAATACGAGCTTGGTTTTGGCAGAGGCTGTCATGGGCACCATGAGCCCCAATACAAGAAGGGCCGTCAGCAGGCTTGAAAAACAAAATGAGTTACAAAATTTTTTCATCGCGGGATGCTCCTTTTAAAAAATTAGAATTATGGAATTATACCGATCTTTCTTTTCCGGTTTAAAGGGTATCTAAGTCCTCCTGTGCTGGGTTCAAAAGTTCCAGGGTCACCGCTTGGATCAGCCCCGGCAGGGTTTCCATGGAATAAGGCACATGGACCCGTTCGTACAACTTGTGAAAATCCTTTCCATGGACCCCCATATCCAAAACCGGAATGTTCAGTCTTCGTATTTTTTCAATATCAATTGCCCAGCCCCGCTCCCAGCAGGGCATGTTTTCTTCTAATACCGCCTTGTTTTCCCGGCCTTCGGTATAGGCGCAGAAACTTGCATCCGAAAGAAAGGGGAAAAAACGATCAAGGCGAATATCATAGGGTGTCTTTTGGGTCCGGCCCAGATAAGGGGTCAGTGCGGCTAAGGTTTTCTGGTTAAACCATTTGAATTTTGGATCTTCAAATTCAGGGTCATTGGCCGGATAATACGGGGGCATTAAAAAAATAATGGCAGCAGGGCCGGACAGGCCCGAAACATGCCAGACTTTCTGCACCAGGGCCAGGCTGTGGTCCCTTAGTTCCGGATAGGTCCCCATGCTTTGGCAGATCTCATCCATGGCGTTGTCCAGAACTTTTGCGCCCTTGTGTTCCCGGACATGGGCACAAAGCTGTGAAAAATCCATTACCCGGTAACTGCGGTTGACAGGCATTGGGGTGGTCTTGTTTTTATCAAAGAAGGTGCGGGTCTGAGTTTCAAGCCGGGTCATACAATCTTCAAATGCCTGGCCTGCAAGTGTTTGGAATATCTCCATAACCTGGGATACATTCCGTTTGTAATTTAAAATATTATAATAGGCGTAGGCCTCAAAGGGAACCTGACCGTTATAATCGGTTTTCAGGTCGGCCTGTTTCAATGAGACAGGGGGGTGGGTGAATTCTTTGTTAAAATGGTCGGCCAGTGCCATGTTGCCGTCCACAAGCCAGGTGAGCCTGGACAAAAACATATTTGCATCAAATCCCTGGAGGGATTCTCCCACATGGGCGGCTTTTCCCACGACAAATACCCCTGGCACAGCTTTGCCCATGGCTCCGAGGTACATATGGCGCTTATCCTTGGATGACCCGTCCATCTGGGTGACCACGTCCGTGTTGATGGCACCGACAAAATTTAAGTGTTCTCTGACCGCCATGGCCTCAAGCGGGCCGGCCATTGAAATCATTCCCTGGGAATCGGCCTCTTCATCACAGACCAGGCAGAGAGCAATATTTCCGGAAAAGGTATCCGGGGCTGCAGCGATTTTTTCCAAAAGGCAGATCAGTGCAGCCACACCGGTTTTCATATCTGCTGTCCCCCGGCCAAAAAGCCATCGGCCGGATTTAAGATCTTCGGAGACCTCATCGGGAAGATCACATTTTTCCAAGGCCTTCATCAGTCCATCTGGATCACAGGCCAGGGGTTCCAGGGTCTTGTACTCCTTTACATCCACCGTGTCCATATGCCCCAGGTACAAGAGGGTTTGGTCGCTGGGATCCTTTTTTCCCCGTACCAGGGCCAGGATGTTTCGCTGGTCTGTGTTGCCCATTGGGCAGGATATCAGCTGTTGCGGGTATTGTTTAAAATAATCCAGTTTTGCCAGCCGTTCCTGGATATGATCTGCGATGCGCCGTTCCCCTTTTGTGCGGCTGACGCTTTGAATCCCTACCAGATCAAGGGTTAGATCATAAATTGATTTGCCAAGGGGGGGTAAATTGTTTTTTAAAATCGTCATCATCTATATCCTATGGGCTGCTATAGGCTCCAGTTCTTTAAATTTTCCGGCAGCATGATCCATTTATTTTTGGCCTTCATCACCACAAAGGATTCACTGTCTGCAATATATCCCAAGGCCGGCAGTTTTTCTGAAACAAACCGGTATAAAGATTCCATTCCTTCTGAAAAGACCACCTCGGCAAAAATATCAAACCTGCCTGTGACCGAGTAGGCACAGTGAACTTCGTCCAGTTCTGCAATTTCATCCAATGCCCTGCCAAGCTTGGTGTCGTCATTGATCTGGATGGCCACCAGGGCCATGATCAGGTTTTTGGTCCTGAAAGGGTCAATCAGTCCTGAAATTTTCAACAAGCCCGAGCGGATCAGATTTTTCATCCGGGAATTTAATGTGGGATTTGTTATTCCCAGTGTATCAACAAGCTTTTTCACCGGAATACGGCCGTCAACGGTGAGAAGGCGAATCAATTTTCGATCAAGTGCATCCAGGCTGGGATCTTTTTCCATGTTGATTGTTCCCTATATTTTAAATATTTATAAAATAAAGACAGTATTTTTTTAAAAATTAAAATTTACTAATATTTTTTTTATTCATTGAAAGTATGTTTGTCAAGAATTAATTTTTCTCAGATCTGGCCCCATGGGGTGGGGACCGTTGAAAAGATTTGGGTTTCTCATCTGTTTTTAACCGGTCCAAATACCGGGAATTGACTTGAGCATGGGGATTTCACTGGATGGAGTCTGTCAGGGATCAATGGGTCAGGATTTTACTTGACGGAAAAAATCTGCCTGGGTATTGTTTCTTTCAGTGTTGAATGCGCAGTCCCAACCTCGTTAACCAAGTTAGGATACCACATGGACATTCCCCAGATCATCAGCCCGGACGGATATATCAATAAACTGTTTAAAAAAGATCCCGAGGAAAAAGGGGTCAGGGCCCAGTTTGTATTTCCCCAGGTGTCAGATTATATAATTTCCGCCTTAAAAGAGGATAAACCCTGGTTTTTTTCAGGGCGGAGCGGCAATGCCCAGATGGGCATCCTCACAGACACCCATCTGCCGGGAGAGCCTGTTGTCTCCCCTGAAATCAAAGGATCTAAAATTCTGCTTCCCGGCCGGATACTCAATCTCAACCCCTTGATGGAAAACGCCCTTGATCTGTTTGAGCCCGGAGATGAGATCGGGCGCCTTGTGGTCATGGACCCGGAACTTCGGATTCAGGATGTCAGGCACTATCTTCATAAACGTCTCTTTGTGGGCAGCCGTATGGGCAAAAGGTATTATGGCGGGTTTGACATCTGCCAGGAGACAGATCCTGTCACGGGCAGGACATGCGACTATATTGAGGCGGCCCTCTCCCCCTATCAATACCGGTTTGAACCTGCGGCCATGAACCAGACCAGCCTCAATGCCGTGGTGAAAAAGGGCAGAAGCGCTTTGAATACCATCCGGTCCAGGGTGCCTTTGGATCTTGCCTCGGCCGCTTTAAATCCGGGAGATCTTTTTGTGGGGGCGGTTAAGATTTCCCTTGGAGATATTTACGGGATTATTGATGCCGTGGTCAGCCCTGAAAACGAAAAGATCCTCCATTTACCGGCCAGGGTTCTGGATCCTTTCCGCACCTTCAGGGACCGGCAGGTGGAATTGTTTCACCGTGGAAAAAATCGGGTCTGCCTGGATGATATCCGGATACGGATCCGGTTTTTCAGAAGTGAAAATCCTTTGACGGTTCCCCTTGAAAAGGCAAGGGTCAAAGAGGGATACAGGCTGTGTGACCTGCTCACCCATGCCGAGGTGGCCAATCTTTTTGACACCATGGAAAAGGATTCTCTGGGACTGATCCTGAATAAGGCCAATTTTGTCCAGGTGCCAAGGGCCCTGGACCCTGACGGGGAAGCCCAGGTGGAAATCATCCGAAACAGCCTTGTGACCTCCACCACAAGAAAGCATAAACCCACCCTGCCCGATACCGTGGAACAAAAATTTAGAAAAACCCTGGGCAAACTCTCTGTGCTTGGGGGGGTCAACTCCCGGGTCTTTATTGCCAGGGAGTTTCCGGCCAGGGACGTGGTGGATGCCCTGCGGCGCAGCGGCCTGCGCACCTTTTTAATCAATGCTAAAAATCCGAGTTTTACAGATGATTATATCAAGCACATGATCGAGATTACCCATGCGCCCCATTCCCAGTGCGAGTTCATGCGCTATGATCCTGAAATTGATAAACTATACTCATTTTACCATGGCTGCTTTATGGAGCCAGACGACTGGGAGCGGTTTGACCGGGTAAGATTCTGGTTTGCCTTTTACGGGTCCCACACCCATGCCGCAGACAATCAACTGACCATGGATCTGATCAACCGGCTGGCCATCGGCCTGGGAGATGAGATGGGTATTGTCCACGGGGGCGGGCCCGGACTGATGAAAGAGGCCAATGACCTTGCAAGGCAGCACAATATCATGAGCATCGGCATTGCCATTGAGCTGGAAGGGGAAAACCAGGCTTCCTTGACCACCTGTGACGGTCTGATTAAATATGACGAGGGCCTGCGCCTGGCCCGCCAGGATCATTTGCAGAAACTGAGCAATCTGCCCATTATCAATACCGGGGGATACGGGAGTGCAGAGGAATTGTCCATCACCATCACCTCCATGAAAATCCATGAAAATCCTTTGGCCCCCATTATCCTTCTGGATCCGGACAATCTTTGGGACCATGCCAGAAAACAGACCCAGAAGATTGCAGATAAACACTACGGCCCTGCCTTTACCCCCCATCTGGTCAAGTCCTGTAAAAACGCAAGTGAGGCAGAGCGTGAAATCATAGGCTTTATTGCAGATCCGGATCTTTGGTACGAAAAAAACAAGATTCCCGAACAGAGTGTAAAAAAGGCCAGGGTAAAGGCGGCCCGGATCCGCAAAACCTTTTTGCACCAGGAAACCGTCGAGGTCTTTGCCTCTCCTTGTTTACGGCTTAAAAAATAAGGCAGTTTCCCTGTTTTGTTTTTTTTCTTGGTTTTTGGGTGGCAGGTCATCTGGGCCTGCCACTGATCCGGCTTTTATTTCAGGTGCGCAGCCGTCCCATGATATTTTTGAGTTCCACGCTCAGCCCGGCCAGTTTTTCCGAATAGGCGCTGACCTGGGAGGCGGTTGTGTAAATTTCCTTGGCCGAGTGGTCCACATCCTCGATATCTGTGGACATCTGACGTGTGGCTGCGGCGCCCTGGCTTATGTTTTCATCCATGCCGTGGATTTCATTGGAGGCAGCATGGAGGTTTTTGTCCACCTGTTGGGTGGTCTGCTTCTGGTCCTCCATGGCCAGGGCAATGGAAGAGACAATGGTGTCGATCTCATTGATGATTTCAGAGACCTCTTTGATTTCCCGGGAAAATGAAATTGTTGTTTTTTGAACCCCGAGGATGCTTTGTTTAATATCCTGGGTGGCGTCAGAGGTCTGCTGGGCCAGGGCTTTTATTTCATTGGCCACAACGGCAAATCCCCGGCCGGCAGAACCGGCCCTTGCCGCTTCTATGGTTGCATTGAGGGCCAGCAGGTTGGTCTGTTCTGAAATCTCAGTGATGGCCTCGGTTACCGTTCCAATATTTTGGGCGGAATCTCCCAGGGCCGCAATTTTATTGGACGCCAGACTGATTTTATCCACGGCCAGGCCTGAGACGGACTTTGCTTTTTCTACATTCAGGGAAATCGTGCTGATGTTGGTGCTCATCCCTTCTGTGGCCAACACCATTTCTTTGATATTTTCTGTGGTCTGTCTGGAGGCCTTGGTGATATGCGCCATGTTGACATTCATCTGAGCCCCGGTGGAGGTCATGGACATGGATTTTTCAGAGGTTTTTTCGGCATTGGATTTAAGATCTGTGGAAATGTCATCCAGCTGTTTTGTGGAGGCGGCCAGGGTTTGAATATGGGCGGAGACATCCTTGATAATGGTCTGGATCGCCTGGACAAAAGTGTTGAAGCATCCGGCCAGGTCTCCGATTTCATCATTTTGTCTGACAGCCAGGCGCAGGGTCAGATTGCCCTCCCTGGAAGCGATTTCCCTGAGCATGGAAGATACGGCCACCACGGGCCGGACCAAATGATTCATGAGAAAATATCCAAACGTCCCAAGGCAGAGACCCACAAGGATGCCCAGGATACAGGTTGTTTTTTTCGTCTGGACCATGATGGCCTGCTTGTGGATCTGCTCCAAGTCCTGAATTTTTAAGGGCGTTCAAAATTCTGTGTCAGTTGAATGAAAGCTGATATACTCAGCTAAATAAGGAGAACTGACATGACCGAAGAAAACACCGAATTTGATTTTCAAAAAGCCCTTAAAGGCATCCAGGAAGGTAAACCCTTCACAGGTAAGGGCGGCGTCCTTACATCATTAATCAAAAATCTTGCTGAAGCTGCTCTTGAAGGAGAGTTGGAGTCCCATCTCGGGCAGGAAGTTTCTGCCAACCGCCGTAATGGAAAAAGCAAAAAGACCATTAAATCCCTGGATGGTAAATTTGAGCTGGAAACCCCGCGTGACAGGGCCGGAACCTTCTCTCCACAGATCGTCAAAAAACATCAGACAACGCTCAGCGATGAAATTGAAAGAAAGATAATAGCCCTTTACGGCCTGGGCATGAGTTATAATGATATGGCTTCCCATTTACAGGAAATCTATGGACTTGAGATTTCAAATGCCACTCTGAGCACCATTACCGATAAAATCATCCATACCGTCAAAGAATGGCAGGCCAGGCCGTTGGAAAATGTGTACCCAATCGTATGGCTTGATGCCATACATTATAAAGTACGAGAAAACGGAAAGGTCGGCAGCAAAGCCGTTTACACAATTCTTGGGGTGAATATCGAGGGCCGCAAAGAGGTTCTTGGGCTGTACATATCCGAGAATGAGGGTGCGAACTTCTGGCTGCAGGTGTTAACAGACCTTTCAAACCGAGGGGTAAAAGATATCCTGATTGCCTGTGTTGATGGTCTAAAAGGTTTTCCCGAGGCCATTGAGACCATATTCCCGGACACAGAAGTTCAACTCTGCGTAGTCCACCAGATCCGAAATTCATTGAAATACGTTGGTTCCAAAAATAAAAAGGAATTTATGGCAGATCTAAAACGTGTTTATAAAGCGGTCAATAAGGATCTGGCCGAAGAAGAACTGGATATCTTGGAAAATAAATGGAATGACAAATACCCGATTGTGATAAAATCCTGGCGGAACAACTGGGAACGCCTCAGTCATTTCTTTAAATATCCAGAAGAGATTCGACGGATAATATACACCACAAATACCATTGAGGCTGTGCATCGACAGTTTCGAAAACTGACCAAAACAAAGGGATCATTCCCGAACCAGAACAGCCTGTTAAAGCTGCTTTACATGGGGATCCAGAACGCCAGTAAAAAATGGACAATGCCGATTCAAAATTGGTCACTGACAATTTCCCAGTTGGCAATTTTCTTTGAAGGCCGGCTGGATAAAGAGCTGGGAATTTGATAGGGATTTATTTACAGATGGAAAAGATGGTTCCAGGAACTCCACTCCAGCAAAAGTCAACTCCTCCGACGTGGCTGATTGAAGGCCCATTCTCGGACCTGACTTTTACTTCCGCTGGCGCTGAGGCAGATCCGGGAACCGAAACCGTGACACAGAATTCTGAACATTCCCGAATTTTTTGAATCAGGGTCTGGCTTGCCCTTGCCCTGTCCACCAGTTTTTTTTCCAGAAAAGTATCCCATGACCTTGGATTGTTTTGATCTGTTTTGACAAGTCCCTGGAATACTTTTTTGTACTCGTTTATCTCCCGGTTCACCGCGTTAAGTGAGTTTATGTATCTGGGGCCTAAGTTTTTTTCAGCCTTTTTTGTCAAAGAGAGTCCTGTTGCCAGAAGCGTTTCCCATTTTTCAACGGAGTTGAGCCTATCTTGGCCATGGACGGCAAGTCCGCGAAGCTGGTAGTTTTTTTCCTGACGGCGGCATTCCAGAAGCTTAATATTGATCTGATTCATGATTTTTAGATTTTCATCAATGGCATTCATTCGCCTGAGACTGAAAATAAAATTGCCGCAAATCCCGGACACAGAAAGGGTGATAATGATGATCAGCAACCAGGCTTTGGTTCGGATACTCATATTGAATTTCTCTCCTTATTATTTTTGTGATCCTTCATTCCAGTGTCATCCCATTGGTTTGATGACCTTTGATGTTCAGGTTTATCTGGGGAGAAAATAGCAAATACCGTGCCTATAAGAGAACTTGGACAAGAGGACAAGAGGACAAGAGGACAAGAGGACAAGAGGACAAGAGGACAAGAGGACAAGAGGACAAAATACGGGCTCGGTTAAAATTGAATTTTGCAATTGTTTTTTTTATCCCTGCCTTTGAGGAAGGGCAGATTGGCGGGCCGCATATTTTTTAAACAAGGGATTTTTTATTCGCCCAGTTATAGGCGTTGGCATTTATACCCTAAACAGGCTGTCCGGATTTTTTACAGGATGGAAAGGCGGGTGTCCCTCTTTTATTTTTGTCGGCAAAGAATGAAACCAAGGCTGGGGTACTGGCCTATACGATAAAATCAGTTTCTCTGGATGCCACAGGATCCGTATAGGTGATCTTGACCCCATAGTTTTTAACGTCAATATAGGCGGTTGCCGTGTATTTTTTCTGGGTCCACTCCAGGGTCAGGGCCGTGTCCGAGGATTTGATCAAATTAAACTCCCCGTTAAAGGCCGGATAGGAATTTCTGAACTCCATGAGTTTTAAAATCCGTTGAACCACCGGCTTTTGAATGTCCTGGCGGATTTCGGACAAGGTATAGTTATGGCGGTTGATATTTCTGCCAAGGCGGGTCCGCTCCAGCAATTCAATGTCATTTTCACCGGCCAAAAGCCCTACATAATAGACTTGAGGAATGCCCGGGGTGAAAAACTGGATGGTCCTTGCCGCAATATAGGCATCATCATGGCAGCCCAAGGCCGAGTAATATGTGCAGTTGACCTGGTAGATATCAAGGTTCTGGTATTCAGGACCCGAATAGGTCTCTTTGACATTGGAGCCCCGTTTGTAGAGCATTTTTAAGGTGTCGTCAATTTCATCCTGGTTGAGCAAATCCATCACGTCCACCACGCCGATGCCGTCATGGGTATCCAGGGTGGTAATCTGTTTTCTGGGGCATTTTCTCAGCCAGGATTTGAGCTGGCGGGTGGTGTTCATGTACAAACAGTGGAGCACCAGCATGGGCAGGGAAAAATCATAACACCAATACCCTTTTTCCGCCAGCTTGAGCTGGTAGGAGTAATGTTCGTGGATTTCGGGCAGGATCTCCGTATCAAATGCCGCAGAGTAATCGTCAAACCAGTCCAGGTATTCCCAGATTTTGGGTTCCACAAAAAAACAATTAGTGCCCAGTTCCATTGTGGTATAGGCAATGGCGTCCAGGCGGATCATTTTGGGCCGGTTCCGTGCCAGGCGGATAAGAAATTTTCTCATGACTTCACGGGTTTTGGGGGAATCATAGTCCAGATCAATCTGCTCGTAATCAAATCAAAGGTGCACCAGATTTTTTCCAGGGTGCCGTTGGGCCGTTCAAGCTGCTGATAAGGAGGGCGGGGTTTTCGGGTATATACTTTTTTTAGATCTTCTTCGGGGATAAATCCGCCCGGCACAAGCTTGTCAAAGGTGAGAAACATGTCTGCATATTCGCTCATGTTTCCTTTTTCCACATCTTCCCAGGTGCCGAATGCCGGATCCACTTCATCATAGGTTTTGGGGGCAAACCCCCTGTCAGAAGAGGAGGGGTAAAAGGGGAGGATGTGAACCCCCCGGACCGCCTTGAAAAAAATTTGCGCAGCACATAGTGGAGTTCAGGCAGGTTGGCTCCCAGGGAATCCGGATAGGTAATCAATTGAATTTTGTTTTTTAAGGTCATGGCTTACCTCATTGCAGTTTCAATAAAATTATAATGGGCCAATCCCTCTAAAATGCCGCCGGCATAAGAGTTTTTGGCAAAGTATCGTTTTCGGCCCGGTTTCAGCCGGGACAGTTCCGGGCTGTAATTTCCCACAATAACGGCACAGGGGTCTCCTTTGAGCATCTCTTCGTCATTTCCCGAATCTCCGCACACCAGAAAATGTTTTAAGGGGATTTCCCATTTATAACTCAGGTAGCGCAAGGCTTTTCCCTTGGACGCCCTGTGGGGCAGAATATCCAGGTATTTGTCATGGGAATAGATCAGGGTGTACAAAAACCGGTTTTTGGTGAGGACATGATGAATTTTAGGCAGCCGGTCTTTTCCCGGGGCCATATAGTAGGAGCGTTTATAAGGCGTTTGGCGGTCTTGGGCCTGAAGGGTGATAAAGTCGATGTCTGCAAGGCGCAGGGTCATGGTTTCAGGTTTTCATCCCCTTGAAATATGGGTTTCCCAGCCCTTGTCATGGTGCAGATCCTTGCCGTAGTTGATCCTGCTGCCCACATCCGAAATAATGATGTCCGGGCTTGGGATATGATTGAGTTTTAATATTTTGATTGTCGATTCAAGGGTTCTGCCGGTGGCCACCCCAAATCCGATCCGATCTTTGTGGATGGCTATCATTTTGATCAGCTGATCCAGCGCTTCAGGGTTTCCGCCCAAAAGGGTATTGTCAATGTCGGTGATGATCATATGGCTTAAATTGGAAAGCCTGCGCCCGATACTGTGTTTCGGGGTCCTGACACTCAGAGAAGAGGCTTCAAAATTTTTGGAGACCTTTTGTATGGCATTCATATAGGTGGCCCCATGGGTTTCCCAGGTATACATCTTCCGGGTTTTCAGGATGCCGTTTTTGGAAAATTCATTCCAGAGGTCTGGGGTAGCAATGATTTTTCTAATGGCCTCTGAAATGGCGGCATCATCTTTGGGGTCCACCAGAATACCCCCGCTGCAATTGGCCACAATATCCTTGGGCCCGCCGTCACAGGTGGCCACAATGGGCAGCCCGCAGGCCAGAGATTCCAGCAGGGTCAAGCCAAAGGGTTCGGTCAGGGCCGGGTTGACAAACACCCCTTTTTTCTGGGCGGCGATTCTGTATAGTTCCGGGACCTCATGCTCGAAATTATGGGTTTTGGGAATGGCCATTTTTCCGTAAAGATTATACTTGTCCATGAGCAAGAGCATCCGGGTGAGCACATCCCGTTCATTGTCTTCCATCTTGGAGATATCCTTGCGGATTCCTGCAAATACGGCCAGATTGGCCATGGCCTGGAGATCGTTGTCCTTGCCGAAAGCCCGGACAAAACCTGCGATATTTTTTCTCTTATCCGGTCGGCTGAGCACCAGGATCATGGGTTTGTCAGGGAATTGGAAAAACCGGTTCAGCTCTTGTTTGAGGGATGACCTGGCAAACAGGGCCTCTTCTTTTTCTACTGTGGATTCAAAGGTATCATGGGTATAGGGATAGAATTTATCAATGCCGATGCCTGGGGGGATGACCTTGTATGAGGATAGGGCCCGGCTCTGGTAAAGGCCGTACTGACCTTCTATTTCCTGGGTGGTGCTGGTGATGACAAGATCGGCATACTTGAGTATGGTCTCTTCGGTTTCAATGCGATGGTCAATTTTGAGCATTCGGTTCATCTCTTTTGTGTCCATGCCTTCATCAATCAGCCTTGCTTTTTTGGACCGGCCCAGAGAATGGCCCGTGTATAAAAAAGGGACCCCAAAAAACTGGGAAAGCTCCATGGCCACATATCCTGCATCTGGATAATGCCCATGGACAATGTCCGGAACCTGTTTTTCCTGTTGAATAAATTTGACGGTTTTATCGACAAATTCATTTAAATGGGGCCATAGCAGTTCCTTGCGTATGTATTTGCGCTCCCCGCACTGGATTCTGACGATCCTGAATTTTTCATTTATGTTTTCAATGGGCTGGCTGTAGTCCGGGGAATAGGATTTATCGCTGATGAGCCGGGTAAAAAGATCCACTTTTTCCACATCCGGGTGGGAGGAGAGGGTGCGGCACAATTCTACCACATACCGGATTTGACCTCCGGTATCGGCATCATATCCCAGTTCAAGATCATGACCCCGCAGCAGACCGTGGATGCTGAACATCTGTATATAGGGTTTATTCATGGGAAAACCTTGGTAAATAGGTGGCATAAATTTTGGAATCCAGGGGCAAAGCGCCTTGAATTTCGCAGATTTGCCCTGCAAATTTTTAGGCCATGGCCATGGCTTTTTTGGGGTCAATCTTTGAAAGGCCAGCTGCGGCAGCCATGGCGGCATAGGCATCTCCAGCCCCGACCGTATCGGCAATTGAAATATTTTTTGAGGTCTGTGAATCAGAATGAACCGCGCCTTTTTTGGATACCCAAAGGCTTCCCTTTTCCCCCAGGGTAAGAATTACGCGTTTGGGCCCTTTTTCAAGCAGGCGGGCTGCCCGCTGTTCCAGTCCCATCCCCTGGTCTGGCACCAGCAGGCAAAGCTCTTCAAGGCTGAGTTTGAGGATGTCCGAAGCCCTGATGCTGAATGCGATTGTTTTTTTGGAATAACACCCGGGCCGAAGGTTGATGTCGCAAAAGGTTTGGGTTTCAGGGGGCAGGTGGTCAAGAACGGATTTTACAAGGCTGTGTCCATGGGGGGGTCGTTGAATCAAGGTGCCGAAATAAAAGAGTGCAGGACCTGATTCACTCAGGGCCTTTAGTCGGTGGTCAAAGACGATATGATCATAGGCCGTGTTTTGGGCAATGCAAAATTCATGTGACCCGTCCACGTCCATGACAACCTTTACCCTGCCGGTGGGAAAGAGAGTATCCCTTTGAATATCGCCCGGATCAAACCGGGCGGCCTCAACGGCCTCTATGGCATTTGAACCCAAGTCATCTTGTCCCACTCTCGAGATAAACCGGACATCAAATCCCAGTTTTTTAAGGTGAAAGGCAAAATTAAAGGGTGCGCCGCCGATGCGCCGATCGTCCAAAAACAGGTCGAACAGGATTTCTCCGATTACCAGAATCATAAAATGGCTGCCTTGCCTTTGTCGGGAATTGTGTTCCCAAAGGTTTTGTATTGAAGATCATCTCTAATTCTTTGTTTTTCGACTCTTTTTTTTGCGGCAGAAAATTTAAATTTTCCTGCGACCTGAATTCAAATTCTGATGATTAGAGATATCCTGGAGTAAGAATAAAATGAGCTGAACAAATTAATTATAGCCCAACCGGTTTGATCAGGTCAAGGAGTTGCTTTCTTCCCTTGGCCATGGTCTGATACCCCGAAGATGGAAACACAGATCTAAAAAGGAGGCAATATGAACCGAAAAAGGAGGCATGCCTGGTCTGCCAAAATTGTGGTTTTAACCATTGCAGCTGTCATAGCCTTGGCCGGCATCGGGTGCACCTTGGCGGATAAGAACACAAAAGAAACCCGGGTGAGAATTACCTCAAAGAATTTTAAAAAAATCAGCGGGGTGCAGTGGGTTTTAAGGCAAATGATTGAAAACGGAAAAACAGTTGATCTAAAAGGGGAGGAGCCTGCATTTGTTCAATTTCAACTGGATGGCAAACTCAGCGGGTTTGCCTCGGTCAACCGGTTTTTCGGCCAACTGGACATTGATGAAAAAGGGAGGCTTGAGTTTTCCAAATTCGGCAGCACCAGGATGGCAGGCCCTGAAGAATTGATGGACCAGGAAGATCGATTTTTAGAGATTTTTCAAAAATCAAACCGTATTTTTTTCTAAGGAATTTATCTCTATGCCCAGTCCAAAGACACCAATACCGAGCTGGTCTTTTATCTGCCGGTTGACTAGACAATCCGCATATTTCACGAATCGATTTTGACCCGGTTTTTTCAAATTGCTAGGAAATCGTCGGGATAAGGATGGCTGACAGGGTCATCGCATGTAACTTTTATTAAGATTCGTCCTTACCCGGCTGGAATAGGTGAGGGGATTCCGTTAAATCTTAAGCGGTCGTCCTGACCGCTTAAGAAGCGGAAATGATCGGACCTATGCCGTCCTGGCGGGCCGCTCATTTACGCCACTCCACCCCCTTCACCCTATCCCAGCCTGGCTCTCCTGGCTTGCTATAGTATATGAGCATCGAACAAAATTTTCCTAGACATCGCTGCACAGATACGATATATATAGCAATAAACACAAGGAGTTGCCAATGAACGAAAAAAAATCTCTTGAAACTTTTTTTGACAATATTCAGGACCCCAGACACCACAATAAGCTTCATAATTTAATTGATGTCGTCATCATCGCAATTTGTGCGGTAGTTGCTGGCGCAGACACTTATGAGCAAATTGAAAACTTTGGCAAAAAGAGAAAAAGGTGGTTGTCAAAATTTCTAAGCCTTCCCCATGGGATACCCTCCCATGACACCTTTGGCAGAATTTTTGAAAGGATGAACCCGAATGAATTTCAGAGCAGTTTTATGCACTGGGTTCAGTCGGTTGCAAAGATGACCAAAGGTCAAGTCATTGCAATCGACGGCAAAACTCTAAGGCGTTCACACGATACCTCCAATGATAAGAAAGCCATTCATATGATCAGTTCGTGGGCTTCGTCTAATAAAGTGGTTTTAGGGCAATTAAAAACCGAAGAAAAATCAAATGAAATTACGGCCATTCCAAATCTTTTAAAACTTTTAGATATCTCGGGCTGCATTATAACCATTGATGCCATGGGCACTCAAAAGAAAATCGCTGAAACCATAATAAACAAAGGGTGTGACTATGTCCTTGCCCTGAAAGAAAATCATAAAACCTTGCATGATGAAGCGGTACTTTTTTTCAATAAAATGGAAGAAATGAAAAATCAGGGGTACCAGTTTAATGAACAGACCAGTGTTGACGGAGGGCACGGTCGAGTCGAAACGCGCAGGGCTGTGATAACCTCTGATATTGATTGGTTTGAAGATAAAAAAAGTTGGAAAGGTTTGAAAAGTATTGGAATGATTGAATCCACCCGGGAAATGGACGGCCAGATCAGTCATGAAAAGCGATATTATATATCGAGCCTGGATAGCGACCCCAATATTTTTGGTAATGCTGTCAGGAGGCATTGGGGAATTGAAAATTCAGTGCATTGGGTATTGGATATTGCGTTCCGTGAAGACGAAAGCAGAGTCAGAAAGGGGAACTCTCCTGAGAATTTTGCAGCGATTCGGCACATTGCATTAAATTTATTACGGAACAATAAGACATTTAAAGGGAGTGTAAAAACCAAAAGGTTGAATGCTGCTATGGATATCAAATATCTGAAGGAAGTTATGTTTGGATGATACTTGAACCAATCAAAATTATAGAGGACGTTCAAAATTCTGTGTCAGTTGAATGAAAGCTGATATACTCAGCTAAATAAGGAGAACTGACATGACCGAAGAAAACACCGAATTTGATTTTCAAAAAGCCCTTAAAGGCATCCAGGAAGGTAAACCCTTCACAGGTAAGGGCGGCGTCCTTACATCATTAATCAAAAATCTTGCTGAAGCTGCTCTTGAAGGAGAGTTGGAGTCCCATCTCGGGCAGGAAGTTTCTGCCAACCGCCGTAATGGAAAAAGCAAAAAGACCATTAAATCCCTGGATGGTAAATTTGAGCTGGAAACCCCGCGTGACAGGGCCGGAACCTTCTCTCCACAGATCGTCAAAAAACATCAGACAACGCTCAGCGATGAAATTGAAAGAAAGATAATAGCCCTTTACGGCCTGGGCATGAGTTATAATGATATGGCTTCCCATTTACAGGAAATCTATGGACTTGAGATTTCAAATGCCACTCTGAGCACCATTACCGATAAAATCATCTATACCGTCAAAGAATGGCAGGCCAGGCCGTTGGAAAATGTGTACCCAATCATATGGCTTGATGCCATACATTATAAAGTACGAGAAAACGGAAAGGTCGCCAGCAAAGCCGTTTACACAATTCTTGGGGTGAATATCGAGGGCCGCAAAGAGGTTCTTGGGCTGTACATATCCGAGAATGAGGGTGCGAACTTCTGGCTGCAGGTGTTAACAGACCTTTCAAACCGAGGGGTAAAAGATATCCTGATTGCCTGTGTTGATGGTCTAAAAGGTTTTCCCGAGGCCATTGAGACCATATTCCCGGACACAGAAGTTCAACTCTGCGTAGTCCACCAGATCCGAAATTCATTGAAATACGTTGGTTCCAAAAATAAAAAGGAATTTATGGCAGATCTAAAACGTGTTTATAAAGCGGTCAATAAGGATCTGGCCGAAGAAGAACTGGATATCTTGGAAAATAAATGGAATGACAAATACCCGATTGTGATAAAATCCTGGCGGAACAACTGGGAACGCCTCAGTCATTTCTTTAAATATCCAGAAGAGATTCGACGGATAATATACACCACAAATACCATTGAGGCTGTGCATCGACAGTTTCGAAAACTGACCAAAACAAAGGGATCATTCCCGAACCAGGACAGCCTGTTAAAGCTGCTTTACATGGGGATCCAGAACGCCAGTAAAAAATGGACAATGCCGATTCAAAATTGGTCACTGACAATTTCCCAGTTGGCAATTTTCTTTGAAGGCCGGCTGGATAAAGAGCTGGGAATTTGATAGGGATTTATTTACAGATGGAAAAGATGGTTCCAGGAACTCCACTCCAGCAAAAATCAACTCCTCCGACGTGGCTGATTGAAGGCCCATTCTCGGACCTGACTTTTACTTCCGCTGGCGCTGAGGCAGATCCGGGAACCGAAACCGTGACACAGAATTCTGAACATTCCCAAACTATAGGCACTTTACAATATTTACATGCGTGAGCCCTGGCGCCCCAACCTCTTTGCTTGCACAGATTTTTGGAACATGCTAGTATTAAAAAATCGCCTTGTGATCATTGTCCGGAGAAAAACAATATGGACCTGAAAAGGAAATTGTTCAGACAAACAGAATCCCCCAATTTACAACCAGAGGATTCGTGTATGGACGCTGATTATGACAGATTGATTTCATCTGTCAGCCATAATGATCTTTCCTTTGAAAGCACTCAAATTGCAGACCGCATGGACCAGTGGATCCTGGCCTGGCTCAATCACCGGGACACGCAGGGAAAAGGCTTGGCCCTGAATCTATTGCTTGACCGGGTATCCCATTTCAACACCATGGTCACCTCCAGAATTATTCAGGACAAAATCAATGAACTTGAAATCCGAAACAATATGGTCCCGCCCCTGCCCTTCTGCTGGATTTCCATGGGCTCTGATGCCAGAGGAGAACAGGTTGTCCGTACGGACCAGGACAATGCCCTGATCTATGCCGACCCGTCAAAAGAGAATAAAACAATCGCATTTGACTATTTTAAGGCACTTGCCCGGGAAGTGACCCAGGGGCTTGATCAATTTGGATTCACCCTTTGCAAAGGCAATGTCATGGCCACAAATCCGGACTGGTGCAGACCCTTGGGCCATTGGCTTAGGGCCCTGGACAATTGGGTGGGGTCCACAGATCCGGATGCTGTCCGAAAGCTGACCATTCTCCTGGATTTCAAAGCCATTTTCGGAGACCGGCGCCTGGCTGCCACACTCCATGCCAGGGTATTTCAAAACTTTAATGCCCATTCTTCGGCCAGCCATCTTCTGGTCCGGGACGACCAATTATTTGCCGCCCCGAAAACCCGGTTCAACCGGATCAATACCCGACAAAAACCCGGGTGCAAATCCTGTTTCAACATCAAGACCCAGGCCATTGCCCACATTGTTAACGGTGCCAGGCTCTTTGCCGTAAACCATGGCATCCAGATTCCCTCGACCCTCAAACGGTTGGAACGGCTCAGGGATGAAAGCATTCTCACCCAGACTGAATTTGACACCCTTACCCATGCCTTTGTCTTTTTGACCCGGATCAAACTCATCTCCCACCTGGACAAGACTAAAAAAGAGCTGGACCATAATTGGGTTGACATATCCATTCTCGATTCAAAACAAAAAAAACAATTACACCGGACGTTGGATGTTGTGGTCCAATTCCAGAAAAAAATGGTCAAAACCTATAACCAGGCATGGCTGAACTTTTTTAATTGATAAATTTTTAATAGATATGGACCAGCGCCCATGCTCCCTTGTAATCAGGGCGCTTCCCGGAGGAATGAAGACTTGGAAAACCATCGTTACAAAGCCTATTTCAGACTCTTTGCCCAGGTCAGCAAACAGATCCATGCCAACACCGCCACCACGGACATCCTGGTCTGTATTGTGGAAAATATCACCAAAATTCTTAGGGCCAAAGGGGCCATTTTCTGGATTCTCAACACTGCCCAGGAAAAAATCCAGACCAAGATCAGCCATGGATTTGACTATCAAAGCCTGTCCAGGGTTGATTTTCCAACCCTAATGACTTTGTTTGACCCCCAAACCCTTGACCCCATTGCCATCACCGATGCCAGAAATGATCAGCGAATACCCGACCTGGAACGGCTGGGCAAACATCTTATCAATGCCATAACAGGTCAGTATTTTGATATCACCGGCCCGTATAAAGGGCTTTTGGCCGTATATTTCACCGGAAACCAGACCCTGGACAAAACGGAACTGGAGCTTCTCTCGGCCCTCGGGGAACAAGGGGCCATTGCCCTTGAAAAAGCCTTTGGATATGACAAAAAAATGCTGGATCTTTACGGCCAGATCATCCAGGGATTTGCCCTGGCCATTGAGGCAAGGGACCCTGTCACCCACGGCCACTCCCTTACCGTGGCAAGGCTGGCCAAGGCCACGGCCCTGCAGATGGGGCTCAACAAAAAAGAGGCGGATCTGATCCACAATGCAGGCATCCTCCACGATATCGGAAAAATCGGAACCCGGGATAAAATTCTTGACCACTTGGGCAGGCTCTCTGAAAAAGAGATGGACCTGATCCGGCAGCATCCGGTCATCGGGGCGGATATTCTAGGCCCTTTGACATTCTTAGGGGAAATCGCGCCCCTGGTCCGCTCCCATCATGAATTATTCAACGGTAAAGGATATCACGAGGGTAAAAAAGGGGAAGACATTCCTTTGGGGGCAAGGATTCTTACCCTTTGCAATGCATTTGAAACCATGATCACAGGCCGCCCCGACATCCCGAAAAAAGATTTGGCCCAAGCATTGACCCAATTAAAACAGGGGGTCGGCTCCCGGTTTGATCCCAAGGTGGTCAAAGCCTTTTTTGATATGATCAAGTCCGATGACAAAATCCTAGAGATCAATGAATCCATTGACCACTGCATGGACCTTTTAGGCCAGAATATGGAACGTCTGGCAAAACAAAACCAGGTTGAAAAAAAACTGGCCAATCCGTTTTCAGGATTTTTCTAAACCGAAGAATAAAATTTTCCATCCTTGAATTGGGCGCCTCTAAACGCAAAAGGCACTATTCTGGCCACACACTATTTTTCAAACAAAGGAAAACAGATCATCCCCCCAGACCCAGCCCCCCGGGATTCATAATCCCGTTTGGATCCAGATGTGCCTTAAGGGCCCTTAAGATATCCATCTGCTGCTTTCCCAAATGACGTTCCATAAACGGGGCCATCATCCGGCCCACCCCGTGGTGGTGGCTCAAAGATCCCCCGGCCCGTTCAATGGCATCAAGAATGGACTGCTGATAAACTCTAAAGGACTCAATCTCGGTCATCCGGGTAATAAAAATAAAATACAGATTGGTGCCCTGTCCATAGAAATGGGAGGCATGGGTCATGCAGATGGTATCCGGCCTTGCCTTTACCACGGCCCTGACCTCTTGGTGAAGATGGTGAAGATTTTCCCAGCTAGTCGAGCATTCCAAAGTGTCGATCAGCACCCCGTAGTCATTGAGGGCATCCCTCATATAGGGATCTGAGAACCTGCCGTGATACCATTTTTTCATGGGATAGCCGGTAAGATACATCCCTTTGTGCTGCCGTGAAATTTTTTTCACCTGCCTTGTGACATTATCTGCAAATCCTTTTTCACCTTCAGCCTGGCCCATGACAAGACAGCGGCTGCCTTTTTTCATCCCCTTAAATTTAAGAATTTTGTCTAAAATCCCCCCTTCAAGGTGGTACATTTCCATGGCCACATCTGTTTCTTCTGCATCGGATATCCTGAAAATGGCCGGCATGCCGAACCGGCCCTGGCTGATCGTCCGCCCGGCTTTCACGGCAGACTTAAAATCCGGAAACATAAAGGCAAACTGATTATTATTTTGGGGCAGATATTCAAAGACTTTCAGGGTAAGGGAAACCAGAACCCCGAAACTGCCTTCGCTTCCTTTCATAATCTCGTTGACTTTAGGGCCTGTGGCAGTTGCAGGATAGGCAAGGGTCTTAAAACTGCCCGCCGGGGTCACATATTCCTGGGCAATGACCAGATCGGCAGCATCCCCGTACAATGAGGAGGCCTGGCCCGATCCCAAGGCTGCGATCCAGCCGCCCACAGAGGAAAATTCAAAACTTTGGGGAAAATGCCCTCCGGTATAGGCCTTTTGAGCGCCAAGGATCTTGGGTGCCTGATTCAGCATCTCTTCGTAAACAGGCCCCATCATGCCCGGCTCCACAACAATGGTCTGATCTGTCTCATTAAACTCAATCAATTGGTTCATGTGGGTGGACATCACCAGGATCACCCCGCCCCTGGGACAAGAGAGCCCAAAGGTGACTGAACTCCCCCCCCCGTAGACATGAACCGGGATCTTATGTTTGTGACAGATGTTTACCACCCCTGCCACATCCGCCCTGGACCTGGGATGGACCACCAGATCGCAGATTGTTTCCACCCGTTCCTGCCTCAACCGCATTAAATCTTCCATGGCTTTGCCGGAAGCATATTTGAGCCTTTCATATCCGGCCAGGGAAATGTTTTCCCGGCCCACCACCTTTTCTATGGCCTGGACCGCCTTGGGATTCAGGGCAGACGGCAGATCTTGGGGTACAGCCCCCTCCCCTGTACCAGAGGTGACGGCAAAATCCGTGTCTGCCATGGCAAGACCCTTTTGGATCACCTTTAAAAATCCTGAGCTGGGATTTTTAAAGGCATCAGGGGCGCCCCATTTAAAAACAGAACGAAAAGAATTGGGTTCAGGTAAGGTTTCTATCCATTGGGGAGTCTCTTGGGATTTTTTTTTCATTTTTCAGGATATCCTGTTATGGCTTGAATATCTCGGTATAAAGGGGAAAGGGACTTGTACATTTTTTTGTATACCCGCTGGTACAAATCCGCATAAATACTGACATGGTCTGGATTGGGGGTAAATTGCCTGGCAGGCCGTGTCATGTTTGATGCTGCCGAGCAAATACTGTCATAGGCACCGATTCCTTTGGCCGTTAGCACGGCAGCCCCCAGGCCGGAGGTTTCATGGGTGGCCGCCTTGACCATGGGCAGGTTAAAAATATCTGCGGCAATCTGGCAGATGGCGTTGCTCTGGGAAGCTCCCCCTGACAGAACGGCCTGACGAACCTTTACCCGGCCCTTGGCCTGGATACGTTCCATGCCTTCGAGCAGGGCAAATCCCAGGCCCTCGATCACGGCCCGGTAGACATGATCCTTGGTATGGACATCTCCAAACCCGATCATGGCACCCTTGGCATTGGGATGATCCAGGCCCGGCCCCCAATAGGGCTGGACCAAAAGGCCCATGGCACCGGGAGGCGTTCTTTCCAGGCATTGATCCAATAATTGTTCAGGAGCAATCCCCAAAGCATGGGCTGTTTCCACCTCTTTTTGGGCAAACTCCTTTTTAAACCATGAAATCATCCAGAACCCCCTGAAAATCTCCACCTCAGGGTTATAGCACCCGGGAACAGGTGCAGGATAGGGGGGCATCAGAGGGATGGCTTCAAAATATTTTTTTGTTGTGGTCTGAACCGTGGCCGTGGTGCCGAAACTCAACGAAATCATGGTCTGGTCCACCACGCCGGAGCCCAGGGTTTCACATCCTTTATCCGACCCGCAGGCCACCACGGGAATATTGGCCGGAATGCCGGTCAAATCGCAAGCCTCCTGGGTTGTTCGCCCTAAAATTTCTCCGGAAGGGACCAGGCGAGGCAGTTTAGATGCTTCCACGGGAAAAAGCTTGCGGGTCAGCCCCCAGGTCCCGGACCATTTTTGTCTTTTATAATCAAAGGGAAGATGCCCGATCTGGGAGGCGGTTGCATCTGCAAAATTGCGGGTGAGCTTAAAATTTAAAAACCCTGAGACCTGGAGGTATTTATGGGTGGCCTCCCAGATATCCGGCTGATTCTGACGAATCCAATTGCACTTACCCTGGGCCTGGGCCTCCATGAGTTTTGTCTCAAGGCCGGCCAGTTTCACACCGGCATTGAGCAGGCCCGAGACGGCAAACTCAGGTTGGGCCACCCGCTGGTCCAGCCAGACAATGGCCGGCCTCAGCACCCTACCCTCCTCGTCCACATTGATCATGGTGGCCCGCTGGGAGGTCACCCCCACCCCTGCAAGGGAGGCAATGAGTTCAGGGGTTTTCTCCTTTAAAATCCGGCAGGCGTTTACCAGGCTGTCCCAATAAATTTTAGGGTCCTGCTCTGCCAGTCCCGGCCCCGGGCTGACATAGGGAGGATACTCAATTTTCTCGTTGGCAAGCATCCTGCCCTCCAGGCTGAACACAAGGGCCCTGAGGCTCTGGGTGCCGCAGTCAACGGCCAATATGGTTTTAGTTGTCATATCACCCCTGTCCGGGCCGGGGGGAATAGGCCCGGTCCCACAACTGCTTGTAATTTAAGATTTCTGTTTTCCATTGGTCCGGGTCCCAGTCCAGAAAGGGGGAGACCTGTTTTTGGATCCTGTCCATGATGTCCATTCCCCCATTGGGCAAAACCAGGCCGATCCGCACTCGCCGGAGAAGCAGGTCAGACAGATGGCGAACCTGTTCTGCCCTTGCCCCGTGAATCAGTTCTGCCCACAGGGTATGGGAGGATCCCACACATTCACTTGCCCGGGAATTGAACAGATCTGTCATGGCCTCTGCCCTGGCACCGTAGCGGCCCTGAAGTCTCAACAATTGACCAGGGCTTAACCCCAACCTGCCAGAATGCCATTTCAAATGGTCCTGCGGTTTTTTTCCTTTTTCAGGCTTTGGCAGCCAGGCGCCTGCGGCCCGTAGGGCATCTTTTGCAAGCAGGCTGAAGGTGGTCAGTTTCCCTCCGGTCACCGTGACAAGCCCCTTATCCTTCCATACCACATGCTCTCGGGACTCCTTTGATGCCTGTTTTTTCTTTTTGCTCAGCACCGGCCTGACTCCGCAAATGGATGACAGGGCATTGTCAACGCCCAAGTCAAGGTGGGGGAAAATAAACCCCAGTCCTTCCATGAGGTAATCAATCTCCTGGTTTGTGATGGACGGATCCTGTTCCAGATTTCCCTTAAAATCCATGTCTGTGGTGCCGAGCACAAGGCAGCCTTCCCATGGAAAAAGAAAGACCGGCCGCCTGTCTCTGGGATGGATAAATGAAATCACCCGATCCAAGTCAAGACTGTCACCCGGAAAAATCAAATGACTCCCCCTCAGGGGCCGAATGTGAAACCCTTTAACCGGAGAGGGATGAAGTTTTTCTGCAAAGGCACCTGTGGCGTTGATCACCACGGAAGTTGCAATCTGTCTTTGGTTTCCGGTATCAGCCTCTTTGATCTGCACCGCCCTGACCCGGCCCTGTCTGTCCCGGTCAATTTTCACGGCAGCGGTATAATTTAAGGCATGCCCGCCCATGTCGCAGGCATCAAAAATCAACCGGAGTACCAAACGGGCATCATCCACCTGGGCATCCATAAACCCCACGCTTGATGCCAACGCATCCGGACAAATTCCCCGGACCATTTCCAGGGTGGTCTCCCGGTTAAAAAAACAATGCTGGCGCTGCCCTGCCATGAGGCTATAGATGGAAAGCCCGGTTTTAATAGTGGTTTTAGAGGGCCCGTAATTTTTATAGATGGGCATGATAAAATCCAAAGGGGTAACCAGGCCGGGATAGGCCGAAAGCATTCGCTGGCGCTCCTTGACGGCAGACCGTGTCAACAAAAATTTTCCCTCTTTAAGGTAACGCAGTCCCCCGTGGACCATTTTAGAAGATCGGCTGGAGGTGCCCCAGGCAAAATCCTGGGATTCCACCAGCAAGAGTTTTAGCCCCAGGTGAACAGCCCGGTGAAACACCCCGGCACCTGTCACCCCGCCGCCCACGATCACCAGGTCATAGGCAGAATCAATATCATTCATCCTCATGTTCAGCCTCCCAGAGGTCATGGGCCTGGACCATTGCCGATTCAACCAGACCATAAACGTCCTCGCCCTTTTCTATGGCCATTTTAAGGTCTGAATAATATTGGCGAGAGCTTTTTTCTGCTTTTTTCATCATAAAATACCCTTCCCCAAGAAGATGGTATACCCGTGCAAAATCGTTGAATATCATTATCAATACCGGATTCTTTGCCGTTTTCACCATCAAGGTCTGAAGCTCCCAGTCAAACCGGGCAAAAGAGGCCGGATCAAGAGAGGTGGGCAGCCCGGTATCTAAAAATTCAACAATGGCCATGGGATCGTTTTCCACCGCCTGCCGCGCAGCTCCCGGAAGAATCATGCACCTTGCCTTGAGCAGATGCAGAACCATATCCCAGGAAAGATAATCCCCATACTTGGCCAGGGTGGTTAAAATACCCAATCCCCCCTGGGATAAATAATCATTTACCCGGGTAGGCTTACCATGGGCAATGGTGACCCAGCCTTCCCTTGCAAGACGCTGCAGGGTCTCCCTGAGCGTGGGCCGGGTCACCCCGAGACTCTGGGCCAAAACCCGCTCTCCGGGCAGAGCGTCCCCGGGTTCATAGGATCTGTCCAAAATGGCTTCAAGGATCTTGCGCTCTGCAAACTCGGCCGGTTTCAAGGGTTTTTCCATCTGTTCCAATAAAGGCATGTGGTCCTCATAAAATAAATTGTTTCTGGTAAGAGGTCATACCAGTTCCATTTTCCCTTGTCAACCCGCCAGCCCCGCCATGGCAAAAAGCGTTGGTTGATCTCCGGGAATATCAGGTTTTGACAATTGAACGGCACTGCTTCAGCCCCGGAACTGAGCCCTATCGGATGTTTACCCCCTTGAAAGCCATTTCAGCAGGGCCCGGACCTTCAGACCGGCTGAATCCTGTCAAAAGGAACACAATGATAATGGCTAAAATTAATGGGAAATCGGCTTTCAACGGCTGCGGCAATGGTCAGGTTTTGACCTGGCCGCCATCTGAAAAACTGCCACCCCTCCCCTGTTCCGGCCGGGTCTGTAAATTTGATCCTGTCTTGAGGTCCCAAATCAAAGGAAAAACTGTCCAGAGGGATGGACAACCCCTTGGCCCTGGCCTTGATATAGGCCTCTTTTAAAGTCCAGATATCAAAAAGAATCTGATGGCGTCTTGACCCGGAATATTGACGGACCATCTCCGCCTCTTTTTTTGAAAAAAAGCGGTCTGCCACCCCAAGGCTTATGGATCTGTCCACCTGCTCCACATCCACCCCGATCTCATGGGTGATGCCAAGGCCCAGAACCACCGCTCCCGGGGTGTGGGAAAGGTTGAACTTAATATCCAACCCCAGCCGGTCTGCCTGTTCCTTTAAAATGGCGGGCTTGCCAAAAGAGTTGCAAAAAAAAGAAAAATATTCAGGCGCCCTGCCCGTATAGGCTGAGAGCAGATACCGCACCAGGGCCCGGCTCACAAGACTCAGGTGACGGTCCTTTTCAAATCGGTACCGGCCCACTTTTTCACGTTCCTCCCTTGAAAGCACAGACTCATATTCTTTTAACAGAGCTGTGTCATTGATCTTGTCTGCTTTGACATAAAAAAGATGAACCTGGTCTGAATCCAACGAAATCATGATTCGCGGCCTTTTAAAATCGGGGGTATCATACGGGTCAACACCCGTCCCGGCCCTGTTTCCACAAAGGTCGTGGTTCCCTGTCCTGCCATGTAGCGAACAGAGTCCATCCAGCGCACAGGAGAAATCATCTGGCGCCAGAGCAGTGCTTTGATTTCATCCCGGGGATAGGGTTTTGCCAAAACATTGGAGATTACGGGAATCTTTGGCCGGCCAAAGGAAAACCGGTCCAGATATGCCTTGAACTCAAGGGCGGCCGGCTTCATGAACGAGGCATGAAACGCGCCTGAGACCTTGAGAATTACATACCGGGTGCCGGCCATCTGTTCAAACAAGGGTTTGGCAGCCTCAATCCGCTCCCGAAGACCTGAAACAACGGTCTGGGACGGGGTATTGAAATTGGCGATTTCAATATCCGTCATCTTGTTGGTCTCAAGGCAGTCCCGGATCTTATCGGGCCCCGGCCCGATGATGGCGGCCATGCCCCCGTTTTTCGCATTGGCCATGAGCCGCCCCCTTTTTTGAACCAGTTTCAGCCCGGTGGAAAAATCAATGGCCCCTGAGGCGGCCAGGGCATTGTACTCCCCCAGGCTGTGGCCGGCCAGGAAACAAGGGGGGGGAATCCTTTTTTTTTCTTGCTCAGCATAGGCCATGGCATTGACCACAAACATTAAAGGCTGGGTATATTGGGTAAGATCCATTTTTTTTGCCGGATCAGACAAACAGACCTCCCTGACGGAAAACCCCAGAATTTGGTCGGCCTGGCTGACAAGAGAGTCAAACTGGTCAAACAGGTCTTGGCCCATCCCTTTTTTCTGGGACCCCTGGCCGGGAAAAAGAACAGCTCTCATCTTTGAATTTCTTCCTTTTTCACCTTGTTTAAGTTTCGGATTTCATTTTTCACCCGGGTCAAAGTCCTGAAAATTTTAATTTTCCCCGAAAGCCTCTTGTTCTGGCGGACAAATCCTGACATCGCCCCTCCGGGCCCAAGGTCGTAAATGTTCACAAATCCGGAAAAAGGCTCTGGCCCTTGGGTCAATCCCAGGGCCAGGAAGTTCAAGGCCTTTGAAAAAAGCACCGGCGTTGCTCCGATTCTGACCAAAATATCAAGATCCACAGGGCAGAGCAACTGTCCGGTAACACAGGAAATAATATCCATTTGGGGCCTGCCATATAAAAAATTCACCACAGAGCCTAATCCCTGCTGCCTTGGAATCTGATCCAATGCATCCATCCAGGACTTGAAAACAGGCTCTGCCCGATAGAGGCCAGCACCCATGCCCTGGTATTGAGCCCCCTGGCCGGCAAATAAAAAAATGGTTGAATACCGGGTGTTTTTCATTTGAACATGATATCACACCCTGTACCCGGATCCAAACCCCACCCGGTAACGGCTGGAAACATGGGAACAAACCATGGCAATCCCCTAAAATAAATGGTATGATCCCTGGCAGTTATCCAAAAAAGTATTATAAAAAAACATGAAAATAAAATATATATTCCATAAGGCTGACCTGGTTCATAATGGGTACCATTAAACAATTTATCATTAAAAAAACCACGCCGGCGCACCTGACAGCACAAAACGGTATCCACTATTGGCAGGAACGGGTATTGCTCTCCCTGCTTTTGACCATTGCCCTTCTGGGATCTCTCACCTGGATACCCAGCGTTTATCTTTCCATCAAAGAATCCTTGTGGATGGTGGCTGGGGCTGACACCCTGATACTGGGTTTTGGCCTTTTTCTTTTTTTCAAGCCCTCCCTTTCTTACACCTTCAGGGCCGCTGCCATGGCCGGGATATCATACGTTCTGGGGCTTATCCTGCTTTTTACCCTGGGTCCATTTGGTGCAGGCCCTTTGTGGCTGTTTTTTTTCCCCATCCTCACCGGAGTGCTCATGGGGACAAAGCCCTCTGTCTGGGCATTGGTCCTAAACGGATTGACCATTCTTTTTGTGGGAATTTTGATCCAGGTTCACCAAACAGAACTGATGGCCCAGTTCGGGTTCAAATCCTGGGATATTGCCAAGGTAAATCCAGGCATGAAATGGGTGGTCATCTCTGCCAACTTCATGCTGCTCAACATCTTGTCCACCATGCTGGTCACCATTGTCCTGACCGGGCTGCACAAATCTTTGATCGAACTTTCGGTTTCTGAAAAAAAGCACCGGCAAATATTTGAAAATATCCTGGATGTCTATTTTGAATCCAGCCTTGAAGGCACCATCCTTGAAATATCCCCCTCAATTGAGCAGGTCTCTTCCTATGTCCAGACAGAAATCCGTGGAAAGGCCATCAATGAAGTATATCAGATTCCCCAAGACCGACCCTTTATCTTTGATCTTTTGATCAAGGAAAATCAGGTTTCAGGATATGAGCTCGACCTGATGGACAAATCAGGAGAAATTCGAACCTGTTCAATCAATGCCCGGCTGGTCAGGGATGATCAGGACAAGCCTGAAAAAATCATCGGCATTTTCAGGGATATTTCCGAACAAAAAGCCATTGCCCAAAGGGAAAAGGAATTGGAAGACCGGCTCAACCGCTCCCAAAAAATGGAAGCCTTGGGCCTGCTGGCAGGCGGTGTGGCACACGATTTAAACAATGTTTTGTCAGGTATTGTCACCTATCCGGACCTTTTGCTCATGGATCTTCCTGAAAAAAGCCCGATTGCCAAGGGCCTTAAGGTCATCCAGTCTTCAGGATTAAGGGCCACGGAGATCGTTCAGGACCTGCTCACCCTGTCCCGGCGGGGGGTCGTTACCCGGGAGGTGGTGGATCTCAACGAAATTGTACAGGACTTTTTACGGATGCCTGAATATGAAAAAATTCTCTCCTTCCATCCCCATGTATCAGTTAAAACCCATATCAAGGCCACAGCCCCCCAGTTGAAAGGATCAGCCATCCATCTCCAAAAAACCGTGATGAACCTGATCTCCAATGCTGCCGAAGCCCAGAAAGAAGGCGGGGTCATTCAGATTTCAACCCGTAACCAGCATTTGGAAAAACCGGTAAAAGGGTATGATCGTGTCCATGAAGGGGACTATCTGGTCCTGACAGTGGAAGACCAGGGAGAAGGCATTTGCCCTGAAGACGTCAAACGGATTTTTGAACCTTTTTTCACTAAAAAAGTGATGGGACGTTCCGGCACAGGCCTTGGCATGGCCGTTGTATGGGGAACGGTTCAGGACCATGACGGGTATATTGATGTGTCTTCAACCCCGGGCAAGGGAACCCGGTTTGACCTTTATTTCCCGGTCACGGACGACCTGGTCGAGACGTCCATAGACCCCGTTGACTTTAAAGCGCTTATGGGCAACAAAGAAAGAATCCTCATTGTGGATGATGTGGACCACCAGCGGCAGATTGCCCTGATTGCCCTTAAACGGCTCGGCTATGATCCGATTGATGTGGGAAGCGGGGAAGAGGCGGTGCAGTTTTTGAAAAAACATTCCGCAGACCTTGTGCTGTTGGACATGATCATGGATCCGGGCATTGACGGTTTGGAAACCTTTACCAGAATCATTCAATTCAAACCCGACCAGAAAGCCGTGATTGCCAGCGGATTTTCCCAAACCCGCCAGGTTAAAAAGACCATGGCCCTGGGGGCGGGTCAGTATCTGAAAAAGCCCTATACCCTTGAAAAAATAGGGCTGGCCATTAAAAAAGAACTTGCCCGGGCATGACCCGCCCTGTGAATTCCTCTATCCTATCTTTTCCCCCCGGACAAAGATAAATTTTCAGATTCGACTCTTCCGGGACAAATCGGCCAGGCCCAGATTCCACTACTTTACAAACCCTGGGGACATACTTATATTAAGCCCAAATTTTAATGAGCCCCCTCAATTGCCAAAAAAGGAGTTATCACGTGAAACAGATCATTGTACTGGCCTCGACCAATCAAAATAAAACCAGGGAGATTCAGAACGTTCTCAAAGAGTATCCTGTTGAAATTAAAAATCTTTCTGATTTCGGTCCTATCCCGGAAGTCATTGAAGATGGAGAAACTTTTGACGACAATGCCTACAAAAAAGCCTCCTTTACAGCCAGAGTCCTGGGATACCCTGCCCTGGCAGATGATTCAGGTCTGTGCGTGGAGGCCCTGGACAATGCTCCGGGTGTCTATTCTGCGCGGTATGCCGGTGAAGATGCAACCGATGCCCAAAACCTTGCCAAACTCCTTGAGGCCTTAAAAGATGAAGAAAACCGCAAAGCAGCATTTGAATGTGTGATCTCCATTGCCATCCCCACAGGACCAGCTCTGACTTATGAAGCCCGGTGTGAAGGGGTCTTGACCCGAAAACCCCAGGGTGAAAACGGATTTGGATATGATCCCATCTTTTATTTCCCAGAACTCGACAAAACCTTTGCCCAGCTTTCCATGGAAGAAAAAGCCAGGGTCAGCCACAGGGGAAAAGCCTTAACACAAATCACCCAGGAAATGGACAAGATCCTGGACTGGATTGACATCAACATGCCCAGATTTATCAGGGAACCGTGTAAAAAATAAGGAGAACTCCATGGAGGATTTCAAAGCGCTGGTCAAATCAAACCGGTCCTGCAGACGATTCGACAATGATTTCAAGCTTAATTTAAGCACCCTGGAAAATCTGGTGGACCTGGCCCGACATACCGCCTCAGCAGCCAATAAACAGCCCTTAAAATACATTCTTTCGGTAGACCCAATAAAAAATGACCAGATTTTTTCCTGTCTGACCTGGGCCGCCTATCTCAAGGACTGGAAGGGGCCTGAAAAAAAAGAACAGCCCACAGGCTATATCGTTGTTCTAGGCGATTTATCCATTGCAGACAAATTCTGGTGCGACTACGGAATTGCCGCCCAGACCATGCTGCTGGGCGCACGGGCCCAGGGACTTGCCGGCTGTATGTTCGGGGCCATCAATATTAAAAAACTCAGCAATTTTCTGGGCATTGCCGACCATTTAGAGGTCAAGCTGGTCATTGCCCTGGGCAAGCCTGTTGAAAGGGTTATAATCGATGACCTGGAAGACCAGGGTGATATAAAATACTGGCGGGATGACTCATCAGTCCACCACGTGCCCAAACGAAAAACGGCCGACCTGATTGTTAAAGCCTTTTAATCCGGTGAAAATTCTTTTAGTCAATCCAGCCTGTCTGGACCAGCGGATCACAGATGACGACGCAAAAATTGTTCCCATCGGCCTCTACTATCTGGCGGCCCAGGCACTGGAACAAAAAATGACCGCTAACATTCTGAACCTGGCTGACCTGGGCGATGCCCCCCCTGACCCGGGCCAACAAGGCAAGGCTAATCCTTTGTCCGTGTTCAAAAAATATATTAAAACAGAGCCGCCGGATATCATTGGGTTTTCCGTGACCAACCCCAGCCGGATCAATGCAATGGCCTGTGCAACTGCGGCCAGAAAACTTTTGCCCCAAACCATTCTTGTTTTTGGCGGGCCCGCCCCCACCTTTATGGGGGAACATTTTTTCAAGGCCTGCCCGGCTCTTGATATCATAGTACAAGGCGAGGGAGAAACCAGTTTTACCGCCATGATCACGGCGGTAAAGGCCGGCAGGATTCATCCGGACAAAAAAAGGCTCCCCCAGTCTTTTGACCAGATCCCGGGCCTTGTGATCAGGCGAAAAACAGGCCGGGTGGATACAGGCCCGGCTCAACTGCTCAAGGATCTGGATACCCTGGTTCATCCTTCAAAATATTTTGTTTTCCAGCATTTGTCCATGTCCCGGGGCTGCCCGGGCAAATGCACCTTTTGCGGATCTCCGAAATTCTGGGGATCCGCCGACATCCGCCGACATTCGGCAGGTTGGTTTTTTGAAGAGATAAAAACCCTGGCCCGAAAAGGGGTCTCCCATTTTTATATTTCCGATGACACCTTTACCATGGATCGAGAAGCGGTGATCGAGCTGTGCGAAAACATCATCACCGCCGGCCTTTCCATTACCTGGAATGCCATTTCACGGGTGGATTATATTGATGCATATCTGCTCAAATCCATGCGAAAGGCCGGATGCATACAGATCAGCTTTGGGGTAGAATCGGGGTCTGCCAAAATCAGAAAAACCTTGGGAAAACCCATTGACAATGACATCTGCGTCCGCGCCTTTGACCTGGTCAAAGCCCACGGCATCCTGCCCAGGGCCTATTTTATCTACGGATCCCCGGGTGAAAACCAGGCCACCATCGACCAAAGCATTGAGTTGATGGAACGCTTAGGCCCTCTGAGCACGGTATTTTACATGCTGGTCATTTTTCCGGGCACCCATCTGTACACCCGGGCCGTTGAAAAAGGATGGGTCAACGATGATATCTGGTATCAGCAAATCGAAGACCTGCCCTGGTTTAAGGTGGATAAAGATCTGGATTTTACCTGCGTTAAATCCTATGGAGACCGTTTAAGATCCGCTTTTTTCACCAAGGTGGAACAATTTGCCGCCCAAATTGATTTCAAACAGGACAAGGAGTTGTTCCCCTTTCATGCTGATTTTCTCTCCCGTCTTGCCCTGACCTTTTCCCACGGGGAATATTCAAATGACCCCCGGATAAAAGATCCGGACAAAACCGCCCTGGCCCTGTTTGAAAAAGCGTTTGAATACCACCCCGACCCCAGAGCATACCTGGGCCTTGCCATGATCCATCAAAAGGCAAAACTTTTTTCTAAAGCCGTTCATTGTCTTGAAAACGGATTAGCACATTTTCCGGGACACAAGGACCTTTGTGTCTGTATGGGGGTCTGCCTGATGAATCAGGCCCAATTTTCAAAGGCCCTTTCTTTTTTTATCCCCTTTGACAAGGATCCTTGCCTGGGGCATTATATAGATATCTGCAAAAACCGAATTAATTCAAAAGAGAACACGCCATGAGCCAATCCCATAAACTTGCCAACATTGCCCGTCAGGAACTCAAGCGCCAGGACCAGAGAAAAAAAATTTTGTTCAGCGATTCAGAAAAAGCCTTGGACCTGATCTTGGACGCCCCGTCCCCTGCCACCCTGATCCAGTCCTTCCCAGACCAGGATTTATACTATCTCATGCATAAAATCGGGGTTCATGATTTCACCCCGGTGCTGGCCATGGCCAACTCCGACCAATGGGAATATATCCTTGACATGGAGGTCTGGGATGATGACCGCCTGGATCCGGTTATGATGACCCAGGTATTTGCCCTCCTTTACAAGGCAGATCCCCAGCGTCTGCTCAGGTGGACGATTACGAAAAAACCCGATTATATTGAATTTTTTCTCTTTCACAATATCAGTATTTTTGTACGGGAACATGATGAGCTTCCGCCTTCGGATTTTGACGACTATATCACCCTGGACGACAAATTCTACTTTAGGTTTCCAGGCCGGCAGACCCAACAGGATGGGCAGGAAGACCCCCTAACTGGGGATCATCCCCTGGATGAAGAGGCGCCTGAACTCATTGAAAATATGCTCAAGGCCCTGGCTGAAATGGATCTTTCCGTCTTCCACGGCCTGCTTCTTGAAACACCGGCCCTGCTGCCCGCAGAAACCGAAGAGGAACAGTTCAGACTCAAAAATTTGCGGCTTGCGGAAAAAGGATTTTTACCCTTTCATGAAGCTGTGGGCATTTATCAGCCAACCCCCCGGATCAGACACCGTCCGAAGATGGCCGGCCAGGGGCAGTCCCTTGACCGGGACATCCCCCATCCGCCCCTATTCTTTACCCAGTTTATCCAGGGAGACAATCTTTTTGTCCGGGCCTTAGGCCTTGCGGAAAAAGAGGCCTTGATGCTGGACAATGAAATTGCAGCCCTGATCAATAAAGTCATTACCGCAGACAGGGTGAAGATCCAGCACAAAGATGCCGTAAAAAAAACCATAAACAAAACCATGGCGTTTCTCAGCCTGGGTCTTGAGGTGCTTTTAAAACACCCCCCAAAGACAGAAGATGCTGCCCGCCTGATCAACACCTGTTTTCTGGAAGATATTTTCAGGACAGGCTCCAAGGCCAGGATCCAGATCAGAACCAGGGCCAAAGCCTGGTATGAACGAAGTTTTATCAATAAAAACAATTTGCCCTTAAATTTTCTGGACGAATCCTATCTCGGGGTGATCGGCGGCCTGCTCATCCAGCGCCCCATGTTTTTTGCCAACTATGCGGACAAGGAACTCTACCGGGATTTTTCCTCCCTCAAGGATATCCGGTCCACAGAACGGATCTTATCCCAGATCATCAGCCTGGATACATTTCTGAGGGGCCTTGACCTTGATATGAACAGTTTTACCCAAGGGGTGCTCACCTATAAAAGCCTGATTCTGACATTGTGGCTCAGAAACCGAACCGAGCTGGACAAAAAGGGAGAATTCAGTCTTGCCCCGGTTCCCATGGAGACATTCTCAGCCTTTTTTCAAGATCTGTTCAAAGGGAAAACCACCATTGACGAAACCCGGTCAAGGGACCTTGCCATCTGGGCGGCCCAATCCTCAAACATTAGTGAAAAAGACCTGGACCCATCCCTGCAGGTGGTTTTGTACAGCCTGATCCAAGAGGTGGAAGAAGAGTACGGACATGTTCCCCTGTCAGAACTTGATCCCAAATTTATCCCCCTTTTCCTTTTGACCCAGGACCAGGGGATTATAAAATGATCAACCCCGAGCACCTGACAAGGGTCTGAATCTATGGATAGAGGACAAATAGGGACCATGGTCGCCTTTTCCCCTGCCCATGGCATTGAGATCCAGGTACATCTCATCCCGGCGCTGGTAAAGTATCTGTTGAAACAGGCCCTGGATCATGCCTATGCCACGAGCCGGCCAAGGCCTTTTTCACAAAATGATTTTAAAGAACAATTTCTGAGTGACCGGGAACTTGACCGGCTGAATCAATTTAAGGCAATGAAAAAAACAGATCGAATGGCTTTGCGGAAGATTTGCCCTCAAATCTTTAGGACAAAAATTTTTACTGCCAGACCATGGGCTTAAGGATATCCAAATCCGATACATGCCCGAAGGTGCGCCTTTTTTCAAAGCCTTTCCCGATATTTGTGTTTCCCTGTCCCATTCGGGCATTTATACGGGAGCTGCCCTGGCAAAAAGATCAAACACCCGCATGGGAATTGATATTGAAGCGTTAGGCCCAAGGCCGGACAAATTTTTCCTAAACACGGCATTCACATCCAGGGAAATCCAGGATATGGGCAAGTCCCCTTTGGATATATTTTGCCGGTGGACCTTAAAAGAAGCCTACCTTAAGTATATCCGCAAAGGATTCAACAAAAGCCTGCTTGAAGTGGAAGTTCTCCAGAACAAAATATTTGACCAAGGCAGAGACCAGAACCTGGACTGCAGGTCCTGGGAACTTGCCCATGATTTTATCCTGAGCATGGTTTCAGGAAAAAACCATCTTTGAAAAAACCATGCCATGAACCGCTTTAATCATGGTCAAAAATATATCCGACCGACCTGCGGCTTTTAAAATACACGGGTTTTTTGGGCTTGGGCTCAAAATATTTTCGGAATCGGACAATAAAATTATCCACGGTGCGGGTAGAGGTGTCCCTTGAATAGCCCCACCCGGCATTGAGCAGCATTTCCCTGGACAAAGGACGGCCCTTGTGGGCAATGAAAATTTTCAGCAGGGTGACCTCCTGCTCGGTGAGTATGATCTGCCCTGCAACGCAATTGGCTTCAAAGGTGATAAAATTAATTTGATTTTCCCCAAAACAATAGGCATCTCCTTCAAACAGGGAGCAAGTCTTATTTTGTTCTTTTTTCTCCGGGGTGTACCACTCTTTTTTCTTTAACAGCCGGGAAACCCGGAGAAGAAATTCCTCCAGGTCAAAGGGTTTTGACAGATAATCATCCACCCCGTACCTCAATCCTTTGACCTTGTCACAGGTATCCCCCCGGGCTGATAAAATCAACACCGGTATTTTGTCGTCTTCCTGGCGGATGGTTTTTAAGATGGAAAATCCGTCTATCATGGGCAGCATGATATCTAAAACAATAAGATCCGGATGCCAGGTTCTCCATTTTTCAAGACCCTCTATCCCGTCGGGTGCAATGGCTGTTTCATACCCCTGTAGGGTCAGGTTCAACTGAATACCGTCAGCAATATGCGCCTCATCCTCTATGACCAGAATACGCTTTTTCTCAACCGCTTCCATAGCTTTCTCTCTCTGACACTGGCAATACTTGCCCGTGGGATGGTGATGGTGAATTTTGATCCCTTTCCTTTGCCTTCGCTGGATACAGATGCCCGCCATCCATGGATCATGGCAATACTGGATACAAGATAGAGGCCAAGGCCGGACCCGTTGACATTGTCGGCATTGTTCCTGCCGGTCTGGTAAAATTTACGGAAAATCTTTTTGGCTTCTTTTTTATCTACGCCGATCCCGTTATCAATAAAATCAATGGTGATTTTCTGAAGATAGCTTTTGAATACAATTTTCAGCCGGGGGGTTTGGCTTTCATTATATTTAATGGCATTGGCCAGGAGATTCATGAGCAAAATTTCAAACAAAAACAGGTTCACCGGGTATTGAAATTGTCCCTGGCTGGAGTTTTCAATCTGAATATCCATATCCCTGAATATGGATTTATTTTTATCGCAAAAGGCTTCAACCAGGGTGACCAGACTGTCCCTTGTCACCTTTGACCCAAAATTCTGGCTTTCAATTCGGGCCAGATTCAAAATCCGGTCAATATTTTCCGTGAGCCGGTCAATGTCCTTGAGCATATTCTCACTGTATTTTTTAACATCCAAAGGCTCCATGGGGTGACGAATAAAGGTTTCAAGGTAAATTCGCAGGGAAGTGACCGGAGTTTTAAGTTCATGGGTAAAATTATAAATAAAATTATGCTGGAGACGAAACAGGTTTACGGTTTTCTGGTAATAGATAAAGGCCAAAAGAATACCGGCCAAAACAACGGTGATCAGCAGGGTGAGCACCAGGATGGTCATCCCGGTTTTTGAGGGAAAAACAGACTGGGGATCCACACTTAATTTAAGGGCAACAATTTCAAGGACAGACCGGATCTCCATGTACAGCCCCACGGTCAGCACCAAAAAAGTGGCCAAAGCAAAAATAGAACAGGCAAAGATAAATACCGGATGAAGATACCATTTGGAGGGATTTAAAATTTGCATTGACTCTTTTTATTCGCCCAATTTTGAAAAAACCATGGTAAACTTCACCCCTTTTCCCACCTTAGTATCAAGGTTCATGGTCCCTTTCAGGGTCTGTGTCACCAGATTAAACACAATGGACATGCCAAGTCCGGTACCGCCCTTGCCCCGCATGGTGGTGAAAAAGGGATCAAAGGTTTTTTCCTTTTGAGCCTCGTCCATGCCGCATCCATTGTCCTTGTAAATAAAGACCAGGTCCTTGTTTTTCCAAAAAATGTCAATCCCCATTTCTCCGATTTCCATCTCCTTGAACCCATGGATCAGGGAATTGGTAATCAAATTGTTTAAAATCTGGGAAAAGGCACCGGGATAAGAGGTGATTTCAATATCATCGGGGCAAGAAACATTGATGGTATGGCTGGTTTTTTTATACCTGGGCCTCAGGCTCAAAAGGACTTCATCCACATATTCCTTGAGGTTAAACCGCCTGGGTTTCTCGCTGGACTGGTCCACAGCCACCTGTTTGAAGCTGGAAATCAGCTCGGCGGCCCGCTCCATGTTAATGAGGATGGAATTGGAAACTTCCTGAACCGTGCCCAGATAATTTTCCAGTTCACTGCATTTAAGCTCTCCAGATTCATAGAGTTTGAAAAAATCCCGGGTTTTGGCATCCAGAAACGAGGCCGCTGTCACGCCCACACCGACCGGGGTATTGATCTCATGGGCAACGCCTGCCACAAGCTCACCTAATGCCGCCATTTTCTCGGACTGAACCAATTGATCCCTGGCCTGTTCAAGGGTATCCAGAGAGACTTTTAATTCCTGGTTGGCTGCTTCAAGGTCCTGCTGATCCCTGGCCCTGTCCTCTATGAGCTGTTTTCGCTCAAAGGCCTTATCTACGGCATGGAACAAGACATTCATATCCTGGATGGGTTTGATAATATAATCCCAGGCCCCCAAACGCAGGGCCTCAACCGTATCTGCAATATTACCGGCTCCGGATACAATGATAATAGGAATATTTTCATTTTTATCCCGGATCCGGGCCAGTACCTCCAGGCCGTCCATCACTGGCATTCGCAAGTCACACAGGATAAGATCCGGGTGTTCTTTTTCAAATTGTTCCAGGCCTGCCTGCCCATTTTCCGCCTCAACGACCTCAAACCCGAAATCTTCCAAAAACCCAATAACAGAATCCCGGATATAGACCTCATCATCAATTACAAGTATTTTTTTACCTGTATCATTCATATATCAAGCTGTCCTCGTTTTATTTGGGTCTGTTATTGTTTAAGGGCATCAAGAATGATATTCAAATCTTTGACCGGTTTGATCAATACATCTTCCTTGGTAATACCTAAGGCCAAAACCGCTTCAGGGGGGGTATAATCAGCGGATCCCGTATGGATGACAAATTTCATTCTTTGACTGATGCGCCTTGCTTGGAGCATAAAACAATTTCCGTCCTCGCCCGGAAGCCTTATATCCACCACGGCCGCATCCACATCATGTTTTTTCACCAATTCCAGAGCAGATTCCGTACTTTCCGCGCAAAGCACCCGGTGGCCTTCGTCTTCAAGGAAGGAGGCAATACTCTGACGAATACTTTGTTCATCATCAAGAATAATAAACAACTTTTCTTCAAATTGAACCATAAGTCTTCCTCAAATTTAAACATCTGCTCGTCATCTCCAGGATTAGACGGCCTGGGGGTTGAGCAGCATTTGTATGTCCCTGGACAATAAATCCACGGTAACCGGTTTCATGACAAACCGCTGGATCCCTGCCTTGACAACCGCCTCATTGTTGATAGAGGCCGCATATCCGGAACAGAGAATCACCAGCAGATCAGGCCAGATGTCCATCATTTCCCGGGCCAGTTCAATGCCTGTCATTTCAGGCATGGTCTGGTCGGTTACCACAAGGTCGATATCCTGGTAACAGGTTTTAAAATATTCAAGGGCCTGGGTACTCGAGGTAAAAACATCCACCTGATACCCTAAAATTTCAAACCCCTCCTTGCACATGGCGGCAATATCATGGTCATCATCCACCACCAGAAGGTGTTCGCCTCTGCCAACCATGCCCCCCCCCTTTGATCTTGGAGAGCTCTGCTTTTTCTTTTTCCGCTTTAACCGCAGGAATAAAAACAGAAAAACAGCTGCCCTGCCCCGGCTGGGTTTTAACCTGGATCTCCCCCTGGCAGGACTGAATAATGCTATAGGCCGTTGCCAGGCCAAGGCCGGTGCCTTTGCCGTCCTCTTTGGTTGTAAAATAAGGATCAAATATTCGTTCCACAACATCCTCGGTCATGCCGCACCCCGTATCGCAGACCTCAAGAATCAGATAGGTGCCTGCCCCCGTGGACAGATTCGGGTAGGCCAGCATATCCGCCGGGGTCAACTCAGCCTGGCGAAGTTCGACAATCAGTTCCCCCCCGGTGTCTTCCATGGCATGGTAGGCATTGGTGCACAGGTTCATCACCACCTGGTGAATCTGGGTGGGATCGGCCAGGACAGCATCACAATTTCTATCAATTTTATCAATAATACGGATGGTTGACGGAATGGAGCCTCGCAGGAGTTTAATGACCTCTCTGATCACCGGGTGCAGTTTTATTCTGCGTTTTTCCTCTTCTATGCCCCGGTTAAAGGTCAGCACCTGGCCCCGGTTAAAGGTCAGCACCTGGCTGACCAGGTCGGCAGCCCTGAGGGCAGCCTTTTGAATTTTTTCACTCCGTTCAAATACCGGGCTCCCGGTTTCAGCCGTGCGCATAATCATATCGGCATACCCCAAAACCGGGCTTAAAATATTGTTCAGGTCATGGGCAATCCCCCCTGCCAATGTCCCGATCGCTTCCATCTTCTGGGCCTTGCGCAATTGTTTTTCCAGGCTCAGCCACCGCTGTTCTGCCTGTTTTTTCTCGGTGATATCCAAAAGGGAGGCCACCAGCCGGCCGGTGCCTGGAATCAGGCCAAGGCTGACATAAACAAATTTTATCCCGTCCGTGGCTGACATAATTTTTAACTCATATTGTAAAATAGTATCCGTCCATGGCTTTTTCCTTTTTTGAGTTTCAAGAAGATTGGCCATGATATCCACATCCTGTTCAGAAACAAAATCCTGCCATTTCTTTTGACCCTCAATATCTTTCCGGTCCATTCCAACAATCTGGGCAAACTTCGAGTTGACCATGGATACGGTATTGTCCGGTTCAATAATAATGGCCGCTCCGGTATGCTCAAACACAGCCTTATAACGCTGCTCGCTTTTTTCAAGCGCCACGGTCCGCTCCTGGACCAGTTCCTCCAGCCGCTCCTGGTATTCCCTGTTTTCTTTTTTAAGGCGGCTCTCCTTAAGACATTTTTCAATGGCATGCTTTAATACATCCATATCTTGAATGGGTTTGAAAATATAGTCCCAGGCCCCGAGCCGAAGCGCCTCAACAACCGAGGTCATATTTCCTGTGCCCGAGGCCACCACCAGGGGGGTCTCCGGTGACCGGGCTTTTAAAATTTCAAGCGCTTGAAGCCCGTCCATCTCAGGCATCCTCAAATCCAAAAGCACAAGATCCGGCAGTTCCCTGTCAAAAACCTCAATCCCTTTTTGGCCATTTTCTGCCTCAAAAACAATATACCCGTAATCCTCCAGATAGGTTCGGATACTTTGACGTATATAAAACTCATCATCAATGGTCAAAATCTTAAACAGATTGTCCTGTTCCAAAACACCAGCCTTTAAATTTTCTTATGGGTTTTCTATGAATTTATTTCCCGGTTGTATCTCTTGGTGTATATCAAACATTATTTCTTTAGTAAAAAGAATGTCAAGCAATTATAGCTTAAACAGGAAAAAATGTATTCATAAATGATCTTTTCCCTGATTTAATCTTTTACAATCTTAAAAGTTCCATTGGCCCCTGTTAAGAAGAAACAGATGCCATGGCCTGAAATCAGGCAGACCCTCTTGACTTTGCTTGACAGCGCCATATCACCAGGCGTATGGTTTGTCCGGCAATCAAATATCAATTGTAATCGGTTGAGGATACACAATGAAAGGACCATATAAATTATTTTGCGAATATGTTCATTGCTGTGGAAAAAAGACCCTGGAACTGGGGGTCGCCCAGACAGAATCCATTGCCAAACAATGGATCAAGGAACAAACCCAGAACAGGAAACGTCCCAAGCTGCCTCTGGACGATTTAATCCGGACCTGCCCTGTGAACCATTGTCCGGCAAAACGTCAATTTCCAAGATATGATTATTGTCCCATGGACAGATAACCTTGGTCTTCCCGGGTCCTGGAATGGCAAACCAGGACCCGGGAGAACAAGGATGTTACATGTCCGGCAATGAAAGCCGAATCGTCTGCCGGGCCGCAAGGCCGCGACAACCCAAGGCAGTCAGTCAGGAGATAAAGGCGGCATAAATGCCCTAAACTGCCTTGCAGCCAACCTGCCCTTTGTCACGACAGCCTGAATCATCATGAAAAAAAAGCCGGTCAAGCCTTTTTCCTCTGCGGCCGAATCCAGAATTTTAAAATAAAAAATCCCCAAACCGCAAAACTTACGATCCAGGGATGTCCCTTTTTTATCCTTAAGATCAAACTGGTCACCGTCGTGCCGCGCACGGTTTCCATATGCATTATCCGGCAGGTCTTCTGACTCTCGGATCATCCACCTGCTGCGCCTTCCCATTATAATAACAGTGGCCTATCTCCAGCAGATGTCCCCGATCACAGCGGCGGGCCCGTTTCCGATTCTCACGAAATTCCCTATTAAGCCGTCAGGCACCAGATAAATATGTTCCTCCTTGCTACAAATCCACGCAACAAAAGTCAAGACTAATTTTATTTCCTGATGATTTGCCCGGGATCATGGTAAAAAAAACGTCACCCAATGCGTGACATCCATCAGCGTTCACCCGGGGGGAGCGTTGAAAGCATGTCACGAAAGCTTTGGGCCAAAAAATGATAATACCGGATTCCAAATGCCAAGGTGTTCTTTTTCCACGGCTCCATATCATAGTGGGAAAACCGCTCTTGAATCGCCTCAAGGGCCTGTACCTGATCCTTTAATTCCTGGGTATGCACCTTGAGCTGTGCCTTTATTTTACTGTCTTCAAGATGATCAAAAAAGAAAACCTTGAGCAGGGCCTCGTCCCGGATACGCTCTATTTTTGGGGTGATTTCCAGCCAGTCCAGAAAGGCTTTTTCCCCTTCATCCGTCAAGGCATATACCTTGTTGAGTTTTCCATTTTTAACCTTCTGGCTCAGCCGGACCCTGCCCTGGGCTTCCAATTTTTTAAATTTGGGATAAATGCTGCTGAACCCGATATTGAAAAAATAGTGAGTACTGTTTTCCATATATTTTTTAATCTCATAACCAGTTTTCTCTCCATCCATGAGAAATCCGAGCAGCATCATCTCAATCATTTTATCCCCAAGGCTTTAAATTTCTTAAACTCTTTTTTAAACAAAAAGCGATAAAACACCTTAGCGTCAAACAGGAACATATCCTCCTGTCCCATTGAACAGGAGGATCAAACATTGGCCCCCCATCCAAAGGCGGCCAGACTATTACATTTTAAGGGGAACCAAAGAGGTTCCCCTTTTTTGAGCCGTAATGGACATAAGCTCCTGGCCGCTTGCCGGAGGCGGCGTATGGCGGTTTTTGGGCTTTTCCTCCAGCCCGATTGCGTCCACAGGACAGGTGGTGACGCAAAGGCCGCATCCAATACACCGTGCCGTATCCACCCTTGCGGTTTCTTCAAATTCAATGGCATTCATCTGGCACCGGTCCAGGCAAATTTCGCATCCGGAGCAGGCTTCCGGGTCAACCGCTGCCCAGTAGCGGTTATAAACCAAATCTCCGGGATTGGGTTGACGGTTGAGCGCACGAAGTACACCGCAACAGTCTCCACAGCAGTTGCACATGCCTCCGGGGTTCACCATATTGGCCGGCTGATTCACCAGCCCGGCGGCTTCGCATTTTTCCAGAATGGCAAATGCCTCTTGTTTACCGATATAACGGCCCATTTTATTTTCCACATAGTAATCCGCGTGGGAACCGAACATCATGCAGACCTCTTTAGGCTTGTCACACCCCTTATCAAGAAGTCCCTGCTGAGTCCGGCAGATGCAGTTGGCCACGGCAATTTTATCTTTCCCGCTGATAATGGCCTTGGCATCCTCGTAGGCCGCCACCTGATTGACCACGTTCACGGACTTGCCTACGGGAATGGTTCTCAGGGGCACCACATTGTCTGCCATGCCCTCCAAAAAGACCTCTTCCATGTACCTGTCAGTCAGCTCGGCAAATTCTTTGTCCATGCGCCCCAGCTGAAACTCATAGGATCCGATAACAAAAGGAATCGCAGAATACCGTTTATTCCCGTCCTTGACATGGCGGAAAAGCAGTCCCCGCTTTGCCATGGCCTCTAATTTTTCAGCACTCTCTTCCAAAGGGCGATGGGTTCTTTGGGCAAAGGCTTCGGGCGCTTCTAAAAGCATGGAAAGATCCAGGTATATTTCAGCATCCTCTATAGTGAACAATTTTTCCAGAATCTTTAATTCCACCCCGGACTTGCTGGCTGGAAATCCCGTTGAATACTGGTCCATTTGCTCCCGAAGCCGATGATAAATTTGCGCTGCCATCTTTTTCTCCTTGCACATGAAATTTTGATAAAAAAATCGTTTGCCAGCAACTGACAATCGAATTTTGCCAATCCCAAACATATATCAATGTGATATATATCTATGTATACTTTGTGTCAACCGTTTTACCCCCTTGATTTTCCCACGGCCAGATCATGCCTATAAAAAATATATCGTTAAGGTCACAGCACCGGTCTGTGGCAATTTTGGTATATTCATAAGCCTTTTTACGGATCACCATAGGAAAGGGATGATAATCTAATAAAGGTACTAAGACAGATCGCTAACCCGCGAGAAGATTGACCATGATGGACAGGGCAAAAAGATTATTCACGTCCCATGATCCGGGCTATTGTTCCATCTGTTTTCATTTCCCGGATCACCTTATTTATTCTTGGAATCACCGCTCGCGCGGGTGATTGTTTTGAAAATGCGAAATAAAACTTGTCTTGGCAAAAATCGTTGGGAACCACTTTAAATTTTGTTTTATCGATTGTTCCTGAAATAAGAAGCGGCGCTATTAAAATTTCTGATTCGACAAAGCAGTCAAAACGGCCCACAGCTAATTTTTTAAAGTTCAGTTCAATCGTTGCAGCATAATCTGTTTTAATCTCATACCTGTCAATTGCATTTTCAAAATCTTCACAATGTCGATAACCGCTAACCAAGCCAATGGTATAGGGTTTCAGATCTGAAAAAAAAGAAAAAACCGCTGGCGCCTGTTTGTCCGCTGAAAAATAGACCGCGAGTCCTGTGGTAATGACAGACTCGATATATTCCAAAAATTCAGCGCGTTCTTTTCTGAAGTATATGAATGGTACACCGTCGCCTTTACCATTTTTCATATTGGAAATCACCCGCTTCCACGGATACTCCTCTATGGAATACTCAAGGTTGATGCGATTGAATATCTCTCGGGTGATTTTATCCATGACTTGATTTCGGACACTGGTATGGAGAATGATTTTTTGAATGTCCCAGGCAAAAGCTGCATCCTTGAGCCCCATGAACAGCATGGAAACAGCGGCAATTATCATAAGTGATCGGCTGAATACCTTTTTTTTGAATCATTAATTTTGTTAAAGAATACGGCTGGTTTTAACATAGTCACCCAATGCTTTGTGAAGGTGTTCATTCATCTGCAAAAATGTTCGATGCCTCAAGATTTTAAAAGCTGCGCATAAAAAACACTGATGCCTCATCCCATGATCATCACCCCCATTGGAAAATAGGGGTGATGATACAACCTGAATTTTAAAAAAATAAGGTGTTTCAGCCCAATTTTCTAAAGGATTAAATCTGTCAGGGGATTTTGCTCATACGACCCGCACTCATTGTTTTTTGATTATTTTCGGGTGTAGCCCAGGCTTTTTTAACGCTCTTTTATAAAACACATAGAATTCTGTATATGTTTTCTTTTTCACAGCAACCACTTTGGCCTCTTTGACCGGATGCTTGTAGGCCCCGATACCCCCGAGAAAATTTTTAATATCATTCGGGTCAGTGGCCTTTTTCCATCCCCATCCACCGGTTGCTTTTCCTGTATTGGTTGAACAGTAAAAAACAAGAAATTCTAAATAACCACCGTGATTGACCGCCGTAATCTCGGCCTCTGTTATCGTTTGGTGATACGGTGCTTTACTGTTTAAAAAATTCATTACATCGTCAGGATCAGTCGTTTTTTTCCACCCCCAAGCATACCCCTGAGTCGTTGAAAGACAAATAGCAAGCAATAGGGCAAATGAGATTCTATTCATTTTAACTCCATTTTTTAAAAATTATACTATTTTATCCAAGGTGATGCTGAACGCTATGATTGGAGGATATCCTTACCCTGCTCAAAAAAGCAAGTATAAAAAGAATAGGTTACCCATCCGGGCAATGATAAAAAAACACAAAATTAAAAAGCTCATCCAGGGTTTTCCTGATGAATTAATGGCCTGACAGAGGAGTGGAAAATGATGTATTGGACTGAATGGATTGTTGGAAAAGCTATGGACTTAAAGAACAGCCTGGCTTATGTTGCCATTGTGGAAATAAGAATAACTCATGAATCTGGTTGGACGTGATCTCAAAGGAGATTTCTTCAATGAAGCCAATTACAAAAGGGAGAGGTGAAAATAATTTTTCATTATATTTTCCGTTTTCAGTTCTTGATGGAGTTGAACCTCTGGATATAGAAAGTTTGATCCTACAACTAAGCCATCATTTTTCCACAAGGATTGAAATAAAAGCAGTAGAAAGAAAAGATTTAGATATCCTCAAATTGTCAATTTTTTCATCTTATGAGAAGGCTGTCGAGGCTTTTAATGAACTGAAGAGAATCTTTCTTTATTTGTCAATTGAGAGTGATATTGCAATTTACTTTGAAGATTCTTTAATAGAGCTCATGGAACCATTTGGTCATTTCCTAAAAAGCTGGGAAGATGGCGTTCGAGCAGGATGGGAGGCAGATAAAAAAGAGGGACTTATTCTTATTGATGGAGTAGCACACATACTGAACCCAATTATTGTTTCAGAACAAAAAAAATTATTGATACAGGGGCCTTTTTGGGTAGGGTAAATAAATCTATAAAATCTAATTTATTCAGTCAGGCCGTTAACTTCTCAAGAAATACGAGGATTGATCATCCGGACGAAAAAGCAAGACTGGCGGCAAAAGCATATATGAATGCGTTTTCAAACCAAAACAGAGCGTTAAAATTTTTAAGTTTAGTAACATGCCTGGAGATATTGGCTGATCGAAAAGAGAAAAATAAAGTGTTTAAAAATGTTGTAGATTCTTCAATTGAGATGATAAAAAAAATAGTTGTCTCAAATCAAGAAGAGAAGGAGGCAATTCGGGAATGTTCAGAATTCTGTGTCACGGTTTCGGTTCCCGGATCTGCCTCAGCGCCAGCGGAAGTAAAAGTCAGGTCCGAGAATGGGCCTTCAATCAGCCACGTCGGAGGAGTTGACTTTTGCTGGAGTGGAGTTCCTGGAACCATCTTTTCCATCTGTAAATAAATCCCTATCAAATTCCCAGCTCTTTATCCAGCCGGCCTTCAAAGAAAATTGCCAACTGGGAAATTGTCAGTGACCAGTTTTGAACCGGCATTGTCCATTTCTTACTGGCGTTCTGGATCCCCATGTAAAGCAGCTTTAACAGGCTGTCCTGGTTAGGAAACGATCCCTTTGTTTTGGTCAGTTTTCGAAACTGTCGATGCACAGCCTCAATGGTATTTGTGGTGTATATTATCCGTCGGATCTCTTCTGGATATTTAAAGAAATGACTGAGGCGCTCCCAGTTGTTCCGCCAGGATTTTATCACAATCGGGTATTTGTCATTCCATTTATTTTCCAAGATATCCAGTTCTTCTTCGGCCAGATCCTTATTGACCGCTTTATAAACACGTTTTAGATCTGCCATAAATTCCTTTTTATTTTTGGAACCAACGTATTTCAATGAATTTCGGATCTGGTGGACTACGCAGAGTTGAACTTCTGTGTCCGGGAATATGGTCTCAATGGCCTCGGGAAAACCTTTTAGACCATCAACACAGGCAATCAGGATATCTTTTACCCCTCGGTTTGAAAGGTCTGTTAACACCTGCAGCCAGAAGTTCGCACCCTCATTCTCGGATATGTACAGCCCAAGAACCTCTTTGCGGCCCTCGATATTCACCCCAAGAATTGTGTAAACGGCTTTGCTGCCGACCTTTCCGTTTTCTCGTACTTTATAATGTATGGCATCAAGCCATACGATTGGGTACACATTTTCCAACGGCCTGGCCTGCCATTCTTTGACGGTATGGATGATTTTATCGGTAATGGTGCTCAGAGTGGCATTTGAAATCTCAAGTCCATAGATTTCCTGTAAATGGGAAGCCATATCATTATAACTCATGCCCAGGCCGTAAAGGGCTATTATCTTTCTTTCAATTTCATCGCTGAGCGTTGTCTGATGTTTTTTGACGATCTGTGGAGAGAAGGTTCCGGCCCTGTCACGCGGGGTTTCCAGCTCAAATTTACCATCCAGGGATTTAATGGTCTTTTTGCTTTTTCCATTACGGCGGTTGGCAGAAACTTCCTGCCCGAGATGGGACTCCAACTATCCTTCAAGAGCAGCTTCAGCAAGATTTTTGATTAATGATGTAAGGACGCCGCCCTTACCTGTGAAGGGTTTACCTTCCTGAATACCTTTAAGAGCTTTTTGAAAATCAAATTCGGTGTTGTCTTCGGTCATGTCAGTTCTCCTTATTTAGCTGAGTATATCAGCTTTGATTCAACTGACACAGAATTTTGAACGCCCTCTCAACATCCCCAATGAGGTGACTAAAAGAAAGGTGATGAGTATTAGCCTGACAACCATTTAATTCCCTGCAATCATTTAAATTCATCAATGCGATTCTGGCATTCGTTTCATTTTTAACAAATGTCGACATGTGCATGAATATTTTTATCAGTTTCAGCCAACATTTCAAAGCCACAGCATCTTGTCTGTGATTCGAATTTTTGGGGCTCAACGGTAAAAAAACTGAAGATTATCCTTACCCGGGTCCTGAATGCAAGGGGAAAAATCATACCCTGCTAAATTAATTTAAAAATCAAACCTGAATCATCAATAAAATTCAACTGTCCATTTTTTTTCAGTAGTGTCCGGTTAGGTTGTTGCATATAAAAAGCATCTAAAATCATTGAAAAAACAGTCTGTTTTGTGTTGACAAATGTGCGTAAAAATTTTTGTGCGCCTTGAAAATTTAACTCAAGGAGCTCAAATGACGCACATCTCAGTCCCTAAAAAACAACTACGGTCCCTGAACTTTGACAATTTCAGGTGCCCTCTGATAAAGTCACTTTCAAAAGCACCGGAATTACAATCTCGAGGAGACCGCCCTTTAAAAATGACATTCGAAGACCAGATAAATGCTTTGGTTTATTTCCATCTTCAGGAGCACAAGTCTGCCCGACATTTAATTCAGGATCTCAAGGAGAATGTTTTTGCTAAAGAAAATATTGCGCCAGACGGTGGTATCAGCCGTAGTAGTTTCTGTGAAGCCATCAATCACAGGGGACTCGAACAACTGCAATTTATCTTTGAGGATCTTTATAAACAGGCTCTTGAGTGTCATCCGGGTGAACACGCCGAGTTAGGAGAGTTGGTTTCCATTGACGGTAGTCTCATAAATGCAGTCCTTTCAATGCACTGGGCGAACTACAGAAAAGGAAGTAAAAAAGCCAAAGTACATTGCGGATTTGACATTAATCACGGAATCCCAAACAAAATCTTTTTGACTGAAGGCAACGGCGCTGAACGCACTTTTGTTCCCAAAATACTTTCCAAGGGGCAAACAGGTGTTATGGATCGTGGATATCAATCCCATAAAGAATTTGACCTGCTTCAGGAGCAAGGCAAACATTTTGTCTGCCGTATAAAAACCAGGACAACAAGAACAATTATTGATAACCACGAGACCCCTTCCGACAGCTACATTTTTTATGATGCACTGGTTAAACTTGGTACTCCGAATCAAAACCAGACGAAAAGGCCTGTTCGGGTTGTTGGCTATAAAATTGCTGGCGTCAAATACTATGTGGCAACTGACAGGCATGATTTAACAGCGGAACAAATAGCAACAATTTATAAACTCCGGTGGACCATTGAGGATTTTTTCAAATGGTGGAAAGAACATCTGAAGGTATATCATCTCATTGCCCGCAGTGAATACGGCCTTATGGTTCAGATTCTTGGCGGCCTTATCACTTACCTGTTACTGGCAATCCATTGCCAAAAACAGTTTAATGAAAAGGTCACGATCAAAAGAGTTCGGCAGCTGCGAACCACCATTCTAAATGACCTGTTTGGCTGCGAGGAGCAGGGCTCTCATAGTTCAAACAGGGACAATATTGTCAAAGATCAAAAAATTATTGAGCAAGCAAAAACCTAACCGGACATCACTGCATTTTTTTTAGCATAAATTTCTGACCGCACCTGCCAGAGGGGATCAAAGGTTTAACAGAATAGATCCCCTGACAAAAAATGCCTTCCTAAATTAACCCGGATCATCCGAGCAGATCAGGGCACCGAAGGAAATCGAGACCTGTCTGTATGGGGGTAGAACTTGGCCCCTGAAAACATGTTCATGAATTCCTGGTTCACGTTGAGCTCAATATAGGTGATGGTCTCCCTGATGGCCATGACCCTGGGAAACACGTCCGGATCGGTGAGCATGAGAGCGGCCCCGCCCAGAGAAGAGTTGCCCAGGACCTTGAACACGGACCTGTCCAGGTCCGGAAGCATGCCGATGGAGATGGCCGATTCAGGGTTGATGAACGATCCAAAGGTGCCGGCCACATAAAAGGTGTTCAGATCCTCAAATTCAAGGCCTGAGGTATTTTTAACAATCACCTCCAAGATGGTGTACATGGCAGCCTTGGAAGAGGTCAAAGAGTTGAGATCCACCTGGGTAAGGCAGATGGGACGGCCTGTGCCTGAACTTTCAGCCTTGACCAGGACAAAGGTTGGAACCTCTTCTTGAACGATCAGACGGTCCTGGCAGATTTCAGGATCAAACTTACCCCGGATATCAATCATGCCGGAGAGAAAAAGGGCGGCAGCCAGGTCAATCATGCCTGATCCGCAGATGCCCACAGGGGGCTTTTCTTCAATGGTATGCACCTGGACCTTCCGGGTGTCAGGATCAATGAACACCCGGTCAATGACCCCGGGTCCTGCGGTCATGCCCATCTTGCTCACCCCGCCTTCCAGGGCAGGTCCTGCTGCCCCGGCACAGGCAATGAGCCAGTCCTTGGATCCCACCACAATTTCGGCATTGGTGCCCACATCCACCACCAGGCAGGGATCCTGCTTTTTATCCAGATCGGCAAAAACAATACCGGCCAGCAAATCCCCCCCAAAATAGGACCCGATATTGGGGAATAAAAAGGCCAGACCAGAAGGACGAATCTCAAGGCCAAGGGAGGCAGCCTCTGTGGTATCCGGGATATTGACGCAGGGAATATAAGGTTCTTTGATAATTTCAAAGGATTCAATCCCCAAAAACAAATGGGTCATGGCGGTATTGCCGGCACCTGCCACCAAAAAAATATCATTGGGGCTGGATCCGATTTCCCTGGAAAGCAGGCCCAGATGATGATTCACCCCCTGGACCACAAGGGCCTGGAGTTCTTCAAGCCCGCCCGGCGTATTGGAGTGATGAATCCGGGCCAGCACATCCGGGCCAATTTTGGCCTGGGGATTGTCAAACCCCTGTTCCCCCAGGGTCTGGCCTGTCTCCAGGTCCACCAGACGGATCACAATCCGGGTGGTGCCAAGATCAATGGCCGCCCCGAGCACGGGCCGGTCATGGTCCGGGGGTAAAAGATCCACCAGCCGCCAGGAGCGCCTGTCCCGGAACACCACGGCACGGGCCTTAAATCCCCATTGTCTGAGGCGGGAGGGCAGATGTTTAAGCAGGTGCCAGGGGATATGCACAGGACAGGCGTGGACCCGGCCTGCTTGCGCCTGTCCCAAGGCCTTTTCCAGGGCCATCTCAAGACGCTGGCTGTCTGAAATATTGTTTCCCAGGACCGGTTTTTCCACCTCAATTTCTCTGACATATCCCAAGCCCTTCATATTCATTTTCGCAAGGCCTCCAGCCTGGCCTTAATCTTGGGAAAATAGTTAAGCTCGGTATGGGGCATAAAAAGCGCTCCCATATAATGGTCCATATAAGAGGGGGTGGTGGCCAACTCAAAATTGGTCATCATGTTGACCACATCGGTCACATTCCGTCTCAGAGAGTTGGTCAGGCAATTGATCTTGCATCCCAGAAGTGAGCCATTGCCCAGATAGGTGACCTTGTCCGGTTCAATCTCGGGTAAAAGTCCTATGGTGATGGCACTTTCCAAATCCACATACGAGCCGAAACCGCCTGCCAAAATAATTCGTTCCACATCCTGAATACCCAGGCCGATCTCTTCAAGCAGGGTCAGGGCCGCCGAATACATGGCCCCCTTGGCCCGGATAAGATTATCCAGATCCGGCTCGGTAATGGTAATATCCCGGTCAATCTGGGTATTTTCCCTGTCCACAATCACATATTCCCAAATATCATCCGTCTGCCGGATTCTCGGGGTGTCCAAATCCTGGTTGAACTTGCCCCTGGAGTCAATGACCCCGGCTTCCAGAAGTTTGGCTGCCAGGGTAATAAGGCCTGAACCGCAGATGCCCTTTGCCTTGACATTGCCCACGGTGATAATCATGGGGTCATAGGTCTCAGGATCAATGGAAAAATCTTCAATCGCCCCTTTGGATGCCCGCATGCCGAACTTGACCCCGCCCCCTTCAAATGCAGGACCTGCCGAAGCAGCCGTACAGACCATCCAGTCCTGGTGGCCGATAACGATCTCGGCATTGGTCCCGATATCCATATAAAGGGTCAGTTCAGACGAAAGATACATGCCCGATGCCATGACCCCGGCAATAATATCCCCACCCACATAGGAGGAGACCCCGGGATAAATCAGGGCAATGGTATGGTCGGGCAGATCCAGGTCGATCTCCTGGGCCAGGCAGGGGGGATACATGATGGAAGCCGGCACATAGGGATCTTTTCTGATATAGCTGGGATTAATTTTCAAAAGCAGCTGGGTCATGGTGGAGTTGCCTGCCAGGGTGATGGTGGAGACCTCCTGCCTGTCAATGCCGGCCTTTTTAACGATTTTCCCAATGACCTTGTTGATGGTTTCAATCACTTTTCTGCTTAAAACATCCAGGCCGTCTCCTTTTTCCGCAAACATAATTCTGGAGATCACATCCTCCCCATAGGAGATCTGGCCGTTAAACTCCCCGTGTTCGCCTAAAACCGTTCCTGATTGAAGGTCCAGAACCTGACCGTACACGGTTGTGGTGCCGATATCCACGGCAATGGCAAAATTTCTCTGGCTTGTGTCCCCGGCCTCAATATTAATAATTCTGTTTTTCCCGTCTCGGCGCACGGGCCTTACAATGGTGGCCGTAACTTTAAAATCCTGCTCCCGGATGATATCAGGCACACGGCGGATCAGTCCCAGATCCATTCTCAGCCTGTGTTCATCATGGTTAAGACGAAGATGATTTATTATCCTTGCCACATCTGCCTGGTTATCTCCTTCAGCGGCCGGATCCATTTCCAGATAAATTTTTTCCACCGGCGGAATAAACAGCCCGTTCTCCTTGAGGACATCCATATCCGTATGCATGGCCCGGGCCGTATGCCGGGCATTGGCCTGCTGGTTAAGACGGCTTGTTTCCATCTCAGATTCCACAGGCACCCTGACCACCAGATCCGAAACAACCTGGGAAATGCAGGCCAGCCGATACCCCTGGTCCTGATCTTCCTGGGAAAGATGTTCTGAAATCCCGCCTTTAACCTCTCCTTGTTCAATCAGGACCAGGCATTTGCCGCAGACCCCGCTGCCTCCACATGAGGCGTTGATATGAACACCGGCTTCCATGGCCGCACGGATCAGGCTTTCGTTTTCTTCAACTTGGACAATATTTTCATGGGGTAAAAACTCTATGGTATATGTCATTAAATCATCCTCAATATTTAGAAACCCGTAACAGAACAAACCGTTTTTTTTAAAACTTTCCTAAAACGAAACAAGTATACCCCCTGGTGAAAGGTTTGCCAAGGATGGAGATTGTTTTGCAAGGATTATTTTCAGTATATTTTTGCCAAGGCTTTATCAAAAACTGCCCGGTCACCCCCTTCACCCTTAATATGTCCAGACATCAACTGATAACGGCAGCAATGCCCCCGGGAGAACAACGGACTTAACAAGCAAACACTTATAATACAGACAAAGGAAAATGGGATTGAAATTTTCAATAACTTGTGGAAGTATGAAAAGGTTATCTCTGTAAACGACGATAAATTCGGCATTTATTCATCAAAAGGGGATTTTAAATGAAAACGGTTGATGAACCCAGATTAAGGGAAATTGTAGGAGAAAAAAACATCAAGTCAGATCCGTCTGACTTGTATGTATACGGGTCAGACGCCTCTGTTCACCATGCCATGCCATGGGTGGTTGTCAAACCTGAAAACACCTCCCAGGTTCAAAAAATCATGGTCTATGCCAACCAGGATGGTATTCCGGTCATCCCCAGGGGGGGCGGCTCGGGCATGTGCGGACAGACCGTTCCGGTCAACGGGGGCATTGTACTGGACATGAAAGGCATGAACCGAATCCTGGAAATCAACCTGCCTGATGTATACTGCCGGGTGGAGCCCGGAGTGGTGGATGATGACCTGAACCTGGCCCTGAAACCTTACGGGGTATTTTATCCGCCCACACCGGCCTCTTCCAGGATTGCCACAATCGGCGGAGAGATTGCCAACAATGCCTCGGGTGTCAGGTCGGTCAAATACGGGGCCACCCGGGATGCGGTCATGGGCATGAAGGTGGTGCTCCCCTCGGGAGACCTTGTCAGTTTAGGGGCCCATACAAGGGTTGAGGCCTCGGGATACCAGCTTCACAAACTCATGGTGGGCTCGGAAGGCACTCTAGGAGTGGTGGTGGAAGCCACCCTGAGCTTTGTTCCCATTCCCGAGTATAGATGCATGGGCGTGGCCAATTTTGACTCGCTTAAAGATGCCGGAGAAGCCATCGGCTCGATCATGGCCTCGGGCACCATTCCCTCCATGCTCGAACTTGTGGATTCCGTGGCCATCAAGGCAGTGAACAAAACCATGAATCTTGGGCTCAAAGAGGTGGAAGCCGCCCTGATTTTCGAGGCAGACGGCCAGGTCAAAGAGGCGGTGGACTATGAAATCAACAAGATGAAAAAAATCTGTGAAAGCCACCACGGCAAGGATATCATCTCAAGCTACGATCCCAAGGAGCGGGCCAAGATTTTCATGGGCCGCAAAAAACTCTTCCCTGCCCTGTCCAAGTATGACGACAACCTGTCCTCCACCTCCCTTGCAGATGACATGGCCGTGCCCTACTCAAGGATGGCGGACATGGCGGCCAAAATCCACGAGGTGGCCAAAAAAAATAATATTGTCATGACCGCTTACGGCCATTGCGGATCCGGGTGCATGCACACCAAGATACTCATGGACACCAAACGAGAAGACCAGTGGGCATCGGCCAGGGCCGCCATTACCGAAATCTATGAATTTGTAAGGTCGGTCAACGGCACCACGTCTGCAGAACACGGCATCGGCCTGTCCAAGGCAGAATCGTTTAAAGTTGAAAAGGCAGATTCAATTGATATGCTGGCCACCATTAAACAGGCTTTGGATCCCTATAATATTCTCAATCCGGGCAAACTCATGCAGGCCCCGGACAACTGGGTAACGGCAACAGACCTTAGATACTCTGTAGAGAGCTAACCAAGAGGGGTATACATGGAAAAGAATTTTGAACATTTAAAAAAATGGGAAGGCACTCTTGCCAGCTGTATCAGATGCGGATATTGTTTTGAGCATTGTCCCATGTTCAAGCATACGGGCTGGGAGTCTGATGCCCCCAGGGCAAAAATCATCACGGCATTCGGTCTTTTATCCGGCAAGGTGGATCTCACCCCCCAGGCTGCGGAAAAACTGTTCAATTGTTTTTATTGTAAACGATGCGAGGCCGCCTGTTCATCAGGGGTTCCTTTGACTGAAATCTTTACCGACGCTAAAAAAGATCTTTCTGCCATGGGATTCAAGGGTCCGGGCACCACTTCGGTCACCCATATGAACTGTGCCAGATGCCTGCTCTGTGTAGGGGCTTGTCCCCATGAGGCAAGATCCATTGGTGAAGACGGCATTGTCACGGATCCTGCCAAGTGCCAGGCCTGCGGCATCTGTGTCGAGGTCTGCCCTGCAGGGGCTGCCACCATTGAAAACACCTTCGGGGTGTCCAGAACAGAACTCACGGAAAAGGCTGCGGCCTTTCTCAGTTCACATGTCTCTGCCAAAGCCATTGTCTTTGCCTGCAACTGGTCCTATTATCCGGACCTTATGGCATCCCGGCTGCCCGAATCAGAAACCCATGACAAAGACTATGAAATTCTGGTGAATATGTGCGGAGGCAGACTTGAAGCCCAGCTTCTGATGGCCCCCTTCCTCACCGGGGCCTGGGGGGTGCTTGTGGCCTGCTGCCCGGACAGAGACTGCCAGCATGACGGCAATTTAAAGGCAAAAAACCTGGTTAAAAACATGAAACAAACCATGGAAAAGCTGGAGATCAATCCGGATCGGATCCATTTGGTTCAGATCCCTGCCGGGGATAAAACCTTGTTCCAGGCGGAAATCGACACCTTTATGGATCAATTAAACAGCATGGGCCATATACGCTAAAGGAGAATTCATGAAGATTACGGTCCCGTACGGAAAAGAGGGGTCAATGTCAGCCCATCTGGATGATGCAATCAATGTCAGCTTTCTGGAAGCCAATGATGTGGATATCCAGGATGAAGACAAGACCATTGAAGATTCCATCTTAAATCCCATCAATTCCAAACATTTCAAATCGTTTTTATCCGACGCCAAAAAGGTGCTGGTCATTGTCAATGATGCCACAAGACCCACCCCCACCCAAAAGGTGCTGGACGTTATTTTCGATGATTTAAGCAAAACCCGGTTCAACTTCATCATTGCCACAGGCGCCCACAGAGGGCCCAGTGAAGAAGAGTATCTCCAGATCTTCGGTGCTTATTATGAAAAAATCAAAGACAGAATCATTGTCCACGATGCCAGAAAAGAAGAAGACCAGGTCCTGATCGGCAAATCTTCCAACGGGACTGAGATGTATGTCAACCGAGCCGGGGTGGAGGCGGATAAATTCATTATTATCTCTTCGGTGGAACCCCATTATTTTGCAGGGTATACCGGTGGCAGAAAATCATTTCTCCCGGGCATTGCCGGATACAAGACCATTGAACAGAACCATAAGCTGGCCCTGGTACCCGAGGCAAAGGCCCTGGCCCTGGAGAATAACCCGGTCCATGAAGACATGATCGATGCCATCAAAACCGTAAAACAGGAAATCTTTTCCATCATGACGGTGCTGGACAAGCATCATAAAGTCTATGCCACCTGTTCAGGGCACATCAACGATTCTTTCCATGCCGCCATTGACCGTGCCAACGAGGTATTTGCAGCCAAGCTTGACCAAAAGGCCGACATTGTGGTCTCTGTGGTAAAATTTCCCCAGGATATTGACCTTTACCAGGCCCAAAAGGGCATTGACAATGCCAAGCTGGCCCTGAAAAAAAACGGGATCATGATTCTTGTGGCCAAGTGCCGCTGCGGCATCGGCGGCAAGGCCTTTGCAGATCTTCTAGGCTCCTGCGACACGCCCAAGGCTGCACTTGAAAAAATTGAAAAAGGCTATGTGTTAGGATATCACAAGGCCGCTAAAATGGCTGAAATAGGGCTTTGGGCACAGATGTGGGGGGTCACGGACGTTGAGCCGGATGTGATTTCAAAATTATTTATCACCCCTTTTTCCGATCTTCAGACGGCCCTTGATCAGGCCATTGCGGAAAAAGGCAAAGAGGCATCTGTTCTTTTTATCATGGACGGCGGACTTACCGTGCCTTTAGTCAAGTAAAGGTCCTCCACAACAACCATACTTAAAAACAGACAACAGCCTGTGAACCTTTCACAGGCTGAGGCTGCCTTAAAAGTGACCCATGAATATCATTGAACAAAACCACGAAATTTTAAACCTTCCCCATGACTGCCTTGAAATACTGGAAAAGGCCGGCAGGACCTGTTACAAATCCGAAACCAGGATCACCCAGGATTCCGCGGGGAAATTTGTGGATATGCTGATCCGCAACAACCACCATGCCATGATTGAATTCGGGGACATCATTGTCAAATTGACCACCAACCGGGGGGTCACCCATGAACTGGTCCGGCACCGGATGTGCAGTTTTGCCCAGGAATCCACCCGGTATGTCAAGTATGACAAGGACATTGCCTTTATCCGTCCGGTCTGGTCGGACGACCGCCTGATAGGACAATGGGACCCCAATCACCTGGATCTGCCCAAAGACCTGCCCGTTGGAGACGAGATCTGGCTCAAGTCCATGGCAAGGGCCGAATCAGAGTATAAAACCCTGATTGACGCCAAATGGAAGGCACAGGCCGCCAGGGAAATCCTGCCCAACAGCATGAAAACAGAAATCGTGGTCAAGGCCAATATCAGAGAATGGCGCCATATTTTTGCCCTGCGCTGTGCAAAGACCTCCCACCCCCAGATGGTCGGCTTGATGATCCCTCTGCTCAAGGATTTAAAGACAAAAATACCTGTGGTTTTCAATGACCTGAAATTCTAAGGGGCTGATCCCCGGTGCTCAGGCACCGGGGATGACTTAAAAAAGGTCACCACCATTGGATATCCAACCCGAGTACTGTTCAGCCATGACACCAGAGGACAAGCCGGCATTCTGATAGGACTGCTCCAGTGTTAGGTGGACAGCCAGGTCTCTTCTGAACAATACTGCCGTGTAATGGATTCAAGGTTCTCACGCAGGGCCTCATCCGGACATCCCGCCACATTTTCATACAATGAAAACGCAATGGTATTAAAAATATCAACCAGAGAGGGATCAAAATGAGTCCCGCGGCCCTCAGCAATAATCTCCATGGCTTCTTTGAACGGCATGGCTTTTTTATAGGGTCTTTCTGAAGTGATTGAATCAAAGACATCTGCAATGGCAAAAATTCGTGCAATGACCGGAATAGAGTCGCTTTTAATCCCATAGGGATAACCGCCGCCAATGAACTTTTCATGATGATATTTTACAACGTCTGCTGCATCTTTCAGCCAAGTGGATCTGGCAACAATTTCAAGACCGTAATTCACGTGGCGTTTCATGGACTCAAATTCATCCTCTGTTAATTTGCCAGGTTTTAAGAGAATATTGTCGGAAATTCCAATTTTACCCACATCGTGAAGAAAGGCCCCCTTTATCAGGGTACGAATCAAGCTTTGGCTCAGCCCCATTGCCTCGGCCAGTCTGACCGAGTATATCGTGACGCGGTAATTGTGGATATCGGTGTCACTGTCCCGTTTGGCAATTGCGCTCCCAAGCACCTCCAAAGTTTCAATATTGGCTTCCAAAAGATCATTGGCCTGCTGGGACAATCGGTTGATCAAGGTGATGATAATCGGGTAAAGTATCATGGTGGTGAGCAAAACAATCCCAATGGTCTGCAGACAGGTCCGTGTAATACGATCAACAACCTGATTTTTTGCAGCAGCGGACACGGCAAACATCCCGCTTAAAATGGCTGCCTGCTGCCCCTTATCATTTTTAAGTAAAAATGTGAGCTGAATATGCGGACTTCCATGAATATATCTAAATTTGGAGACTTGGGTGGTGCCAGCCGGAACCTGTTCTCCCAGAGACCCCATGACGGCGTCCACCTCTTTTACATAGCCTGTTTCAGGGTCTTTTTCCAAAACAATGGCACTGCCCTCAAGATCATAGATTCCCGTATAGATAAGATTGCCTATCCCCAGGTCCAACTTGCCGATGCTTGAAAGCATCTTGAGTTTATTTTGAAGCTCATCTGTTTTGGTGAGCGGCGGCGTACCCAAGTCCCCCTGAATTTCATCATTAAACCGGGCGGCAATCTCCCCTGCCCGGTTGTTGACCACCTGGCCCAACCGTTGAAATTCAAAAAAAAAGACAGTGAAGGCAAGAACAAGAGAAACCAGTGAGCCTGCGATAAAAAGCCTGACCAATAATGTTTTGTGAATATAGGACTTAAGAGATCTTTTATCAGGATTAATGCCGGATGGTACTAAATTAAACAGGTTGGATGTCATGGATCTTTTAAGCCTTGCAATTATGAAAAAAAATTATAATATATTTACCTAAATTTATTATAAAAGGTCAATCAGCTCCAGAGACCGGACAAGCTGATACTTATATAATACGGATAGTTACACGTCAAGTGATTTGTTAAAGGTTCTTTTAAGCCCCATCCCAAAGCCTTGGACTTTTTTACAAAAAAATTTTAAAAAAAGCACACTCAAAACACCGGGCGATCCAGAGGGGGGGGGGGCCGCGGTGTTAAATCCTGTAAAACGCTTGAACGAAAACCGCTGTCCTGAACAACAGCGGTACAAGAGGATGTAATTTTTTATGGAGAGACAAGTGAAGAATCAACTGAAGTGGTTAGTTTGTTTTAGCGTTTTAGCACTCCAGGCCGGATGCATTTCCAATGCTCAATTTAATACGGTCAGCAACAATCACCTCAACGAATTAAACCAATGTGAACGACTCTTGAACGATCAGATTAAATCCGATCAGATAGAAAAACAAACCCTGACCAAACAGATCAGAACCGATCAAATTGAAAAACAAGCCCTGAACAAGCAGATTATAAAACTGGAAAAAGCCTTGGAGCAAAAGGAGAATATCATCTCAATCCATAAAACGGTCATCCGGCTTTTTGACGATTCAGATCACACCCTTCAAAACGCCATCCAGGATCAGCTTGATAACCAGCAACCCGATACATCCGGATAGTATGGCCCAAGGTTCTAAAGCTTAGAAAGGGTTCCCCTCCAAGGCACTCAGAACGAACGCGGTCATGTTAACGAAAGCGGGCATGTTATAGACCAAAGTCCTGATCGAGGGTTTAACTCTGATGATCAGTTTTCAGCCACAAGCAATTATAAAATCTGGGATAAAAACAATTTGGTCCTGTCATTTTCAGGCGCGTTGAAAAAATGCTCAGGGGTCCCGATTTCAATGATTTTGCCCTTATCCATAAAAATCACTTTATCGGCAACTTCCCTTGCAAACCCCATTTCATGGGTGACACAAACCATGGTCATCCCCTCTTTGGCAAGATTTACCATAACATCCAGGACTTCACCGATCATTTCCGGGTCAAGGGCAGAGGTGGGCTCGTCAAAGAGCATGATTTTGGGATTCATTGCCAGGGCCCTGGCAATGGCCACCCGCTGCTGCTGACCTCCTGAGAGCATTTTGGGATATACATATGCCTTGTCAGAGATCCCGACTTTGTGCAGCAGCTCCATGGCAATTTTTTCGGCTTGGGCCTTTGGCAGCTTTTTAAGTTTCATGGGCGCCATCATGAGATTTCCCAGCACGGTTTTGTGGGGAAAAAGATTAAAACTTTGAAAGACCATTCCAAGTTCCTGGCGAATGGCATTGATGTCGTTGCTTTTATCATTGATATCTTTGCCGTCAATGATAATTTGCCCCTTGTCTATTTTTTCCAGGCGGTTAATCGATCGCAGCATGGTTGATTTACCCGAACCGGAAGGACCGATAACAACCACCTTCTCACCCGGTGCAATATCAAGGTTGATTTTATTTAAGGCGCATAATTTACCAAAGTATTTATAAACCTCGTGAATCTGAATAATGGCCTTAGTATCCTTCATAATAATTTAACCTTTCTTCCATTTTGCTGACCGCTTTGGATAAAATAAGGGTGATCACAAGATATACCAGCGCCACCATGGTATAGGCTTCAAAATAACTGAAGGTCACGCTTGCATACTCACGCCCGCGTCTTAATATATCGGCAACGGCCAGTATGGAAACAAGGGAGCTGTCTTTTAAAAGGGCAATAAATTCATTGCCCACAGGCGGAAGAATGGTTTTCCATGACTGGGGTAAAATCACCATGAACATGGTCTGGGTTTTGTTAAACCCAAGAGACCGGGCCGCCTCCCCCTGACCTTTGTCAATGGAAATAATACCGGCTCTGAAGACCTCTCCCATATAGGCACCATAACAAATACCCATGGCAATGATGGCCGACGGCAGTTCTGAAATTTGTAAAAACTCAAATCGTCCCAGGGCGTAATAGATGTAAAAGAGCTGAACCAACAGGGGAATCCCCCGGACAATCTCAACATAGGTTGATGCAATGGTGTTGATTATTTTGTTCTCTGAAATACGTCCAAGGCCTGTGAAAAGGCCTATGATCAGAGACAAAATAATGGAAGCAATGGTGACCTGGAAGGTGACCAATACGCCGTCCGGCAGAAATTTTAAAACTTCCCAATACATGTCCGGGTCGCTCATGCACAAATAAATAATACAGCCAATGGCGCCAATAAAGGATATGGACCATGCATTGACCAACCCCTTGTCTTTTTTGACAGGGATGGCTGCACCGTCACCGACTTCTATGTTAATGGGATGATTCTTGTCTGCCATCGTGCACTCCAATCATTACAAATTTTGATCTAAATTTTCTTGTTTAACAAAAACAAATGCCCCGGCATCAAAAAACCGGGGCATTCGCATCTCTTAATCCACTATAACCATTTTTTAAAGATTCTATCGTATTCCCCGGATGCTTTTACCTTTTTCAAGGCCTCATTCACCAGGGCCAATTTGTCTTTGGATTTTCCTTTTTTAAAGGCAAATCCCAGATATTCAGGCGTGTCAGATTCCAGCAGAAAGGCAAGGGTCAAATCCTTAGAATATTGTTCGTTTGTAAGAGCGTAATCCGCTGCAACCGCATCATCACAAACAACGGCATCGATTCTTCCGTTAAACAGATCTTCCACGGCAAGACCGATTTCGTCGTAGGATTTCATGGTAACCCCTTTAATTTTTCGGGTCACCAAAAACCCTGTGGTCCCGATTTGGGCACCGGCTTTTTTGCCTTCCAGATCTGCTTTAGATTTAATCTTGACTGTTTTTTTTGTGATCACCCCCTGTTTAACTTCAAAATAGGGATCGCTGAAACTCATTACTTTTTTGCGAACCTCGGTAATGGAAACAGAGGATGCAACCATGTCATATTTACCCGCAGCAAGACCTGCAAAAATACCGTCCCAGGCCGTATTCTTGATTTCAAATTTAATGTCGCTGACTTTTTCCATGGCAGCCAATAGTTCGGGATTAAAGCCTGTGATGGCCTTGTCTTTGTTAATATACTCCATTGGGGGCCATGTGGCGTCAGTGGCAACGGTGATAACCGTTTTTGAAAATGCACTGGGCACGAACATGAACAGGATCAAAACAGCCATTATACTTTTTTTCAACATAATAAAAAAACCTCCTAATTGTTTAAAAAAAACGTCACTGTTAAATCAGCAAGACGTATTTATGTATACAAAAAAAAGGGTATTATCACATTTTTCATTTAAATGACAGAATGTCTTGGATTTGAACACGATTTGGTTTTGCCCTTGTCAACTCACAGGTCTTTGAAACCATCTAAGGCCGCTGGCAATCGTTGCCTTTTGAATGGATTTGCCAGGGCAGAGATTCTGGCCAATGTCATGGATAAAACCGGTCTTTATCACAATCTTGAATGTGATAAAAAAGGGAAAAAAAGCTGGGCACCGATAAACTAGTTTGATTTTTTCTTCCGGGCATCCCTGACTAAAAATGAATTGCCCGGGCCCCGCTTGAGTTCAAACAAATCAATGGCCTTTAAAAGGCTGCTCAAATTTTTATACCCGTAATTTCTGGTGTCAAAAGAGGTTTTATTGGAAATGTGGGAGCCCACCGGCCCGAGTGCTGCCCAGCCGCTGTCCTCTTCTGTGGATTCAATGGCCTTGCGCAATAAATTGATCAGTTTGGTATCAGACTTAAGATTTTTCGATGTTTTTTGGATGGCGCCGTTGGGTTCGGGGTGCTGATCTAAAAATAAAAATTTGGAACAGGCATTCACAAACGGGGAAGGCGCCTTGCGCTCACCAAATCCTAAGACAACCTTACCCTCGGCCAGGGCCCGGGTCACCATGGGGGTAAAATCACAATCTGAGGAGACAAAACACATGACATCAATATCTTTGGTGTACATGACATCCATGGCATCAATGACAAGGGCAATATCCGAGGCGTTCTTCCCCTTTGTCAGGTCATACTGCTGAATGGGCTGAATCGCATATTCGTGCAGCAGCTCTTCCCAGGATTTCAAGGTGGGATTTTTCCAGTTTCCATATGCCTTTCGTATGGTTACCACCCCGTATTTTGCAACTTCACTGAGCACATCTTCAAACTTGGACGCAGGCGCATTATCTGCGTCTATGAACAAGGCTATTTTCTGTTTTGATTCATCCATATTGATTGTCACCTTTTAATGGATTGTAATGGCAGATCCACATTGAAAATAAACTGATTTTAAGCTCAATTGCAAGGGTTTTCAAAAATACAGGATTTATCCCATGGGATATCAGGGCTTTGCAAAAGAACGCCAGGGCTTCTTCCCGAAGGAACCTGTGTGTTTTCTGCAAGCGTAAGCAAACTAGGCGGCTAAATTTTGGCAGATCCTGGCCGAATGAAAACTCAGTTGCCAGGATCTGCTCTCTTTTTTTACCCTTCTGTGGCATCCTTGAACTGGGCATTCACCCGTCCTGCGCACACCGCCATGACAATGGCCCTTGCCGCCCCAATCTCTTTATCACTGATCTGGTGTTCCCTAGCATCGCTAAGGCAGTGGCCCATTCAGGGGTAGCAGCCCACAGCCATTGCAGAGGCCAGATAAATCAGACGGGTTGTTTTGTCATCCAGGATCCGATTGTCCTTTGCACTTTGCAAAAAGGCCTGAAAGGCCTGGGCCTGTTGTTCTGAAAACATTTTTTCTCCTTTTTAAAAATAGAATTTGTCTGTATGCTCACTTTCAACCATTAGATATACCGATTAATATAATTGTACGATCGAATCCAACGATTTATTTAGATGGTCTGGATCGGCAGAAGCGATCAAAGGAGGATCATGGAAATCAGGCAGCTTAAAACATTCATAACCGTGGCAGATCTGCTCAGCTTTACCCGGGCGTCCAAAGCGCTTTACATGGCCCAGTCGTCTGTTTCAGCCCAGATCAAAGCCCTGGCTGGAACAAGAACTGGACTTAAAACTCTTTGACCGCATCGGCCGCCGGGTTCTGCTCACAGATGCCGGGAAAAAACTTTATGCCTATGCCCGGCGGATGCAGGACATGACAGAGGAAATCCAATCAGAATTTTCCAATGATGAATATGCCAGGGGCGCCCTGACCGTGAGGGTGCCTGAAACCATTGCCAGCGTTTACCTGCCCCGGGTGGTTGAAAAATTTCACATGGATCATCCAAAGGTGGGCCTTGATTTCATCAATTGTTCGGACGAACAGCTCAGAGAAGAACTCAACTCCGGACGAATTGATCTGGCCTTTTTACTCACAGATACCGTCCATATCAAAGAGGTGAATGTAAAGCTGCTGAAAACAGAACCTTTGGGGCTGGTATCCGCTGCGGATCATCCCCTTTCAAATCAGGGCCGGATCCGCATGGAGGATCTTTCAGGCCGAACACTTCTTTTACCCAAAACCGACTGAAATTATCCAAAACGATTCAAGCGGTCGGTTGAACAAAATAATGTCCGTCCCAGAATCTTAGAGTTTTCCAGCATCAACGGAATGAAAAACTGCCTGAAAAAAGGAATCGGCCTGACCCTCTGCCCCCACATCTCAATAAAAAATGAACTAAAGGAAAAAACGCTGACCCGGCTTAAACTTGATTCATGTCCTGACCAGGTCTCCCTTATCATGATCTGGCATTCGGAAAAGTGGTGTTCCCCCCTGTTAACCCATTTTATGGCCTTGGCTGAACAGGAGATGGGTGAATAATTCAAGACTGTGAATTGGGTTTTGCTATAGGATGAAAAGTTTTATACAGTTAACATTGAATTCAGCCACAAGAATTCAAAAAACTTTTGACAGAATGACTGCACATGGCATTACAGACTACTTGAATCTACAGATCAAACATTTTTTTTATTAACGAAAATCTCTATTATGTGCGTTATGTTATTTATATTTTAACTTCTATAGCTGCCTTTATAATGAAGTCTAATTTTGCTTTCTCATGAGCTTCGTTTGGAATATTATGAAATGATAAATTTGTGTGCAATATTCCTTCAAACGCGTTATAAACTTCAGCTGAAAACCACGTATGAATAAGACCTTTTGAATTTTCAATGCATTGACGCGTTTCTGAACGAAAATTTATAATAGGCGCAATTCCTTCATAAGATTCTTTCTGGTTTTGAAGTGCTACATCTAATATATCAGCTTCCATCTTCCCAATTGCTTGCAAAGCGGATTGGAATGATTGATACTTCAGTTCATGATTCTTAGTAAATTTCCACCACTTAGAAGTGAGCATATTACTAACAATTGGACCAATCATCCCGCCAAACACCCCAGATATGGTTGAAATTGCAACAGCTTCTATAAATGTAATTGGCATATTATTCCTTCTCACATCGTCCTTAATCAACATGATTGATTTGCCCAAATAATAAAAATTGGGGAATCAAATCAACCGAACAAAAAACCAACTTTAATTAAAACCATAAACGCTTATTTAAACTGCGTTCAGTCACCACCATTAAACAATAGCCCTACCCTGAGTGAAATTACAAGGGGAAAGATAAAAGGAAAAAACCGGATATTCCATTCTGCCATATCCTCTAATATGCCTGGGCATCCAGGCTGGGGTGCGGGGGGGATGGTTTTTGCGGCGTGAGGACTGCCGGGTGCCAGGATGGCAAAGACGGCTGTCCGTCCGCGGCGTTCCCGGTCAGGACGACCGGGGGCGGTTTAGCTAAAACCACCCGCCCGTTCACCGGCCGGGTCCTGAAAACAAAAAGGCCCTGCAAAAAAATGCAGGGCCTTTAAAAATCTCAAACTAAGGCTCAGCCTTATGAGAGGCGAAACCTATAAGTCTTCAATGGCTTCCTGGAGTTCAGGCATGAAATCAAGAATATCTTCAACAATACCCACATCAGCCACCTGGAAAATAGGGGCTTTGGGGTTTTTGTTTACTGCCACGATAAAGGGATTGCCCTTTACCCCGCCCATGTGCTGGAAGGAGCCGGAAATACCCATGGCCATATAAACCTTGGGTTTAACGGTCTGGCCGGAGGTGCCGACCTGGCGTGATTTTTCAAGCCATTTGGCATCAACAATGGGTCTGGAGCAGGAAACCACTGCGCTCATGGCGTCGGCCAGTTCCTGGGCCACTTCAATGTTGTCCTCATCTTCAATACCGCGGCCGATGGAGACCAATACGTCTGATTTGGTGATATCCACATCACCCACTTCAGCTTCAACCACTTCCAAAAAGGCTCTTTTGGCTGAAAGATCGCCACCATCGCCTGCAGTCACATTGCCGCCTGCATCACCGCCGTCAACCGGAGCAAAGGCGCCCGGACGGATGGTAATCACAGCCCCTGCTGAAATATCGCAGGTCACATGGGTGGAAACAGCTCCCCCCAGTTCCTGGCGGACAATTTTAAGGGCAGAACCGTCCTGGCCTTCAAAATCAACCACGTCTGCTGCATAGGCAGAGTCAAGCTTAATGGAAAGGCCCGGAGCCAAATCCATGCCAAATGTATCATGTCCAACCAGAACAACGGCATCGGCCGGAACAATGTTGACCAGGGCTTTTCTCACGACTTCTGAATTGGGATAGGCCAGGGCTGCATCATCAACCTTGATCACTTGGGCATAAATTTTGGCCATTTCATTGGCCACGGTATCCAGATCTGCACCGGAACCTGTAACAACGGCAGTAACAGAAGCTGCGTCGTCAATTTTTTTAGCCGCATCCAGGAACTCTAATGCCACATCTGCTGCAGCACCGTTACTAAAAGGGATATACGCAAAAATCTGAGTCATGATTAGAGTCCTCCTTTGGCTTTGAGCTTCTCAATCAATTTTTCAATAATCTCTTCGGTGGAACCTTCAAGCATTTCAGCACCATCACCCATGTCAGGTACAAAATAATCCACCCTCCGGGTTTTGGCGCCGTCTTCGCCAATAACGGAAGCATCCACACCCAGATCTCCTGCGCTTTTCACAGGAATTTCAACCTTGGCCACCTTACGGATACCGCGGATCCCCACATAACGGGGCTCATTAATACCGGTCTGAATGGAAAGCACACAGGGAAGCTCAATTTCATTCATTTCCTGGTTGCCGCCTTCAATTTCACGACCCACACAGATCTTGGCGTCGCCGTCCACCTCAATCTTGTTGACCAGAGAGGCATAGGGGTAGTCCAGCATGGCCGCAACCATGCCGCCGACCTGACCTGCACCCTCGTCAGCCTGGGCACCGGTAAGGATAAGATCATAGCTGCCCTTTTCGATTTCAGCCTTGAGAATGGCGGCAATCCCTTTGCCGTCAGAACCTTCAAAGGCGTCGTCGGACAGGAGGACACCATTGTTGGCGCCCATGGCCATCTCACGTCTCAAAACCTCTTCTGCTTCATCATCGCCCACGGTGACCACGGTGACGCTGCCGCCCACGTTGTCCACGATCTGAATGGCTTCTTCAACCGCATAGTTGTCCCACTCATTCACAGAATAAACCAGATCGTCACGGTCCAGATCGTTTCCGTCGGAATTGAGTTCAAATTCATTCTCAGCAGTATCTGGAACGCGTTTGACGCATACCAAAATTTCCATCATCGCCTCCTTAAAACTTGGGGTTATGGCCTGCCGGGTCTCCGGCAGGCGTACACAATAAAGTATTGCTTATGCTAAATGCTGCTCAATGAGTTCGGTAAAGTCCATGGCTTCCATTTCACCTTCCTTGCCTGCCACCTTGATGGCATCCTGGATATTGACCAGGCAGAAAGGACAGGCGGTCACAATAACCGTGGCACCGGCTTCAGCAGCCATATTCACCCTTAAAACCCCCATGCGGGTTTCTTCTTCAGGCTCGTAAAAGAGCATGAGCCCGCCGCCGCCGCAACAGAATGACCGGTCCCGGCTCTTTTCAAGTTCCACCCGTGTCAGCCCGTCAATGGCATCCAGAGCATCTCGAGGATCTTCATACAGGCCGTTATGGCGGCCCAGGTAACACGGATCATGGTAAACATAAACCTGGCTCGGATCCTTGCAGGGCTTCATGGTCAAAGCACCGGTATTAATTTTTTCAGCAACCACTTCGGAAATATGACGCACCGGAGGCAGGCCTGTATAATCATTTTTCAATGCATTGTAGGCATGGGGATCGGCGGTCACAATCTCTTTGACCCCGGATTCCAGAATGGCTTCGGTGTTCTGTTCTTTAAGATCCTGGTAGAGCATTTCCTCGCCAAACCGAATAACCTCGTTGCCGCTGTCCTTTTCAGCCTTGCCAAGGATACCGAAATCAACCCCTGCCTTTTCAAGAATAACAGAGGTCCGTCTTGCAATCTCCTGGATATTATCATCATAGGAAGTGATACTGTCTACAAAGTAAAGGGTGTCAGCACTTTCCTTGGACAAATCCTTGATCGTATGCGCAGCCTTGAACTCTTTATCCTTGGCCCAGTCCGCCCGTTTCTTTTCCATCTTACCGTAGGGATTGCCTCTTTTTTCAAGGGCTTTGAGGGGCTTTTGCAATGACTGGGGAACCATACCCTCATCCACCATGCCCCGGCGAAGGTCAACGATTTTATCAATATATTCAATGCCCAAAGGACATTCCTGTTCACAGGCGCCACAGGTGGTGCAGGACCAGATTTCGTCCTCTGTATAGATATCTTCCACCAGCATCTTGGACTTGTAGATTTCCCCTGACATGGGATAATTCTTAAACATCAAATCCCGGGCCTTGATGGTGATAAACCTGGGGGAAAGAGGTCTGCCCACGGCATTGGCCGGACATTGGTCAGAACACCTGCCGCAATCGGCACAGGAATAAAAATCCAGCATATGCTTCCAGGTAAAATCTTCAAGAGTCTTAACACCAAAAGATTCAAGTTCGTCCAGTTCCTCATCTTTTATCCCGTGCATCACAGGTTTGATATTTCCCTTGCTCACCCGCATGAAAAATACGTTGAAAATGGAGATGATCACGTGAAAATGCTTGCCCATGGGCAAAAAACAGAGAAAAAAGAAAAAGGCCAGATCATGCACATAATACATGAAAATATGAAGACCCTGCAACACCTCTAAAGAGGCAGAAGAAAGCATGGCCTTGAATATCCAGACCAGGGACAGGGGCGCTACAAAATGAGACTCTCCCGTGACCTGGAAGACATAGGCCATCTCAGAGGCTTCAAACAGGCTTTCTGAAATCATCAGAGTTGAAATGATGCCCAGAACGAATACGGCTTCAGCCGTATGATCATGTCCGTATTTTTCAGGAACGCTATACCGGGCCGGCTTATAAATCCCACGCCGAATGGCCGCTATGATACAGGCGATGAGTACGGCTGTTGCTGCATAATCCTTGAAAAAATTGTATACAGCGCCGATCCCCCCGTCAAACCCGGGAAGAACAAATCCGTCGGATATTCCGATAATCACAAGGCTTGAAGATCGAATGGAAAGGATCAAAAAACCTGCAAAAATAACAATATGCAACACTCCTGCCAGCATATACCGGGGCTGACGGACCTGCCCCAGCCAGACAATGGCCAAATTTTTAATGCGCTCCGGAATCCGGTCAAACCGGTTGTCCGGGTTGGCCCTTACCAGAGGGGCGATCCTCCGTGCCATGATATAGGTAAACAGGCCAATACCGGCAATGGGCACAATAAAAGAGAGAATCACCATTGGAAAAAACCCGAACAACTGATAACTTGCCGGACCAATAATTGAAGACATACTGACTTACCTCCCGTTATTTTTAATATAATGAATTCAGGCTCATTGAGCTTTAGTAAACATGACCTTTGGCGTCAAGCAAAAAACCCTGTTCAGCAAATTTTTACCATTTATATACTATATGGGGTTTATTTACCTCTCACCCCGGTCAGATAAAGATCCACAAGCGGATCTGCCATGGATACCAGGTCATACCTGCCATGGGCAGATACCCAGGTGGATATCACCCCTTCCACAGCCCCGAGAATGAACCGCTTGACCAGGCCCACAAAAAGGTCCTGACGCATGGTTCCGTCGATCTGACCCTGCTCGATAATATCAGACAAAAGATCCAGATACATCTTTGAGATATCCTTGATCTGGGATTCAATATCCCGCAGATACCTGACCTCTGACTGAAAAATAATCACCATATTCTTGTCGTTCTGGAATTCCTCAAGGTGACACCGGATCAGATTGCGAAGCTTGGTTTCCGCATTGGTCCCCTTGGCAACGGCGGAGTTCATTTTTTGAAAAACAGACTCTGTTTTAAAGGAGATGAACTGATACAGGATATCATCTTTATTCTTAAAATAAAGGTAGAGGGTGCCGTCTGCCACACCGGCCTTGGCTGCGATTTGGGAGATGGTGGCTTTGTAAAAGCCGAACTCGGCAAACACCGCCCCTGCACTGTTTAAAATTTTATGATATTTTTCAGATTTATTCTTTTGCAAATTCTTTGGCCCCTTTCCCGGTCAAATGAATAACGATTCATCAATCTAACAATAGATTAAAACAAAAGTCAAGCCTGTATTTTTTTAACAAAAAAGAATAAGTTGCAAATTAGCTAATTTTTATAGATAGTTATAACTCGCCCTGTTTAAATGACTTGAACTCCCAATATTTAAATCTCTAAAAATTAGATATGAATAACTATTCATTCCCTGATAAGGCTTGATTTTAGGGTGGTTTCATGACAAAAAAAGAGAATTGTTCTTATAATATTAAGGTGTGACGAATACTGGGAGGAAATTTTACCATGAACAACATATATACCCAAGAATTCCAGAGCTTACTCGATTACGGCAGACCGCCCAACATCAAGAAGTGCTTTCCCAATTCAAAAGCATTAATTGTCAGCGGCAAATATATTGATCAGGCAATGCTGGCCAAGGGTAACTGCATGACCATTGCCGCCAACGGCAGAAGTTCATTTGTCATCCGGGGCACCCTTGCTGCGGCCCAAAGGGCAAATGCCGCGGTGATCATTGAAATTGCCAGATCCGAAGGCGGCACCAATGCCTATTGCCCCACAAGTCTTTGGAATATTGCAAGACAGACCGATGCCTATATGAATGAGATGGGAATTACCATTCCCGTGGCCATCCATGCTGACCATTTCGGAATCAAGTGCAATGAAGATATCGAACCTGCAAAAACAGAGATCCTTTCCCTGTTTGATGCCGGTATTACCTCAATTGCCATTGATGCCTCACACATGCCCGACGATCAGAACCTTTTGGCCAATCTTGAACTCTATCCCTTTGTGCCGGAATGGGCCGGTCTTGAAACAGAAGTCGGTGAAATCAAAGGCAAAGACGGGTTATCCACAGACGAAGAGGCCCTGTTTCTCATCCAGGGGCTCAATGCCCACGGCATTTTTCCGGACTGGATTGCCCTGAACAACGGCACCACCCACGGCATTGAACAAAGCGGTACAGGCATCAACGTGGAACTGACCACTCAGATCCATGATGCCTTGGCACCCTACGGGGTTTCAGGTGCCCAGCACGGCACCTCAGGAAACAATTCAGACAAGCTTCGGCAGATTGCCGCAAAAACCAGAACCACCAAAGCCAATGTCGCCACTGCCCTGCAGATGGTTTCCTGGGGAGTAAAGGTCAATGATTTTGGAAATGCCATCATGGACAATGATGGAAATTTCATCAAAGAATCCAACAAAGGCATTACCCGGGAAAACTGGGAAAAATTATGCGCCTATGCCCAGAATAACAGCTGGGAGGGCGGAAATTTCAAAAAGCTGAACCTGCCCTTTGAAAGCCATTTACTTGCCCAGCCCGCCACGGTCAGGGAGCAGATGATCAAAGGGGTGGAAAATTTTGTATTCACTCTGCTCACCGACGTATTCAACGCCCAGGACACGGCAGACCAGGTAAAACAGCAAATTCTGGAAACCCAGTCTCATTTCCCGGGTTTTAAAGCCAAAAAAATTGAAAATAAAGATGAGTGGACCCGGGAAAAAATTAAGGACAGAGCCTCTAAAATCGTTTCAGACAAAGGGCCTGAAGGCGATTTTGATGATTAAAAAAAATATTAAAGTTTTGATTCCCCTTATCCGATACTGTGGTTAAGGAGAAAATATAATGCAGATACCTTCATATCAAATACAGAATGTGCTCAAGGTCTATTCCAGACAGTTCAGCCAGGGAAAACTACTGGCCAAGAACAAATTTGGTGCGGCAAAGGTATCTGCTGACAATGTAAACATATCCTCGGAAGGGAAGCGCCAGGCGATTATTGATAAAGTTGCCTCCAACATTGTTGACCGTATCATTAACGAAGGACCAAAAGAAAAAAACGAAGAACAGATTACCGACCAGATTGAAAAAGAACTGGGCAAAAAAAATTGATTTTACCAAGGGTAAAAATCAATTCACCTACACCACGGTCGATGAAAGTAATAATAAGGTTACCCAAACCTTATCTGTAGAAGATTCCAGGTTTGTTGTGGAACGAATGACAGAACTGGCCCGCCAGGTAGCTAACACAAATATGGAATCCTAAGGAGTCAATCATCATGAAAATTACAAATTCAAACTATATTAGCCAAAACTACACCAACTCTCTTAAACAAGAGGGAAAAGAATCTCTGGAACGGCCTTCCGGACAACCTGAGCACTCTTCAGGAGTGGATAAAATAAATTTATCATCCACCACCCGGGAATTGCAGAAAATTTCACTTGCCGCTGAAACCGAACCTGAAAACAGGGAAAAACTGGTTGAAGATCTCAAACAGCAGGTTCAGTCCAACCAATACGCGGTAAATGCTGAACAGGTAGCGGAAAAAATGATCGGATCCATCATGGATGAACTGGGATAGACTGCAATTTTTTCCCAGTTTATCTCCCCCCTCTCCCTGTATCCCAGCATGCCGCACAAAGCATTGCCCCTTCAACCCATTGATATTTAAGCGACTTTAATATTTTTACCGATAGCCCTAAAAAACTGGCATGGGTTTTGCTTTTTATATCTCCAATACTGAAAGGAGCCCAATATGGCAAATATCAACCAGATTAATGAGATGGCGCAGTCCACGGGAACCCAGACCCAGGCAAAGCCAAAGGCTGGAGAACGTTCTACGGGGTTTGATTCCCTTCTCAGCTCTGCACTTGAAAAAACAGACGCATCTGAAGGGGATACAAAGGCAATGGGATTAGGGGAAATCTCATCACCCGGATTTGAATTGGAGGCCCCTTCATCCATTGTCACAGGAAAGACAGACAAGCTGATCGGCATGCTTGATAATTACGTAAGCCAGCTTGAAAATCCTCAAGTGTCATTGAAACACATTGAGCCTGTACTGGAAGAAATCAATGCCGATGCAACCGCTCTTCTTGAAGAAACCCGATTTTTAGGGGATGAAGACAGCCAGTTAAAGAACATTGCCACCCAAACTGTTGTGGCAGCCAAAACCGAATACCTTAAATTCCAGAGGGGGGATTATCTGTCATAGGCCTGCTTGGCCCGTTGCCAGTGTGCCTCCTTTTGATCCAAGCTCATCTTTTTCAAATCCTGCCGCTCTTTTTTAAGGGCGGCTTCCATGGTTCTGAACCGGCCTTCAAATTTGGATGTTGATCTGTACAGCGCCGTTTCCGGGTGAAATCCGGCAAACCTGGCCACATTGACCAGGGAAAAAAGAATATCACCGAATTCCATCATAGACTCATCTTTGTCCCCTTTTTCAAGGGCAGCCTCAAACTCTGAAATTTCAGATTTTGCCGTTTCCAAAATCTGGTCAATATTTTCCCATTCAAATCCGGCCTTAACCGCTGACTTGGAGACCATCAAGGCCCTGAGAAGTCCTGGCATTCCCTTGGGAACACCATCCAGGGCAGACGGGCGCCCCCCCTTTCCCGCCTGCTTTTTTTCCTGGCACTTTATCTTTTCCCATTGCCTGTTAAGGGCTTCTTCCGAGTCAATATCTGAATCTCCGTATACATGGGGATGCCGGCGGATCATTTTTTGGGCCACCCCGTCAATCACCTCAGAAAAACGAAAGTCTTTGTTCCGGGTATAAATTTCAAGGATAAACAAGACCTGGAACAGGACATCTCCCAATTCTTCAATTATATTTTCAAGGTCTTGATTGACAATGGCCTCTTCCAGCTCATATGTTTCTTCGGCCAGGCATTTCCACATGGTCAGCGGGGTCTGCTTCTGATCCCATTCACACCCGTCTTTTCCCCTGAGCCGCCGGATAATATCCAGCAGCGGGACTATAGTTTCCACTCTTTTTTCAACCCTTCCAGATGCTGATAAAAATCTGTTTTCATATTTTGAGAAACAAACAGGGTCAGGGTATCAGCCACCTGGGCAAGATATGGCGCTGTTTTTGAATCTTTAAACCGGTCATGGGTGCCCGAAGCAAAGGCCGTGGCCATGATAAAGAGGATGGTCACGATTAATATTCCCTTTGCCGTACCAAAAACAACGCCGAAAACCCTGTCCACCCAGCCGAGAAAGACCAGCCGGAGCAATTTTCGTATCAAAAAAGACAACAGACCAACCAGAATCAGGATCAGGCAGAAAAGTGCAAAAAAACAAAAAAGTTCCTGGGCATCAGCAGACCACCCCCATGGCTCAACATAGGGAACAAGCTGCAGATAATAGGTGTTGGCCCCGTAAAAACCGGCCATGACACCGATAATACCCGACACTTCTCCGATCAATCCCCTGAATCCGCCCCGGATCAGGCAAAATCCCACAATAACGGCAACGCCAAGATCAAAAAAGTTCATATTTTCCCTTCATTTTAATATGGTTCCGAAGGATAAACAGATACCAGCAGGCCTTGATTCCCGTCAAGATTTTTATTGACCTTTAAGCAAATAAAATGCACCCTATAGCCCATGAAAAATGTCGAGTTTCAAAACATAACCTTGGCCCAGAAGCTCTTTGGATCCCGCAACACCCACCTGGAAAAAATTGCCAGTTCATTTAAGGTTCAAATCAATTCACGGGGCAGCCAGGTCTCAATTTCAGGGACACCGGCCAATGCCGATGCCGCCGAATCATTATTGATTCAGCTTTACGGACTTTTGGAGGACAAGTTTTCTCTCACCCCTCCGGTTCTGGACGCTGCCATCTCCACCATGGTTAGAAATCCTGAGACCCCGTTAAAAGAGCTTTTCTCAAACACCATTTTGGTCACGGCAAAAAACCGGTCCATCACCCCGAGAAATCCGGCCCAGCATGCCTATGCAAATGCCGTTAAAACCAATGATGTTCTTTTTTCCATCGGCCCTGCAGGCACTGGCAAGACCTACCTTGCCATGGCCATGGCTGTGGCGGCCTTTACCCGGGGGGATGTCGAAAAAATCATACTCACCCGGCCGGCGGTTGAAGCAGGGGAAGCTTTAGGCTTTCTGCCAGGCGATCTGGCTGAAAAAATCAACCCCTATCTGCGGCCCCTGTATGACGCGCTTTATGATATGCTTGATTTTGAGAAAGCCAGGGCCTATATTGAACAAGAGCTGATTGAAATTGCTCCCATTGCATTCATGCGGGGACGGACCTTGAACAATGCCTTTATCATTCTGGACGAGGCCCAGAACACCACCTCGGAACAGATGAAAATGTTTTTGACCCGGATCGGATACGGATCCAAGGCCATTGTGACCGGAGATATCACCCAGATTGACCTGCCGGGCGGAAAACGGTCCGGACTGGTTGAGGCAAATAAGATCCTGACCCGGATTAAAGGAATTGGATTTATACAATTTTCCAAGGAAGATGTGGTGAGGCATCGGCTGGTGTCCGACATCATAAATGCATATGAAAAAAACAACTAGCGAAAGCTGGATAAAACAGACCGGACAATTTTTATTGTCCTCCCCTTACCTGCTCTGGGGTATGCTCATTCTTATCCTGGTATTGTTTACCCTCGCCCAGACCTTTGACCAAAATATGGTCTCCTACGCATACAGAATCGGGGATGTGGTCAACAGAGACATTAAGGCGCCCAAAGATTTTTTCATCGAAGATAAAGAAATCAACCAGGCCAAAAAAAACCAGGTCAAAGAAACCATCCGGACCGTATACGACCTTGACGACAGGCTTCTTGCGGACATCAGCGCCAATATTGAATCTGCCATGGAACTGGGGCGCACCATTTTTATTCTGCCGACCCCGTCTGCAGATGCCCAGGTCACCACTCCGCCTGAGCCGACATTTGCCATGGCCATGGCTGCGAAACCTGAATTTGAAAAACGTCTGGGCATTGAAATCTCAAAAGGCGCTTACCAGGTACTTTTTAAACAAAGATTTTCAAAAAAAATAAGCCAATATTTCATCACCATTGTGGGCAAAATTCTGGCCAACGGAATTGTGGCTAACAAGGAAATTCTTCTGGCAGAGGAAGGCAAGGGAATCTCCCTGAGAACCATTCAGTCGGGCCAAGAACGCATGGTGGTAAACCTCAAGGCCTTTTACGGGCCTGACCAGGCCAAAACCATGGTGAGAATCATTGGCCAGCCTCTGTTAAAAGAGGTGAACTACAGCCTTTCCAATCTTATCGTGGACATCAGTCAGCGCTTGCTCCGCCCGAATATCACCCTGAACAAGAATGAGACTGAAAAACGAATTCAGCAGGCCCAGGCCAATATCAACCCCACCCTTTACCAGATCAAGGCAGGAGAAATGATCATCCGGGAAGGAGAACGGGTTGACAAACTCAAGCGCATCAAATTGAATGCCCTGAATGAGCAGGTGGTTGAAAAAGACATCTACATGTCCATGAGCGGCCTGGTCATGCTGACCTGCATTCTCATCCTGGTCGTTTATTATCTTTTTCTCAAAGATCATCCCAAGCTGAAACCGGATATGAACAAGCATATGATTTTTTTGGCCATGGGCCTGGCCCTTTATCTCGGGTTTGCGGAACTTGCGGTTTACCTGGCCCATTCAGCCAATCCAGAAATGCCCAAAGCCCTTGCATCAAGAGCCGTTTACATGGCCGTGCCCATTCCGGCAGCAGCCATGATCACCTGCCTATTCCTCGGGTTTGATATTGCCCTGTTTTTCACCCTTGTCCTCTCCATTCTGTCCAGCCTTTCCTTTGGCAATAGTTTCCAGGTCTTTATTTTCTTTTTTTTAAGCTCCATTACAGCCGCATATTGGATAAAAGAGAGAGACGAACGCCGCCATTTCATTGTGGCCGGATTCAAGCTGGCCCTATTCAATGCCAGCCTGGCCATTGCCCTGGGGTTTTTCACCCAGGCCCAGCTGGACCCCATGCTTTTGACCAAGCAGGTGATTCTGGCGGTCTGCGGCGGTGTGGGAGCAGCCATACTCACGGTGGGGTTTTCCCCTTTGATCGAGGTCCTGTTCAACTACACCACGGCAGCCAAGCTTTTGGAGTTTTCCAACCTGGACCAGCCGTTGATCAAAAAACTGATGATCGAGGCCCCGGGCACCTATAACCACAGCGTGATTGTGGCCACCCTGTCAGAAGCCGCTGCCTCGGCCATCAATGCAGACAGCCTCAAGGCCAAGGTCATGGCCTATTACCATGACATCGGCAAGCTGGACAAAACCATGTATTTCATCGAGAACCAGGCAGACGGGAAAAACAGGCATGACAAGCTCTCCCCGTCCATGTCCGCCCTGATCCTGATCCAGCATGTCAAAAAAGGGGTTGAAATGGCCAAAAAGTACAAGCTGGGCAATGAAATCATCGAAGGCATTATCCAGCACCACGGCACCTCTTTGATCAAATATTTTTACAATAAAAGCCTGAACTCAGGCAATGAAAATGTCAAAAAGGAAGATTTCAGGTATCCCGGTCCCAAACCCCAGACCCGGGAAGCCGGGATTGTGATGCTTGCAGACGTGGTGGAAGCCGCAGTCCGGGCATTGGAACGGCCCACTCCGGCCAGGATCCAGGGCAGGGTCAAGGAGCTGATCAACGATATTTTTGCCGACGGCCAGTTGGAAGAGTGCGAGATGACCCTCAAAGATCTTCACCAGATTGCCAAAAGCTTTAATAATATCCTGACCTCAATTTACCACAGCCGTATTGAATATACGGACAAATCACAGGACAAGAAAAAAGAAAAAAATGGGACACCTAAAGATACTGATAGACAACCGGCAAGAAGCGAAACTCCCAACGCCCCCAATCCGTCAAAAGACCGAACAGATCTTAAACGCCTTGGGTTGTAATGATCATGAACTTTCCCTGGTGATCATGGATGATAAACAAATTCGGGAGTTGAACAAAAATTTCATGGGAATTGACAAACCCACAAATGTATTGTCCTTTCCCATGCAGGAAGGCCAGTTTTCAGAGATCACCCCAGGCCTTTTAGGGGATGTGGTGATTTCCCTGGACCGGGCAAAGCAGGAGGCAGACTCCGCAGGCATCCTTGTTCAGGAAAGAATGTCCCAGCTCTTGATTCACGGTATTCTCCATCTATTAGGCTTTGACCATGAACAAGGCGAAAACCAGGCCCAAAAAATGGAAAAAAAAAGTATTGAACTGCTTCGAATTGTTGAAGAAAACAAAGAACTAAACTCATTATAGACAAATAAACCGGAGGCATGAATAATGGCAGAGTTAGCAGTAAACGTTGATCATGTGGCAACCTTAAGAGAGGCCAGGGGGGCGAGATATCCGGAACCTGTGGCAGCGGCTCTGGCTGCAGAAACCGCAGGAGCGGACGCCATTGTGGTCCATTTGCGAGAAGATATGCGCCATATCCAGGAAAGGGATGTCAGGATATTGCGCCAGGTGGTGAAAACCCGGCTGATACTGGAAATGGCCGCCACCAGCCAGATGCTGGGGATTGCCCTGGATATCAAACCTGACACCGTCACTTTAGTCCCGGAAAAAAGAGAAGAGCTGACCACTGAAGGCGGCCTGGATCTTATTACCCACCAAGCCCACGTCCAGGAAGCCGTAACCACCTTAAAGAATGCCGGCATAAAGGTCTGCATCTTTATTGATCCGGATCTGGATCAGATCAAAATAGCCCATAAAATCAATGCCGATTCAATAGAAATTCACACAGGGGCCTTTTGCGATGCCCAAACAGAACTGGATCAGCGCAAAGAATTTTCACGGATTGTGGATGCCGCCAAGATCGCTACAAAACTGAATTTAGCGGTCAACGCAGGACACGGCATCTGCTACAATTCCATCAATGCCTTTAAAGGCCTCAGTGAAATCAGCGAATTCAGCATCGGACACAGTATTATTGCAAAGGCGGTAATGACGGGAATGGACACGGCGGTCAGGGACATGCAGCAACTGATTAAAGCCCTTTGACATTTATTCGGGATCTGATATAGTCAAAAATTATCAATCAACCTAGCATCGCTCGAGCATTAGATCATCATGCATAAAGAAACTGTTTTACTCATAGATGACGAAATCTCAATCAGGGAAAGCCTCTCTTCTTTTCTAACGGATGAAGGCTACCGGGTGTTTGCGGCTGAAAACGGGGACATCGGCCTGGACCTTTTTTTCAGGGAAGCAATTGATATTGTGGTGACCGACCTGAGAATGCCCGTAAAAGACGGGATTGAAGTCATGACCACCATTCACCAACACAACCCTGAAATTCCCATGATCGTGGTCTCCGGGGCCGGGAAAAAAAACGATGTGATCAAGGCGCTTCAGATGGGTGCAAAGGACTATATCACCAAACCCATATCCGCCATGTGATTGAAAAGGTGCTGGAAACCCGGCACCTGGTCCGGGAGAATAAAAAATACAGACAACGGCTGGAAAAAAGTGAGGCCCGGTACAGGACCATTACCCAGCAGATTGCAGAAGGGGGGTTTACCGTGGATGACCGGGAGAACCTGACCTTTGCCAACCCCGCCTTTTGCAGGATGACAGGATATGTTAAAGCAGATCTGTGCACCATGAATCTGGCACAAATATCCACCCGAAAAAGTTTTACTACCATCCTTGATGAGACCCTGGTCCGGAAAAAAGGTCTGACCAGCCGTTATGAAATCCAACTGGTCCACAGGGACAATACCCTGGTCCATGTGGAGCTGGCCTGCAGCCCCATGTATGACGACCACAACCAGTACGCCGGTGCCATTGCCATTGCCATTGCCATTGCCATTGCCATTGCCATTGCCATTGCCGTTGCCGTTGCCGTTGCCGTTGCCGTTGCCGTTGCCGTTGCCAGGGATATCACCAAACTCATTGAACTGCGACAAAAACACCAAAAATTCATCAGGCATGACCCTGAAAAGAAAAAACCGGCCATCTCCATCTGCGCCAATTGTAAAAGCATCAAAAAAGAGAATAAAAAATGGCAGCAGGTGGAAGAATTTTTCAGTCATCTGATCTTTTCCCACGGCATCTGCCCTGAGTGCTGTAAAAAGCTGTATCCGGACATCGACATCAAAGGGATTTACGAAGAAGACTTTCAGGACCCCTAAACCAAAAAACCGGCATCCCGGGCGGCCTGGCTGACGCCGCCATGATTATTTGATCCCACCAAGGGGAACTTTTTGTTCATGTTCTCCGGGCCATTATCCACCAAAAACCCCCTTCCCGACCATTCAAGAAGATCTTGATCATTATAGTCGTTTCCCACGGGAATCACCTTTTTTCGACAGATTCCCAGTCGGGTGGCAAGCCACTGGGCGGCCCGGCTTTTGGATACATTTTTATGAAAGACCTCCACCCATGCCGACTTGTGATCCAGAGGAGAGGTGGCATGGATAACGCTGAACCCGGACAGATCCGATTGAAATTTTTCAATTCTTTCCCGGGCTGCTCCTTCCGGCAAAATGGCCAGCACTTGGGTGGCATGATCAAAAAGGTCTGTTTTTTCCTCAAGGGGGCTGCCCAATGAGGGGTATAATTGAATTCTGTGAAAAAAATCCGGATTGGAACTTCCATGGGATTTGAACAAATAAGAAGCGGTATCAGGAATGGCCTTGTGCACCATATAGTCCAATTCAAGCCCGTCAAAATAAGTTATGATTTTTCTGACCTCCTGACTCTGGATGGCATGGGAAAGAATCAGGCGGTCCTGGTTCAGGTCATGAATCCCGGCACCGGTTGAAAAGATCAGATAATCCACGTCCTGGTCGGCCGGGGAAAGGCCCATCTGATCCAGGGCCCTTTGAAAGGAAAAAAAACTGCGGCCCGTTGGAATAACATTGATAATATTTTCAGCCCTAAGCCTTGCCAGGGTGGAAAGGTCGCCTGGATCTATTTTCTTTTCATCGGTGAGCAGGATACCGTCAAAATCCATTATAAACATCTGGGAGGCCGCAGCACAAGCGCCCAGAGTATCAGGTGCCAGGTTCATTCAACACATCCTTAACGATCTGGATGAGCATATCCATGTTAAATGGTTTTAACAATATTTTGGACACCCCTTTGATTTTTTCAATTTCAGGGGCAAGCCGCACACCTGTACAGAGAATTGCAGGCAAATCTTTCCTTAAATCGTGAATTTTTGCCACCAGTTGGTCTCCGGTCATTCCGGGCATGGTATAATCGGAAATCAGCAGGTCATACCGGTTTGGATCCTTTTCAAACAAGGCCAGGGCAGCCAGAGGATCGGTAAGGGTATCCACCTCATATCCATAATCTTCAAGCATTTCCTTGCCCACTTCTGCCAAATATTTCTCATCATCCACAAAAAGGATGGTTTCCTGTCCCATTACCGTGCCCCTCCTTTACTGACAAGCCATTCCACAGTTACGAGACTCAGGGTCCCAATTTTTTGGGCATAGACCTGTTTATTAATTTTCAACTCTTGAATTTGGGTCAGAATATCAGATTAAAAGCTTTTTTGAAAAGGGATAATAAATTGTTCAATGCAATTGCCATCATTTTATCTTTGGAAAGCTCAATATGCAGGCGGTGTCACCCGGAATGATAAAAGCCCCCTGAAGCTGCCGGGTATATACCTTTGCCAAATCTCCGTTTAGGACAACAAAACACACCCGCGCATCATGAAATCGGTATAGACATAATGGCCACCATCACCTCCACAAGGGTAAACCCGCGGTGATCAAGGGGTGAATTCCCCAAAAAACCTGATCTGATCATGGAAAAACCGCTTCTTGTAAAATGTTTCCTTGTTCCATTTTTCCTGTCCTTTTTGGACTGCATCATCCTTGACCCGTCACAGGATGGCCGGGAGTTGAAATTTCAGCCCATCCCCCTGTCCTGTCCCGGTTCTCAAAATTATAGTCCAGCCAAAGATATCAGAGTGAATGCTTTTTTGAAACGGGGTAACATAAATTTTTAAATCCCCATATTAAACCCCATAGATTCCCCCCCATAAATTAAACCCTTGATTAAACGGGCCTGTGCACATAGGATTCCTCTTATTCCAGACTATAGAGGTCCAAAATTACAACTTGGAAAAAAATGAAACCACCTGAATTGAGAGATATGGGGGCCAAAACAAAGCCCAGAGCCCAAACCGCCCAGAAACGGATTCCTGAATCCATTCTCATCCTGGCAGATATTGAGGGCAGTTCAGGCTGCCATACCCGGGAGGCTGCCCGGTTTATGGGCAAGGGCTGGCCCCAGGCCTGCCTTGACATGACCCTGGATCTCAACGCCGTGGTAGAGGCATTGTTTAACTCGGGTGTGGGCCGAATTCATATCCAGGATTTCCACAGAACAGGATACAATATCATTCCCAGGCTTGTCCATGACAATGCCACCCTCTCCCAGGGCTATCGCCAGGGGCATGTGCCGGGGATGGGCAATGTCAGGCATTTCCAGGGACTGATCATGCTGGGCATGCACGCCCCTTAAGGCAGCCGGGGGTTTTTACCCCATACCCTGACCTCGAGAATCGCAAATATCACCATCAAAAACGATCTCATATCCGAAGCCCAGCTTTTTGGTGCAGCCCTTGCCCCCATCCCGTTTTTCTTCTTTTCAGGCTGTCCTGTTGCCCGCAATCATACCCGAAAATTCATCCCAGGGGTGAGCTGTTTTGAAATTGACAAAAAAAAACCGGGGTTCACCCCGTCTGCCTGGAGAAAACAATTGGCCAATGCCGCTGTCATGGCAGTTCAAAAAAGCCCGGGCCGGCCCTATGACCCCAAAGGCCCGTTTCAGGTCATTGTGACCATGGCCCAAAAAAAAGAGGCCTTATCCATAGGAAAACATTGGAAGATCAACCGGAAAGGGGCTAACCTTTTATTTGAGACAGATAATTTTCCAACCTTATTCTGGACATTGTCCAGGCTGGCATATTTAAGGCCCTGGTCAGAGCGCCTGCTTCCCATTGGCCTGCCCCTGTATCATCTCATGGGCAGGGCAGGCCTGGCCTGGGTCAAGAAAAAAGCCCCGGCTTTGGATAAAAACCAGGGCTAAATTCCGGATGAATACGATTGTCCCGGGGCGCTATTTTTTCTTTTTGGCCATGGCTTCCCGGAACAGGCTTTCCATGGTACCCATGGATTTGGATTTCTGGGCCCCTGCAAAGGCTTTCCAATTATCCGGATCCTTTTGATCCGGGGGAGCCAGAGTAATGCGGCGCTTGTCCTCATCCACATCCTGAACCAGAACCTGTGCCTGATCACCGGGTTTAAGGGATTCAAATTTTGATCCTTGTTCGGACTGGCGGATGCTGGACATGGGCATCAGCCCAGTGATTCCAGGTGCCAGATTCAAAAAAAGCCCAAACCCTTCTTTTTTCTCTAAGGTGACCTCTACCACGGTTCCGGGGGCATACTTGGCGCTGGCCCCTGTCCAGGGATCTCCTGCCGCATCTTTCATGCTCAAAGAAATCCGTTTGCTGTCCATGTCAATGGCCTTGACCACCACCTGCACGGTCTCGCCCTGGCTGACCTCGTCTTCGGGGCGAACCACCCGTCTGACATGGCTCATCTCAGAGATATGCACCAGCCCGTCCACACCCGGGGCAATTTCCACAAACACCCCAAAGGAAGCCATGCGGACCACTTTCCCGCTGACCTGGTCCCCGGGTTTAAATGTCGTGCCCATATTGTCCCAGGGATTGCCCGAGGTCTGTTTGACAGAAAGGGAAATTTTAGGGTTGTCCGAATCCCAGTTTTCAATTTTCAAAATCTTGACCATGATCAGATCATCCACATGGACCACCTCATCGGGTTTTTCCACCCGGGACCAGCTCAGCTCGGAGATATGGGCCATGCCCTCAACCCCGGGTGCCAATTCCATAAACGCCCCATAGGACATCAGCTTGGTCACTTTTCCCTGAACCAGATCGTCTGCGTCAATGGTTTTCATGAAAGCTGCCCGCTCTTCTCTGATCTGCTCGTTGAGCAGTTCCCTGCGGGAGACCACGATATTCCTGCCGTTTTCCTCAAACCGGGTAATGAGAAAATGATGGGTCTGGCCCAAATAATCTTCAGGGGTTTCCACATACTTAACATCCATCTGGCTCACCGGGCAAAAGGCCCTTTTTCCCAGGATATCCAGGGCAAATCCCCCTTTGACGACTTCTGCCACCCTGCCTTCAACCGGGGTTCTGCCGCGATAGGCATCTTCAAGCATGTTGGCCATGCCGGCACCGGAAATGGCCTTGGACAGGATCACTTCACTTTCGCTCAAGGAGACCACATAGAGTTTGATTAGGTCATTGACCGCATAGGGGAATTCATTATTTTCATCCAGCAGTTCAATCTTGTCCACCACCCCGTCGCTTTTGGTGCCCGTATCAATATATACAGACTGCCGCCCGATGGAGATGATCTGCCCTTCGACCATATCCCCCTGTTTGAGTTCTTGGCTCACCTTTTTATCGTAGGACTCAAACATTTGTTCAAAACTCATCTCTTCAAAATCTTGGGTCCCTTTGTCTTCAAACTCGTCGCTCATGTTTCTTCTCCCGGATCCAAGTGATCCGTAAATATTAATTGTGTCTGCCATACCTTGGTCAAGGCAATATTGCCTCTTTTTTCAACAGGGGTCTGATTTAATAAGGACAATCCGCACCCGCTCTGTTATTTACCAGGAGTTTCAAGATATCGCCAATCTTTTTTAACCGGGCCAATAATAATTTTTAAGATTTGCATGCCCATGAACAATCAAAATAGATTTAGTCTCCAAGGGCGATGAGCAGCTCCTGGGCCATTTCCCGGGTAATTCCCGGCACCCGGGCCAGGGACTCAGGCGTCTGCTGTCGAATATTTTTCACCCCTTTAAACCGGGTTAAAAGCAGTTTCTTTTTCTTGGGACCGATGCCGGGAAGCCCGTCCAGAACAGAGGCCTGCCCTCTTTTTTCCCTGCGCTTGCGCTGGAAGGTAATGGCAAACCTGTGGGACTCATCCCTGACCTGCTCCAAAAGAAAGAGGGCTTTAAGGGCCTGGGCCGTGTTCAGGGGGTTTGACCGGCCCGGAAGATAGATCTTGTCCGCCTTTTCCCCCTTGGCCTTGTCTTTTTTGGCCAGGCCTGCCAGGCAGAATTCCCCTTCAAGGCCCAGGTCTTTGACCACGGCCATGGCCATGCCAAGCTGCCCCTTGCCCCCGTCCACCACCAAAAGGTCGGGCCGGGCCATCTGGTTTTTTGACCGGAGAAACCGCCGGGTTAGCACCTGGGTCATATAAGCATAGTCATCCTGACGAAGGATATCCTTGATAATATATTTTCGATAGGCATTCTTGTCCGGCCGGCCATGGGTAAAGACCACCATGGCGGCCACAGGGTCCCTGCCCTGGAGGTTTGAATTATCAAAACATTCAATCCGCTCGGGCAGTTTTTCCATGCCCAGAAGATTTTTAAGCATCACCAGGGCAGCCTGGGCCTCTTCTTCCCTGAGCTGGATCTTCTCAAGTTCTTTTTGGGCATTGACAACTCCCATCCGGGTAAGCTGCCGTTTTTCCCCCCGGATGGGATGATGAACGCGGACCCTATGGCTGGCCAGTGAGGAGAGTTCATCTTCAATCCTGCCCGGATTCTCAACAGCACGGCTCACAAGGATAAATCCCGGGATCTCACAGGTTTGTTTGTAATACTGGGGGATAAATGCGGCCAGCACCTCGTCTGCCTCCTTAAACCCAAGATCCAGGGGATAATGGGCCGTATCAATGAGCAGGCCTGATCTTACCCGCATCACCGTGACCACGGCCTTGCCCCTTTTCCAGGCAAGGCCCATGACATCCCTGTCCTTCTGGTCCGGGCAGACCACCACCTGCCGCTCCATCACCTGTTCAATGGCAAAAAGGATATCCCTGACCTGGGCGGCCTTTTCAAAGGCCTGGGCCTTGGCATGGGCCGCCATTTCCCGTTTAAGCTTTTTGGCCACATCATTGGACCGGCCCTGTAAAAAAAGAACCGCATCCTTTACCAATGCCCTGTACTCTTCAGGGTCCACCTCAATGCAGCAGACCCCGAGACATGCCTTGATCTGATAGTTGAGGCAGGGCCGGGACCTGTTCTTAAACTGGGTATCCTTGCATTTTCTGAGTTTAAAAATCTTCTGGATCTGTTTTAAGGTCTGGTTGACGCTTTTAACCGAGGAATACGGCCCAAAGTAGAGGGCCTTGTCATTTTTGATCTGCCGAACCTTCTGGATGGAGGGATAGGTCTGGTTCATGTCAATGCGAAGCAAAGGATAATTTTTCCCGTCCTTTAACAGCACATTGTACTTGGGTGCATGGGCCTTGATCAGGTTGGCCTCCAGAATAAAGGCCTCATGGTCGGACTGGGTGATCACCAGATCAAAATCTGCGACCAGGGCCAGCAGGGCTGCGGTTTTGGCCTCTGTCTGCTCTTTTTTGACAAAATAAGAGGAGAGCCGCTTTTTTAAATCCTTGGCCTTGCCCACGTAAAGAATCTTTTTCTTTTTATCCTTCATAAGATAGACCCCGGGAAGGTGGGGGGCCTGGCCGTACTTTTCTTCAATCAAAGGGGAAATCATGGCTGATCCGTTTTAATCCGGGCGAGTTCCTTGATCTTGTCCCGGTAGAGGGCAGCCTGCTCAAATTCCAGGTTTTCGGCTGCCAAATTCATCTTGTATTCCAGGTCCCTGATAAGATCTTCCAGATCCAGCTCTTCTCCCTCATAGGATTGAATTTCCTCGTTGACCGCAGCGGCCGTGTCCGGGTCACTATCCCGGTCAGACATGGAATAATCAAAGGGGTTGATCTTCTTGGAAATGCTTGCGGGAGTGATGTTGTGGGCCTGGTTGTACTCTCTTTGGATCTTTCTGCGGCGGTTGGTTTCCGATATGGCCTTTTTCATGGATTTGGTCTCTTTTTCCGCATACATGATCACCCGGCCGAATGCATTCCTGGCGGCCCTGCCGAAAATCTGGATAAAGGATCTAAATGACCGCAAAAATCCTTCCTTGTCCGCATCCAGAATGGCCACAAGGGAGACTTCGGGAATGTCCAGCCCTTCCCTGAGCAGGTTTATGCCGATGAGCACGTCAAACAGGCCCCGGCGAAGGTCCTGGATAATATCGATCCGCTCCACCGTGCCGATGTCCGAGTGAAGATACTTAACCTTGATCCCAAGATCCGTATAATAATCAGTAAGATCTTCGGCCATGCGCTTGGTCAGGGTGGTGACCAGAACCCGTTCTTTGGCCTCCACCCGCTTGAGAATCTCTTCGTAGAGATCATCCACCTGGGTCTTTGCATCCCGGATTTCAATGGGAGGATCTAAAAGCCCTGTGGGACGGACGATCTGTTCTGCCACCCTGTGGCCTGCCTTTTCCATCTCATAGTCGGCCGGGGTGGCTGAAACAAAAACGGTCTGGGGCACCCGTTCGTAAAATTCTTCAAACTTCAAAGGGCGGTTATCCACGGCAGAGGGCAGGCGGAACCCGAACCTTACCAGAGTCTCTTTTCTGGACCGGTCAGCCTTGTACATGGCCCCAAGCTGACTGACCGAGATATGGCTCTCGTCAAAAAACAATAAAAACTCATCATCAATATAATCTAAAAGCGTAGGCGGGGGTTCTCCCGGTGCTCTTCCGGTGAGATGCCGGGAATAATTTTCAATCCCGTTGCAATACCCGATCTCGTTGAGCATCTCAATATCATACTGGGTCCGTTCTTCCAGACGCTGGGCTTCGACCAGCTGATTTTCCTTGCGCAAAAACTCCAGCCGTTCTTTTAATTCAGCAATGATCCTTTCAACCGCCTTTTTCCGGGTCTGTTTCTTGGTTACATAGTGGGAGGCCGGATAAATCACCATCTGGTCAAAAGAGGCCAGAACCGAGCCTTTCAAAGGATCAATCTCTGAAATCTCCTCAATGGTGTCCCCGAAAAAATCAATGCGCACCGCCTTTTCCTCTTCATAGGCCGGAAAGATCTCCACCCGGTCCCCCCGGACCCTGAAGGTGCCCCTGTGAAAATCCGTATCATTTCTCGTATACTGGATATTAACAAACCCGGCAATCAGCTTTTCTCTGGGCATCTCCATATCCCGGTCCAGGGTGATCCTCAGGTCCAGATAATCTTCCGGCGCACCCAGGCCGTAAATACAGGAGACCGAGGCCACCACGATCACATCTTTTCTGGCCAGAACAGAGCGTGTGGCAGAATGGCGCATCTTGTCAATGAGCTCATTAATGGAGGAATCCTTTTGAATATAGGTATCGCTTGAGGGGATATAGGCTTCAGGCTGATAATAATCATAATAGGAGACAAAATACTCCACACAATTATCCGGAAAAAGCATCTTAAATTCGTTATAAAGCTGGGCTGCCAGGGTTTTATTGGGGGCAATAATCAAACTGGGCTTTTCCACCTGGTTGATGATATTGGCCATGGTAAAAGTTTTGCCCGATCCTGTGACCCCTAAAAGCACCTGGTGGGGCTCATTTTCTTTCACCCCCCTGACCAGGTATTCAATGGCGCCGGGCTGATCTCCCTTGGGTGAAAATTCAGATACCAGGTTGAATAATCCCATCTTCCTCCTCTGTACAAAATCCAATTTGCGGTTTATACTTTATGCCAAAATTGTCCAGCCCCATACCAGGCCGGAATTATTAATATACCATTAACGGCCGGGATAGGAAATGCGAATGGAGGAGAAAAAATGGAAACCGTTGCTGTGGTAGGCGCCAGCCCCTTAAAAGAGAGATACTCAAACAAGGCCATTAACATGCTCGAAGAATACGGCCACACCCCTGTGCCCGTGGCCCCCAAATATGACACCATTGAGGGAAAGCCGGTTTATACCTGCCTTTTGGATATACCTGAAAACATAGATACCGTAGCCCTGTATGTGGGGGTGGCCCGCCAGGAAAAAATTATCCAGGAAATCATCGACCTTAAACCCAGACGGGTGATTTTTAATCCAAACACGGAAAACCCGCAAGTTTACGATCAGCTCAAATCCGCGGGCATCGAGATCCAGGAAGCCTGCACCCTGGTATTGCTCAAAACCAACCAATATTACGAGGGCGTTCAAAATTCTGTGTCAGTTGAATGAAAGCTGATATACTCAGCTAAATAAGGAGAACTGACATGACCGAAGAAAACACCGAATTTGATTTTCAAAAAGCCCTTAAAGGCATCCAGGAAGGTAAACCCTTCACAGGTAAGGGCGGCGTCCTTACATCATTAATCAAAAATCTTGCTGAAGCTGCTCTTGAAGGAGAGTTGGAGTCCCATCTCGGGCAGGAAGTTTCTGCCAACCGCCGTAATGGAAAAAGCAAAAAGACCATTAAATCCCTGGATGGTAAATTTGAGCTGGAAACCCCGCGTGACAGGGCCGGAACCTTCTCTCCACAGATCGTCAAAAAACATCAGACAACGCTCAGCGATGAAATTGAAAGAAAGATAATAGCCCTTTACGGCCTGGGCATGAGTTATAATGATATGGCTTCCCATTTACAGGAAATCTATGGACTTGAGATTTCAAATGCCACTCTGAGCACCATTACCGATAAAATCATCCATACCGTCAAAGAATGGCAGGCCAGGCCGTTGGAAAATGTGTACCCAATCATATGGCTTGATGCCATACATTATAAAGTACGAGAAAACGGAAAGGTCGGCAGCAAAGCCGTTTACACAATTCTTGGGGTGAATATCGAGGGCCGCAAAGAGGTTCTTGGGCTGTACATATCCGAGAATGAGGGTGCGAACTTCTGGCTGCAGGTGTTAACAGACCTTTCAAACCGAGGGGTAAAAGATATCCTGATTGCCTGTGTTGATGGTCTAAAAGGTTTTCCCGAGGCCATTGAGACCATATTCCCGGACACAGAAGTTCAACTCTGCGTAGTCCACCAGATCCGAAATTCATTGAAATACGTTGGTTCCAAAAATAAAAAGGAATTTATGGCAGATCTAAAACGTGTTTATAAAGCGGTCAATAAGGATCTGGCCGAAGAAGAACTGGATATCTTGGAAAATAAATGGAATGACAAATACCCGATTGTGATAAAATCCTGGCGGAACAACTGGGAACGCCTCAGTCATTTCTTTAAATATCCAGAAGAGATTCGACGGATAATATACACCACAAATACCATTGAGGCTGTGCATCGACAGTTTCGAAAACTGACCAAAACAAAGGGATCATTCCCGAACCAGGACAGCCTGTTAAAGCTGCTTTACATGGGGATCCAGAACGCCAGTAAAAAATGGACAATGCCGATTCAAAATTGGTTACTGACAATCTCCCAGTTGGCAAGTTTCTTTGAAGGCCGGCTGGATAAAGAGCTGGGAATTTGATAGGGATTTATTTACAGATGGAAAAGATGGTTCCAGGAACTCCACTCCAGCAAAAGTCAACTCCTCCGACGTGGCTGATTGAAGGCCCATTCTCGGACCTGACTTTTACTTCCGCTGGCGCTGAGGCAGATCCGGGAACCGAAACCGTGACACAGAATTCTGAACATTCCTAATATTAGCCCCCCTTCCGCCGATGATATTCTGGACCTGAGCATCTGGTTTCTGTCCGAAGAAGGATGGACTGAGCATGGGGCCTATGATCTTGGCTTTGACGGCAGCCATACCAGCTTTACAGCCTCCGAACTGGGAATATATGCCGTAACAGGGACATCTGCGGTTCCTATCCCCGGGGGCGGCCTGGTTTTTTGGAACAGGACGTCTGAAAATTGCGGGCCTGAAAAAAAATCCAGAGTATAAATAAAACAAGGCCTGATTTTGACCTGGTACGGGCAGCCGTGCCTGTACCAGGCAAATGAATTTAAACATGCCCGCCCAGGGGAAACTGCCTTTCTCCCCAAAAATAAAAATTCAGGGTAGCCCCCAAGGTTAAAAAGCGCCCCTTTCCCACCCCAGGAATCAAAACCACCACGGATAATTTTATCTCCCCTTTAAATATTATGGTTCGCAAATTTAAATAAGACCAAAACCCATGGATAAATCCGCGTTGGGACGTGCCCCCATTGGGGCGATCGCCGCTTGTAGGTCATAGAACCTACAAAGGATGAATGGATTCGCCTATAAAAGACCACAAAAGCCACCTACCTATAAAATCAGATTTCAACCGATTGTGGAAAACCCGCAGCTTTATGACACTATATCCCGGATGGACAACGGATGGGGTCCCCTGAAAATCAGGCCAGTTTATTTTAGACCCTCACCCCATAAAAAACAAAAGCAGATCGGCAGGATAAAATATAGCGGGTAAACATCTAAATCGGAGGAAGGATATGTCGTTGGAAAGCACTTACAGAGAGGCAATGGCACTGAATGAGATCCAGGATATGGATCAGCGTGAAATCAAAGCACAGGCTTTTTTCAACAGGCTGAACAAATCCGAGCTGCCTGAAAAATTTAACTGGGCCGCAGAAATCTTCGAGGGAATCCATGTCAAGGAACGCGGTGAGCAGCTGGCCTTGATCTGGACAGATATGGATACAGATGCCGAAGCCCAGTATACTTATAAAGAACTGGCTGGAAACGGGAATAAACTTCTTAATTTTCTGCGGAAAAAAGGGGTGGAGAAAGGCAACAACCTCTACATGCTGACCCCCATTGTCCCGGAAACATGGTTTGCCACCTTTGCCGGCATCAAGGGCGGCCTTGTCTCTGTACCCACGGCCACCTCCATGACGGAAAGAGAGATCCAGTTCCGGTTTGAGGCGTACGAGCCGGATGTGATTGTTTCTTTTGAAGGATTGACAGACCTGGTGGATGATGCCCTGAAAAAAGCCGACTGCACCCCCAAGGCCAAAATTGTCCTGGGACAAAAAGAGGGATGGATCTCCTATGGGGATATTGCCCAGGAAGCCCCGGAAGCCGAGGCTGCCGATGTCAACAGTGAAGATGTCCTGTTCTGCTTTTTTACCTCGGGCACCACAGGGCTTCCCAAACGGGTGGGCCATTCTGCCGTGTCATACCCCTTGGGTCATCTTTCCTCGGCCGTGATCATCGGGCTTGAACCCGGGGATGTACACCATAACCTGAGTGCTCCGGGCTGGGCAAAATGGGCCTGGTCCAGCTTTTTCTCCCCCTTTAACATGGGGGCTACGGCCACAGGGTTTAATTTTACGGCATTGGATATTAAGAAATATATCAGCGCTGTAGCCAAGTATAAGGTCAACTCCTTTTGCGCTCCGCCCACGGCATGGCGAGCCTTTGTCGGACTTGACCTGTCAGAATACGACCTTTCCGCCATGAAATATTCCATCAGTGCGGGCGAGCCTCTAAATCCAGAAGTCATTGAACAATGGAAAGAAGGGACCGGTACGGAAATCCGGGATTTCTACGGCCAGACCGAATCCACCGCCATGATCGGGAACCCGCCCTGGATGGAAAAGAAAATGCGCCTGGGCTCCTTTGGCTATCCCTCATACATGTATGATGTCATCCTGGCGGATGACGAGGGCAAAGAAATCACCGAACCTGATATCACCGGCCACATTGTGGTTCGCCTGAGCAATTGGCGCGCCATCGGCCTGTTCCAGGAGTACATCGACAATGAAGCCAAAACAGCTGAGGCTTTCCACCATGGTCTTTATTACACAGGTGACAAAGCAACCTTTGATAAGGACGGATACTGGTGGTTTGTCGGCCGTTCAGACGATGTCATCAAATCATCTGATTTCCGTGTGGGACCTTTTGAGGTGGAAAGCGCGCTCATTGAACACCCCTCAGTCATGGAAACCGCAGTTGTGGGCGTTCCTGACCCCAAACGGCACCAACTGGTCAAAGCCTTTGTCATTCTGGCCCAGGGCCAGGAGCCCTCAAAAGCACTGGCTTTGGAATTGTTCAAGCATACCATTGAAGTGCTGGCCAAATTCAAGATCCCAAGAATCATAGAATTTGTAGACGAACTGCCCAAAACCATTTCCGGCAAAATCCGCAGGATTGAGCTCAGGGAAAATGAAGAAGGAAAAAAAGAAGAAAAAAATAATGAATTTTTCTACCATCAGTTTCCTGAACTGAGTTCCAAGAAAAAATAAGAAAAAGACATTTATTCATTTCCATCCGGAAATGGGGCCGATCCGGCACCATTTCCGGATGATTTATTTTAGGGCCCCGGCCGGGTCAATTATTTTTTGGTAATTGACAGGATCGGTATCTCCTTCGGTGCTGAAACAGAGCAAAATACTTTCAGGGGTCAATCCCATATTCTCCCGGATCTGACCAAGACCGGGATCTGTCATAAGGGCCTGGATGAGTCCCGGCCCCACCGCACCGGACTCTCCGGAAATAATAACAGGATCCCCGGGTTCGGGCCGTGCCAGGATATTCATTCCCAGGGCAGCCACCCCGTCTGAACAGGAAACAAACCCGGACGAAAAATCCCTTAAAATATTCCAGGCAAAGGGATTGGGTTCTCCGCAGGCAAGTCCTGCCATCATGGTATCCAGCGCTCCTGAAACACCTCTTGGCCTGCCGTCCCCGGCCCTTGCAGAGCGGTAGATGCAGTCGGCCCGGTCCGGTTCAATCACATAGGCTGCAGGGCAATGATCCTTTAAGGCATTGGCATAGTATCCGAGTACGGCAGCAGCCATGGACCCGACCCCTGCCTGGAGAAAAACATGGGTGGGCAGGGCAAGTTCGTTTCCCTGGATCTGGTCCAGAACCTCTGCCGCCATGGTGGTATAGCCCTGTACAACCCATAAGGGGATCTTTTCATATCCCTCCCAGGCCGTATCCTGAACCAGATGCCACCCCTTTTCCAATGATGCTTGGGCGACCATGCGCACGGTCTGGTCATAGTTGACATCGATCACCCTCACTTGAGCTCCTAAAGCTTCAATATGGGCCACCCGGGCAGGCACGGTTCCTGCCGGCATGAACACCCTTGCCCGGCATCCCAGGCGGCGTGCGGCCCAGGCAAGCCCCCGGCCGTAATTGCCGTCTGTGGCCGTGGCAAAGACCATGGACTGGATCTGTTCTCTAACCCCTGCCTGCTTAAAAAAAGAAAAATCTGTTTCATCAATATCTGTTTTAAGTTTCTGGCAAATCATCCTGGCCAGGGCCCAGGTAGCGCCCAGGGCTTTAAAGGCGTTGAGCTTGAACCGAAAGGACTCGTCCTTGACATAGATCTGTTTGACCCCTAATTTTTCAGCCAGACCGGGAAGGGTATGAAACGGGGTAAAAGAATAATGATCAATGGATTCATGGAATCGCCTGACCCTGGTTTGTTCCTTTTCACTCAAGGCCTCGGGCAGCATGGCTTTTGAGGGGGATTGGAAAACCGCCTTTGCAGAAATTGAAAACAGGTCCATTTTTTTCTCCTTGTATGCCCTTTTGTGTCTATGTCTCTTTTTGCAAATTGCAAAAAAAAGGACAATTAAATCAAAAGAAATTTTTAGCTGATAGAGTCACCCTTTTTAAGTCCATTGTCAAAGGGAATCACCAGGGTAAACCTTGCCCCGCCAAGGGGTGAATCTTTGACCCGGACACTTCCCCAGTGCCAGGTGATGATCCGCTGGGCAATGGCCAGGCCCAGGCCATGTCCACCGGATTCCCTGGACCTGCTTTTATCCATGCGAAAAAACGGGGTGAATATTTTTTCCCGGGCCTTGAGGGGAATACCGGGACCATCATCATCCACATGGATTTTAATTCTAAAAGGGCCGGGAATCAATGAGAGCAAGACCGTATGATGACAATGCCGGATACCGTTTCGTAAAAGATTTCTCACGGCCCATCCCAGGTAAATGGGTTCAAACCGGGCAATGAGATGATCCGTTTCAGGCACAAAGCGAATCTCTTTTGTCTGGGCGGTTTTTCTCTCCTGATCAACCAGGTTTTCAAGCCAGGAGACCATTTCATGGTTGAACAGCTCGGCTGAGTATTCATGTTCCCGTTCAAACCGGGCATAGGTGAGCATCTCATTGACAAGGGATTCGATCTCTTCTACATCCGTGTTGATTTCCTTGATATAGCCTGTTGTTCCATTCTCCTCCCCTGCCATTTCAAGGCTGAATTTAATCCGGGCCAGGGGGGTCCGGATCTCGTGGGAAACCGCATTGGCCAGGTCCTTTTGCGAGGCTATCAATTTTTGGGTCTTCCGGGCCATGGCGTTAAAGGCCCGGACAATTTCAGTCATGGAAGATATTTTAGAGACCTTCGCCCGCGCACCATGATCTCCGGATATAAACCGGGCAATACTCTGTTCGATTTTTCTGATATCCCGGTTGAGAAAAAATGTCCAGGCCAGGGCCGGGAGGGTCAAAAAAAGAACAAACAATAAAAGAAAAAGCACCATGGCCTTTTTATGGAGCTTCTGGTCCGGCCAGGGCCCTCCCATGGCAATGGCCTAGTTTGAGGCCGGCAGACGCATGACCAATGTCTCTTGCTCATCAATTTCCACGATCAGCCCCTTTAAAAAATCAGCCTGATCCCCTTTGTCCACGTCCACCTCAGACAGGGTCAAAAGGGTTAAAGGATAGCCAAACCTGTTCTGGAGAACCTCAAGCTCTTCCTGCCTTTTCCCGGGGTCTAATCGGCCCAGCCGTTCTGCCAGCAGGGAAAAGGTCCCCCTTGCAAACGCCCGTTCCGCCTTGAGCACTTCATCCTTAAACAGCGCCTTGACAATGGGCCCCACCCCTAAGGGAATGGTAAAAAGGGTGCCCAAAAGCAAAATATAAATGGTGATAAAAATTCGTTTCATCCGGAAGAATCCATTGTCCAGGCATCTGCCACAAACAAGTACCCGCTGCCCCACACGGTTTTGATTTTACAGGGCTGGTCAGGGTTGTCCTTTAATTTTTTTCTCAGCCTGGACACGGCCACATCAATGGAGCGGTCAATACCGTCGTACTCAATGCCTTTGACACTCTGGTAGAGCAGGTCCCTGTCCAGGACCTCACCGGCCCGGAAGGCCAGAAGCCAGAAGCCAGAGCAGGTCAAACTCGCTGGTGGACAGATCAACCACCCTTCCTTCCAGGGTCACCCTTCTGGAGGCAAAAAATAATTCCAATGCACCAAAGGTCAGCTCCGTGGCTTCCAGAGGGGCCGACGGGGGAACTGCCCGGCGGAACAATGCCCTGATCCTGGCCAAAAGAACCCGGGGTTCAACTGGTTTTTTCACATAATCATCTGCCCCGATCTCCAGCCCCACCACCTGGTCCATATCCCCCTCCCGGGCGGTTAAAATAAGGATGGGGCCCTGATACCGGTGCCGGACCTCTTGGCAGATGGAAAACCCGTCCTTGCCCGGAAGCATGAGATCCAGAATCACAAGGTCCGAATTCTCTTTGATAATCTTCTGAACAGCCAGATCCCCTCGGTGCTCCACATCAACCTGATATGCCTGCTTGCTCAGGTACCGGCTGACCAGGGCGGCCAACCGCAGGTCATCTTCAACCAGAAGAATCTTTTTTTCTGCCTTAAAATCCATGATCGTAATTCCTAAAATAGTAGACGGGTCAGAAGATCATCTTTGGGGAGTAAACTACCACAAGCCCCCAATCCCCTTCAAAGGGAAAAATGTTTTAAAATGTAATCTTTTTACACGGCCAAAGCATCTGCCCCCTTTAATCATACTCACGAATATGATATGAATTTTCTTTTAAATCAATACTCAAAAATGAGGGACAGATGGAAGAAGAGAATAAAAAAGGGCATTTTATAGAAAGCATTATCCAGGAAGATGTCAGCACAAATAAAAACCAGGGCCGGGTGGCCACGCGGTTTCCGCCTGAGCCCAACGGGTTCCTCCATATCGGCCATGCCAAATCCATTTGTCTGAATTTTAATATGGCGGCCCAGTTTGACGGCAAATGCAATTTGAGATTTGACGATTCAAATCCTGCCAAGGAAAAAAAGATCTACATCGACTCCATTAAAGAGACGGTCAATTGGCTCGGGTTTGACTATGGGACCCCCTTTTTTGCATCTGACTATTTTGACCGGCTTTACGGGTTTGCCATAGAACTCATTGAAACGGGCAAAGCCTATGTGTGCAGCCTCAACCCCGAAGAGATCAGGGAATACCGGGGCACCTTGACCCGGCCGGGCAAAGATTCCCCTTTTCGGAACAGAAGCGTGGCCGAAAACCTGGATCTCTTTGACCGGATGAAAAACGGAGAATTTAGTGAGGGAGAGATCACCCTCAGGGCAAAAATCGATATGGGCTCTCCCAACATCAACCTGAGGGACCCCATCATCTACCGAGTGAAAAAGGCCACCCACCCCAGAACCGCCGACAAGTGGTGCATCTATCCCATGTATGACTTTACCCATTGCATCTCAGATGCACTCGAAGGGATCACCCATTCATTGTGCAGCCTGGAGTTTGAAGACCACCGCCCCCTTTACGACTGGATACTGGACAATATCTCGCTTGCCTGCCATCCCCAGCAGATTGAGTTTGCACGGATGAACATCAACTATACCCTATTGAGCAAACGTAAACTCCAGCGGCTCATTGATGAAAAAAAGGTCTCAGGATGGGATGACCCCCGACTTCCCACATTGGAAGGGATGCGGAGAAGGGGATATACCTCGGCATCCATACGCAAATTCTGCAATATCATCGGGGTGTCCAAAAAAGATAGCCGAATCGACATGGGACTGCTGGAATCCTGCCTCAGGGACGATTTAAATGAAACGGCCCTGAGGGTGATGGGGGTGATCCGCCCCCTCAAGGTGACCATTGAAAACTATCCTGAGGGCAAAACCGAAACCCTGGAAGCCATGAACCATCCTCTCAAGCCCGAGCTTGGCAAGCGGGAGGTGAGCTTTTCCCGGGAGATCTACGTGGAGCAGGACGATTTCATGGAAGCCCCCCCTAAAAAGTTTTTCCGCCTGGGACCGGGCCGGGAAGTGCGGCTTCGGGCCGCCTATTTAATCACCTGCAAAGAGGTGATTAAAAATGAGGCAGGACAAGTGATTGAACTCATCTGCACCTATGATCCGGCCACCCGGGGGGGGAACTCTCCTGACGGCCGCAAGGTCAAGGGCACCATCCACTGGGTCAATGCCAATGACAGCCTGGACGGAGAAGTCCGTCTCTATGACCGCTTGTTCAAGGATGAAAACCCGGAAGCAGACGGCCAGGATTTTGTGGACAATCTAAATCCTGACTCCCTGGAAATCCTGGATCACTGCAAGCTTGAAAAATGCCTTGAAAATGCGGCTCCGGAACAGGTGTTCCAATTTGAACGACTGGGATACTTCTGCCTGGACAAAAAAGACAGCACCGCGGCAGCCCCGGTATTCAACCGCACCGTAACCCTCAGGGATGCCTGGGCCAAACTGGCCAAGCAGCACCCGCCCAGAAAGAACAAGCCGCCCAAACAAAAGAAACAAAAGAAATCAAACACCAAAGAATAAGGCCCGAACACTTTTCATAAAATATTTTGGGTTCGGGTCAACAGACAAAAGGGCTGTAAATTTTAATAAAATTTACAGCCCCTTTATCCTCATCCATTCAGATGACGCGCTTATTCAAATCGCCATACCGTTCCCTGGGGACCGTCCTCCAGCACAATGTTCCTCTCCTGGAGTTCATCTCTTATTTCATCGGCCCTGGCAAAATTTTTCTCCGTTCTTGCTGCGGCCCGCTGGGCAATGAGATCCTCAACATAGGCAAGATCGATATCCTGGTCAGCCATGCCCCTTTCCTTTTTGGCGGCAAAATATTTTTGGGTCGGCAGTAAAAAGATACCCAGAATATCTGAACTGGCCCTGATATCCGCATATACATCAGCAAGCAAGGACCGGTCTGAATCCCCGGGTTTTTCTCGGGTGTCGTCCAAAAGCTTGTTCCCCTTTTTCACGGCCTCAAACACGGCCGCCAATGCCCTTGCAGAGTTAAAATCATCATTCATGGCCCGGGTAAAATCCTCCCACAACGCCCCTTTGCCGTTACCGCCCGTGTCCAGGCCTGCAAGTTCCAGCCGCTCCAAAAAGGCGTAGATCCGGTCCAGGCCCGTGGAAATTTCACCCATGCTCTCCTCGCTGTAATCAATGGGAGACCTGTACTGCTTGGAGAGTAAAAACAGGCGGATCACCTCAGGAGAATAATCGGCAAGCACCTCCTTGATCATGGTGAAATTACCCAAGGATTTGGACATTTTCTCATTGTTGATATCCACAAACCCGTTATGAATCCAGTATTTGACAAACTGCTGCCCGAACACGGCCTCGCTCTGGGCAATCTCGTTTTCATGGTGGGGGAAAATCAAATCCTTGCCCCCGCCGTGGATATCAAAGCTCTCTCCTAAATATTCATAGCTCATGGCCGAACATTCAATATGCCAGCCGGGACGCCCGTTCCCCCAGGGGCTTTCCCAATAGGGCTCACCTGGCTTGGCCGGTTTCCACAGGGTAAAATCCAAGGGGTTTTTCTTTTTCTCGTCCACGGCAATCCTGGCCCCGGCCTGCATATCGTCAGGATTTCTGCCTGACAATTTGCCGTACTCTTCAAAGGATCTGATGGAAAAATAAACATCCCCCCCCGGCACATGGTAGGCTTTTTTCTTGTCTATGAGCATCTGGACAAACCGGATAATATGATCAATGTGGGTTGTGGCCTTGGGTGCAATGGTGGGCCGCAGCACGTTGAGTTCATCCATTTCATTGTGGAATTCATCAATATACTTTTCAGTGATGGCAGTGCAGGAGTTTCCTGTTTCATTGGCTTTTTTTATGATCTTGTCATCCACATCCGTAAAATTACGCACATAGGTCACCTCATAGGCCAGATGCTTGAGCCATCTGTAAACCACATCAAAGACCACCACCGAACGTGCATGGCCGATATGACTGGTATCATAAACCGTGGGCCCGCAGACATACATGCCGACCTTCCCGGGATTGATGGGGATAAATTCCTCTTTCTTACCGCTCAGGGTATTGTAAATTTTCAAACTCATTTTAATTTTCCCGTATACTTAAGTGTCCTTATACAGCAGCACGGTTGACTGGGCTGCAATGCCCTCTTTTCTGCCGATAAAGCCTAAATTCTCAGTTGTGGTGGCCTTGATGTTCACGCAATCGGTATCCATTTCCAGGATCCTTGCAATTTGATCGGTCATGGCCTGTTTATGGGGCGCCATTTTCGGGGCCTGTGCCAACAGGGTACAGTCCAGGTTGACAATTTTAAAATCTTGGGCCTTAATTTTTTGAAGGCAGGCAGCCAAGAGCCGAGAGGAGGAGATGCCTTTATAGGACGGGTCAGTATCCGGGAAATGCTCACCAATATCCCCGAGTCCTGCCGCCCCGAGAAGGGCATCGCAGATGGAGTGAAGCAGCACGTCCGCATCTGAATGGCCCTTCAGCCCCAGGGGGTAATCTATTTTTACCCCGCCGATGACAAGATCCCTTTTGGGTACCAGTTCATGGACATCTGTGCCGGTCCCGATCCTCATCCCTGAAAACCTCATTTTTATCCTGCAACGCCTCCTTTTTCAGCCTGATTTGTGCCCGATACTATATTCATCTTTCCCGGAAAAGTCAAAATCCCTTCAAATTTCAGAATCCTGGCTTTGGCAGATTTCTCCCAGAACAGTTCAGCCCTTTTTTCCTGAGCTTGCTGACCCGTGCATGCTCACAAGCCGGGCAACAAGGACGGCAAGATAAATCTGTCCAAAAATGGCTTCCACACTGACCAAAGATCTTGCCGGGCTGGACATGGGAACAATATCCCCATACCCCAGGGTGGACAGGGTGACAATGCTGAAATACTTTAGCACCCCTGGTGATTCCACAATAAGATTGTGGTCCATGGAAAAAGAGCCTGGATAGACAAGCTCTAAAATCATGTAGAGCTTGGCAAAAAGCAGGGAGGCAAACAGATAAACCACAACAGCCGCTGCAATCACATCCCTTGTCACCTTTGGGGCCTTGAAAATGGACAAAATAATCATCAGGGCAATATAGAGAATAAAAAAGGCCTGAAGCACGGAAGATGCCAAAATCACATTTTCTTTAGGGGTATAAAAATACCCCAGCCAGATAAAAAACAGACAGGGAAGCATCAATGTCACCGAGGCCACCAAGGAGACCGTACCACTCTTTGAAAGGGAAAAAATAGCCGGTATTGGAAAAAAAGGGGGCGGCAATGACGTTGAGCAAAAGCATGGTCAATAAAATGATAAATTTTTCCCGGTTAAAAAATTTGAGCATATGCTCTCCTGAATATTAAACAGATAATGGGGGTATTTTTGATTCCTATCCTCTATCTAAAGACCGTCCCCAAGTCAAGCCCGTACCTCACCTGAATCAGGCTTTTATGGTGGCATTACCCCAAAGATTATTGTATAGATCAAAAAAGGGCGGAACCATAAATTTAAAAGGAAAAGCCATGGAGCGTTGCGACTGGGCCACAACAGATCAAGACTACATTCATTATCATGATACCGAATGGGGCGTCCCTGTCCATGACGATCGAAAAATTTTTGAATTTCTGATTCTGGAAGGGGCACAGGCCGGTTTGTCCTGGCTCACCATTTTAAAACGACGCCACGGTTATAAAAAAGCGTTTGCCGATTTTGATCCCAACCAGGTGGCCCGGTTTACCCCGGACAAGATCCAGGCCCTGATCCAAAATCCCTCTATCATCAGAAACAAGCTTAAAATCAATTCAGCCGTGACCAATGCCCAGACCTTTTTAAAAATCCAGGAGGAATTCGGATCCTTTGATGCCTATGCCTGGAGATTTGTGGATGGTTGCCAGAAAATAAATTCATTCACCGCCATGGAGCAGATTCCTGCCACCTCAAAAGAGAGTGACGCCTTTTCAAAGGATTTAAAACAGCGGGGATTTAAATTTACAGGCTCCACCATTATCTACGCTCATATGCAGGCCACAGGCATGGTCAATGACCATTTGGTCTCCTGTTTCAGATATCAACAAGTCATGGAGGATAGATCATGAGTCTTGTTCACCCCTGGTCCGGCCCTTTTAACCGTCAAGACACCTCAGGCCTGGTTGGCCTGCCCCTGCCCCAAAAATTCAAAAATGCATTCAAAGAAAAACGCTGGTGCTATGCCGGAATTGTATCCGACGATATTTTTTTCGGGGCAGCCGTTGTCCACCTCGGATATGCAGCCTCTGGATTCTGTTTCGGGTTTGACAGAAAGACCAAAAAAATGGTGGAATATACAAAGGTGGGCCTTCCCACAAACCAGGTCCGGTATGACCGGAATCCGGAATCCGGCACCTGTTGGTTTAAAAGGGGTCAAAACCTCATTGAGATTTCAGGGTGCCGTCCCCAGCGAAAACTCAAGGTCAACCTTAAAGAAAAAAACCTGACCGCAGATATTGATATTTTCCCGCCCGACTCAGGGTTTGCCCCCATGCATTTCCCCATGGACATGGGCCGCGGTAAAAACGCCTTTACCACCAAGGCTGCCGGGTTGAGCGCCAAAGGCCATATCAAGATGGGGGATAAACACTATTTTTTATCCCCTGAAACAGGATTTGCCATTTTTGACTGGACCCATGGGGCCTATCCCCGGCAGACCTTTTGGAACTGGGCCTGCGGGGCCGGACAGACCCGGGATAAAACGGATACAAATGAGACACAGGCCATTGGGTTTAATTTTTCAAAGGGGGTGTATGAAAACGGGAGACTGGAAAATACCCTGTGGATCAACGGGAAGCCTGAGCCGGTATCGGCCGTGGACTTTTCCTATGATCCCAAAAATCCGACAGCTCCCTGGGAGATCGTATCAACTGAGCCGAAAATAAAGCTGAGGTTTACCCCGGAAGGCATGCGCCAGGCCAATGACAATTTCATTGTTCTGGCCAGCCGATTTATCCAGCCCTGCGGCCGGTTCAAAGGAGAAATCACCTTAAAATCCGGCCAGACCCTTGTCTTAAAAAACACAGGCGGAGTGGTTGAAGAACACTATGCCAAATGGTAGTTTTAACCTCAGGTAAAAGGCTTTAACGCCCTATGGGCAATGAATTTTATAACCTGTTCAAGTAAAAAAGGAAACTCAGCCATGATCCTTGTCACAGCAGCACAGATGCAGGCCATGGACCAAAAGACCATTCATGAATTTGGCATCCCGGGACGGGTACTCATGGAAAATACAGGAAGAGGCGCCCTGGAAATGCTGGTAGATCTTTTCGACCCCATTGAAAACCACAGGGTGGCCATTGTTGCGGGCCGGGGAAACAACGGCGGGGATGGATTTGTCATAGGCCGCTACCTCATGGAAATGGGGGTAAGCGTCAGTTTTTTTCTCCTGTCCGACCGGAACCGGGTCACAGGGGATGCCAAGGCAAATATGGCCCTGGCAGAAACCCTTCTGGCCCAGCATCCAGACTCCCAGTTCATTGAGATACCGGATGCGCCGGCCTTTAACAGGTATTTTGAACATCTATTGGACCATGACCTTTTTGTGGATGCGATTTTCGGAACCGGGCTCAACTCAGATATCCGAGGTTTTTTCGAGGAGGTGATCACCTGCCTGAACCAGTCTGGCAAACCTGTTTTCAGCGTGGATATTCCCTCGGGCATTCATGCGGACACAGGCAAAGTCTGCGGGGTGGCCATTGAGGCCGATGCCACGGCCACCTTTGGCTTTGCCAAGGCAGGCCAGGTCCTGTATCCGGGCAATTTTCACACCAATGACCTGGAAATCATTGACATCGGCATTCCCGGCCACATTGCCAAGGCTGAAACCCCAACGCTTTTTTTACCTGAGATAAAAGAGGTGGCCAGCCTTTTGCCCCCAAGAGCCTTTGTTTCCCACAAGGGAAATTTCGGCCATGTGATGGTCCTGGCAGGGTCGCCGGGTAAAACAGGGGCCGCAGCCCTTTGCGCCAATGCTGCCATGCGCAGCGGTGCAGGCCTTGTGACCTTGGGGATTCCTGAAAAACTCATGGATGTGATCGAACCCATGGTGATCGAACCCATGACCCTGGGGCTTGCCCAGACAGACTCAGGCGGTCTGTCAGCAAAGGCGGCCGGCCCTGTTCTGGACCAGATAAAAGACAAGCAGGTCCTGGCCATTGGGCCTGGAATCGGCACAGATCCCCAGACCCGGACGCTTTTAAAAGAACTTGTAAAAAAATCCCATCTGCCCATGGTTATTGACGCGGACGGCCTCAACTGCCTGGCCGGGGATCCCGATATTTTCCGATCCGCAAAAGCGCCGGTCATACTCACCCCCCACCCCGGAGAAATGGGGCGGCTGACCCATAAAACAGCCCAAGAAATCCAGGCCGACCGGTTGGCCATTGCCCAAGGCTTTTCAAAAAAATTTAATCTTATCCTGGTGCTCAAAGGGGCCCAGTCCCTGGTCGCCTGTCCGGACGGCACCTGTTTTATCTGCCCCACGGGCAACCCCGGAATGGCGTCAGGGGGCATGGGGGATGTGCTCACCGGCATGATCGCAGGGTTTTTGGGGCAGGGCCTGGCCCCCGAGGCTGCCGCGCTCACTGCGGTTTTCGTCCATGGCCTGTGCGGAGACCGCTTGGCTGAAAACCATGCTGTGGGCTTTCTGGCATCTGACATGGTCAATGAGATTCCTGCAGCGATAGAGGACTTGCAACCATGATCAGCCTGGTCTCTGAATCTGCCCAGACCACAGCAGATCTGGGCTGTAAAATCGGTACCCACCTGTCAACCCTGACCAATGGGTTTGCCATCGCCCTCACAGGGGATCTGGGCACGGGAAAAACCTGCTTTGTCCAGGGACTGGCCCAGGGCCTCATGGTGGATCAGGGGTATTATATCACCAGCCCCACCTTTAATATCATCAATGAATATCCTGCCCGGTCCAAGCGGCTTGTACACATGGACCTATACCGCTTGTCAGATGCAGAGGAACTTGAATACCTCGGAATTGAAGACCTTTTAGGAGAGGATGCGGTCCTGGCTGTGGAGTGGCCGGTATTCTTAGAAGAAACAGGGTTTAAGTTCGATCTTGAATTACGGTTTGAATTTGACAAGGATTTTAACCGGGTGATTTCCATTTTTCCGTCTGGACAACACGGAACAAATCTGTTAAGCAGTTTGATTCTATAAATAAACGAATGATACCCAATATTCAGGAGAAATTATGTCGTTAAGGGTTCAAAAATACGGCGGCACGTCAGTGGCAGATATCGAACGGATCTCCCATGTGGCTGACCGGGTGCAAAAAGCCCATGACCAAGGAGACCAGGTGGTGGTGGTACTCTCTGCCATGGCCGGAGTAACAGACAAACTCATTGCCCTGGCCAACCAGGCATCATCGGCCCCGGACAAAAGAGAACTGGATGTATTGCTGGCCACAGGCGAACAGACCACGGCAGCCATCCTGGCCATGATGCTCAAGGCCAGGGGATACAAAGCCAAATCCTTTTTAGGGTTCCAGGCCGGGATCCACACGGATCACATGTCCGGAAAGGCAAGGATACTTGATATTGACAGCCAAAAATTAAAAATGGCCCTAGATGAAGGGCAGATTGTCGTGGTTGCAGGATTCCAGGGCGCAGACGACGAGGGAGACATTACCACCCTGGGCCGGGGAGGATCTGATACCTCAGCCGTTGCCATTGCCGCCTCCGTCAAGGCGGATGTCTGTGAAATATTTACAGATGTGGACGGCGTCTATACCACGGATCCCAGAATCTGTCCCGATGCCAAAAAGATATCTGCCATTTCCTACGAAGAAATGCTTGAGATGGCCATTCTCGGAGCAAAGGTGCTCCAGATCAGGTCCGTAGAATTTGCAAAAAAATACAATGTGCCCGTACATGTCCGGTCATCATTTAACGAGGAGGAAGGAACCATGGTTATCAATGAAAGCGCTGATATGGAAAGTCCGGTTGTATCAGGCATTACCTGTGACATGAATGAAGCAAGGATCACCCTGAAACGGGTTCCGGATCAGCCCGGGGTCTCTGCAAAAATCTTCGGCCCCCTGGCCGAGGCGGAAATCATGGTGGACATGATCATCCAGAATACCCGGAGCCAGGGCGAAACCGACCTGACCTTCACCGTCACCAATGATGATTTTGAACGGGCCAAAGAAATCTCCGAAGCTGTTGCCAAAAAAATAGGCGCAGGGGAAATCAAAACCGCCACGGAAATTGCCAAAGTATCGGTCATCGGCCTGGGCATGAAGAGTCATTCAGGGGTGGCTGCCACTATGTTCGAGGCCCTGGCCTCTGAAAACATTAATATCAGATTAATCTCCACCTCTGAGATCAGAATTTCCTGTGTAATCTTGTCAAAATATGCAGAACTTGCAGTCAGAACCCTGCACGCGGCATTTGGACTGGACCAGGAATAATCCCTCCAACGCATCAGAAAAAGCCCGGACAAATGCCCGGGCTTTTTTTTACAAAGAGTGTAATACCATCTCAACTTCCTGGGCCACCATTTCAGCGGCCTTGACAGGATCTTTTGCATCCCTGATGGGCCTGCCGATGACAAGATAATCACTGCCGGCCAGGACAGCCTGTCCAGGGGTGGTGATCCGTTTTTGATCATCCTGGGCCAATAAACTCCAATCCGGCCGAATACCAGGGGTCACGGCCAAAAATGACTTGCCCAGGCTCTGTTTGATCATGGTGGTTTCCCTGCCGGAACAGACCACGCCGGCACACCCGGCTGCCTCGGCCATCTTTGCCCGGAGCATGACAAGATCCATGGGAGACTGCACATAGGCCTCTTTGAACCCCCCGGCTTTGACAGCAGAGGCATCATTGTCCGTGAGCAAAGTAACCCCGAGGACCTTTAAATTCCCGCCGCCGGCCTTGACTGCCGATTCAAGCATATCAATTGAAGAGGAACAATGCACCGTAATAAGATCCACGCCTAAATCCGCCACCCGGGTCATGGCCCGGCCAACGGTCGCCGAAATATCATGAAGCTTAAGATCCAGAAAAATTTCAGCCCGGGTCAATGATCTGATCGTTTCCACAACCGAGTGGCCCTGGGAAATAAAAAGTTCCAGACCGATCTTGAACATGCCCACATGGCCGTCCAAAATCCGAACATGGGATATCGCCTCTTCCATTGAGGGAAAATCCAAGGGAAATACAATATAATCCTTACCGTTTTTCTGCATAATTTGGTCCTGTTTACCCGTTATTTTATAATCAAAGTTTAACATCATACCATAAACATCGGGAGATTTCCCGGGTAAAATAGAGGGGCATCAAGCAGGACTTTTTCAATATTTTCCGCCATGGCGGTGAAAATCAAAACAATGTCCAGCAAAAAACCTTGGACAGACCCTCTGTGATTTCGCAGACCTTGGACAGACCCTCTGTGATTTCGCAGACTAGGATAAATTTAAAAAATCAGGAAAACAAAGAGCATCCCAACCCGCATATTTCACGAATTGAGTTTGCTTTAGCTGCAAGGCCCAGGCCGTGAAGTCGTAAAATATTCGGGATAAACGAGTTATCATCTCTTTATCTCGTTTGACTTCCGGGCAATTCATCCTGGTAGAAAACCTTGCAGGCCTGGAAAACAGACTGTCCGCCCCATGATTAAACATATTGATAAAATTTTGGTTTGCTTCTTTGATATGAATCTGATAACAGATGGATATTCATTAGTCGGAAATTACAAATGCAGTATAATATTTATTATAAATTCTTGGGGTAAACACCTTAATTATTATGACTGACGATACCAAATCCAGGCAGGCGCTGATTGATGAAATCAATGCCCTTTCCGCGGAAAACAAACGATTAAAACAGGCGCTTTCTTGTTCCCAGCCGGATCTTAAATCCGGTCAAAAAGCAAAATCAGTACAAGGGAAAACCATACTCATCGTAGACGATAATGAGCATACCAGAACCCTTGTCGCAGACATGGTCATGGAACTTGGATATGATGGGGTGGAGGCTGCCACGCCAGACGATGCCATAAGTTTTTTTTCAAGCGCTCAGGACAAAATTGACCTGATCATCTCGGACATTGTCATGCCCGGAGGAGACGGGCCTGCCATGGTCAATAAAATCCTGAAAATCAAACCCGACATCAAGGTCATTTTCATGTCCGGATACGCAGAGGACGAAATTGTTCACGATGCCGTGTATCAAATCCAGGATTCCTGCACGGCCTTTATTAAAAAGCCTTTTACCCTGACAGATCTTGAAGCTCTGATTGGGGAACAAATTAATGAATAATCATCGTTACTAACAGGTTGACTCATGCTTAATCATATATATCCCGATACCTTGGAAACCACTGGAAATTATCTGCGCCTGGCCTTAAAACAAATTGCCAAGCACAAACAGCCTTACAATCCCATATCCTACGCCTTGTGGTATGAGTATGCCTCTGGCCGGAACCCCCAATTAAACAAGGATATTGAGGAATTTGAAAAAAAGGATTCTATTATTCCCTTTGATATGATTCTCAAGTGGTTCAGAAAATATATTGCGGATCAACAGACCCTGCTGGCTGAAAAAAAGACAAAGAAATTCCAGTCCATTCTCAATGAAATGACCAAGCACCTGGGCAATTCGGGGGACCGGCTAAACGACCAGGGAAACCGCTTGGAGGCCTATACCAGCCATTTGGGCAAAACCGCTTCCATGGAAGATGTCAGAAATATTTCCCAGGGTATTATGTCCGAAACCAAATCCATCATCAAAGGCTCCAGCGCCCTGAAACAGGATATGGATGAGACCATGAGTGAAATAGATGCCTTAAAAAAAGAGCTGGAAGGATTTAAAGAGGCTGCCAAAACCGATATGCTGACAGGCCTGCTCAACCGGCGGGGATTTGATGAGGCTGTTGATTCTGTTATTGAATTATCCCATGAAAAGGACTCTCCTTTAACCCTTATTATCACGGATATTGATCATTTTAAAAAAGTCAACGATACCCATGGCCATCTTATCGGGGACAATGTTCTAAAAATGCTGGCCAAACTCCTCAAGGACCATATTAAAGGCAAGGATATTGCCGCCAGATTCGGGGGGGGGGAAGAATTTATCCTGGTGTTGCCTGAAACCAACCTGAAAGGCGGATTTATCCTTTCCGAACAGATCCGTCACAGCCTTCAAAACATGCGGTGGCGGACCAAGAATTCGGGCGAACCCATAGGCTCTATCACCATTTCCCTGGGCGTGGCCCAGTATAAGAAGGGTGAAGACTTGAACACATTGATTGAAAGGGCAGACAATGCCCTGTACTATGCCAAGGAAAATGGCCGGAATAAAACCATCACAGAACTGGACATAGAAGCAGCCTGATACCATGAAAACAAACAGATCACCCTGACCATGCTGGTTGAAAATGAACCCGGGGTCACAGCCAGAATCACAGGACTTTTTGCAGGCAGAGGATGCAATATTGAAACCATCTGCGGCGCCCCAACGGCCAACCCTAAAATGTCTATAATCACCATCACCACCCTGACCAGTCCCTTGATGCTTGAACAATGCATGAAACAAATCAAACGGCTGGTCAATGTGATCAAGCTTCGAGATATGACCGGGGAAAGAGCAGTAAAAAGAGAAATGGCCCTGGTCTGCGTCAAGGCAAATCCAGAACACCAGGAACGCATCAAAACCCTGATCCGGGATTTTGGTGGAAAACTTCTGGACCAGGGCAGTCTTCACTATATATTTGAAGTCACCGGAGACGAGGATGCCATTGATCTGCTTTTAGAAGAACTGGCACCCTTTGGAATTAAAAAACTGGCCCGCTCCGGAGTCCTTGCCCTGTACCGGGAATCCTGATCAAACCATAAAATCACGCCTGCCAGGAGTGAAATGTTTTCAGCCCCAGAGGATCCGGGTGAATCATCTCATAGATACGGGCATTTGAAAATGCCATGGCCTGGTTGCGTATCCCCTGAAATGAACGGGTCCGGGAAGTATCCTGGCCTAAAATCTGGGCAATTTCCTCCCGAAGGGCCTTGATCTCTTCCATGAGTTCCGTTAAGCGTGTTTCCCTTTCATTCCCCCCAGGCGCTGCCAGGCCTAATTTAGAAAAGAAAACACCCAAATCGGGATCCACACCCTTTCCCGGCATGTCTCCTTGTTCATGGGGTGAGACCGTATTCGTGTCCGCGGAGGCCCGAACGGCAAGATCAATTTGCTGAATCCCGCCTACATTGCCATTTTCAAACAAAAACACACCCGATCGCCTCACCTCTCCTTTTACCTGGTTATCCATGGTGGTCATGGAAAACTCTGTCTGGGCATTGTCCAGATAGACAGCCCCTATCCCGGCATCCTTTAAAGAGATCAGCTGATCATTGCCATCTTTATCCCGGGTCCACACGGAAAGTTGAGAAAAAACAGAATCATTTTCATCTATCCACCCGTTTTTGTCCTGGTCAAATTCGGCCAGTTCATTAAACCCATTTCCCGTCCCCGGTCCGAAAAGCTCAGACCCGTTATTGATCTTTCCGTCATGGTTGCGGTCAAAACTTAAAAATCCGCTGCCTTTGGCAACAAAGGAAATTGATTCCAAATCCCCGTCATTGTCCAAATCAAATTCAAACCGTTCGTCGGTCAATGACGGCAGACTGCCGTCCAGGCTGATCACCAAAGGATCCACAAAACTGACCTCTTCCTGCCAGGTATGGATAAGGGTTTGCTCCTGGGTTTTGGATAGATAGGCCCGGTCCATGGACATCTCCAGGGAAAAATCAATCATCCGCCCATCTTGGGTGTGAACCTGACCCTGGGAAGAAAACCCCATTTGTTCCTGTTCAAAATGTATTTTTGTTTGATTCAGGGAAACAAGCGTTTGACCGGAATCATGAACAGATACCGATTCAAATCCACCGGACACAGGGTTCGCCGGTCCGATCCTATCCCCTTGCCTAAGCTGCCTGGCCACAACATCCCGTTCCATCACCCCTCCCACAAGACGTTCCACCAGCTCTTTTTGCCCAAACTCCGCAGCCATGCTTCCATCTGTACGACTCACCCTGGATGTTGATTCCAAACTTGAGGTGTATTGGGACTGAATTTTTTGGCGGGTCTGTTGGGAAATGCTCACCCGGTCCACCACACCCAGGGGCAGGCGCTTTTGACCTCCCCCCCAGGGAATTGGCCGGCCAGACACCCTCCCCCGGGTTGACCGGGTCATGGTCTTTTGCTCCTTTTCCTCGTAGAACAGGTCTACTTCTTCTCCGGTATGAAATGATGATAGCTGAATGGAATGGTCTAAAATTTTCATGGTATTTTCCCTGGATTCAAGTCGTAGATATTCATATCATAGTCATCGACCCCACCCTCCCAAACCTTTACTCGTCCAAGCCCTGTTTTTTAAAAGAATAAGGCTTGAATCCTTTTGAGAATTAATGATATCTAATGGTAATTTACATTTAGGATAATCCATAAGCATAAATGAGCTATTCAACAATCGAACCTGTTGCCGCCGGTCAATTCAAGGCAATGAAAAAATCCAACCTGGTTTTCCAGGCCTATCTGAGAACCTGTCTTGGGGTAGCCCTGTACGATCGGGTAAACAACGCCGGAGGCATGATCCATATTCTTTTACCTGCACCGCCTGGGAAATCTGCCACAGATACACCTGAAAAATACGCTTCCACAGGTATTCCCATGCTGATCAAAGCGTTGACCGACCTGGGGTGTAGCCCGGGCAATCTCAAAGCCTGCATTGCCGGCGGCGCCCTGGTGGGTCCCATATCCCAGCAGGACATGGGCCTGGATATCGGGGGGCGGTCTGCAGACATTGCCCGGTCCATCTTAAAAACCCAGGGCATAGAAATTCTTACATCCGAAACCGGAGGATTTTTCACCTGCACCCTTGAGCTGGACATGAATACCGGAAACACCCAGATAAAACCGGCATGGGAGCAGACCCTCACCCATGATGGGGTTTTCAATCCACCGGACATGGAAAAAATAATTCAGACCATTGACACCCTTAAACCCATCCCCCAGATGGCTTTGAAAATTTTAAGGATGTTCCAGCAGGGAACGGCGAATCTTTCCGACATTACCCAAGAATTGTCCCAGGATCAGGTGCTCAGCGCCCAGACTCTGAAATTGTGCAATTCAGCCCTGTTTGCAGGCACCATTAAAATTGACACCCTTAAAGATGCCGTCGTCCTCCTGGGAAAAGACATGCTGGTCAAAACCGTGATTACCGCTGCCGTGAAAACCTATTATACCCAAACCGGCCCGTCAGGATACTCATTGTGCAAAGGCGGGCTTTTCTTCCATGCCGTGGGCATGGGCGCCATGGCTGAAAAACTGGCCCAAAAGACCCAAAAAGCCGACCCGCAAAAAGCATATACGGCAGGTCTTCTTCACGATATCGGCAAGGTTGTTCTGGACCAGTTCATTTCAGACGCAGCCCCCCTGATGTTCAGAACCCTGGGCAAGGAAAACCAGAGCTTCATTGATTCGGAAAAAAAGATACTCGGCATCACCCATTGCCAGGCCGGCGCCATCCTGGCGGACAAGTGGCAGCTGTCCGATGCTCTATGCCAGGTCATCCGCTACCACCATACCCCTGAAAAAGCAAATGAGAACCAAGATCTTGTTGCCATTGTCTACCTGGCAGATCTGATCATGGAAAAATTTCTTGCCGGATATGATCTTGAACAGATCCAGACCCATAGCCTGGTGCCGGTCCTCAAACAATTGGACCTGAACATGATGGACCTGTCTGAAATAATTGACGGTCTGCCCTTGGAAGCCATCACCCAAAACCCTATGTCAAAAGACGGAACAGCCAATGACAGATAAACAGCAGCAATTAAAAACCTTGCCAGGGGTGGATCACCTTCTGGTGATTGCCCAGGAGGATGAGCGGTTTTCCACCCTTCCCCGGAAGGTCGTCCTTGAAGCCATCAGAACAAGTATTGACAGGACCCGGAAAAATATTCTGGCAGACATCCCCACAAAGCCCCATGATGATGCCATTCTGTCATCTGCCGCCGCCCTGGCCCAAGAAACCATGAAAAACCGCCTGATTCCCCTGATCAATGCCACAGGCGTGGTGCTCCACACCAACCTGGGCCGGGCCCTGCTTTGCCAGGATTCAGTTGACAACATCCAAAAAATTTCACAATCCTATTCAAACCTGGAACTCAACCTTGACACGGGTAAACGGGGCATAAGATATGCCGCCATTGAAGACCTGATCTGCGAACTTACAGGGGCCCAGGCGGCCATGGCTGTAAATAATAATGCAGGTGCCGTGCTTCTGGCCCTGAACACCATTGCCCAAGGCACCCAGGTTGTGGTGTCAAGGGGAGAACTTGTGGAAATCGGCGGCTCCTTTAGAATACCGGATGTGATGACCAAAAGCGGCTGCATCCTCAAAGAGGTCGGCACCACCAACCGGACCCATTTAAAGGATTACCAGGATGCCGTCACAGAAGAGACAGGGCTCCTTCTCAAGGTCCATACCAGCAACTACAAAATTGAAGGGTTTACCGCCTCTGTTTCTCTGACCGACCTGGTTCATCTGGGAAAAGAAAAAAACATTCCGGTTATGGAAGATTTAGGCTCGGGCACCCTCATTGATTTCAGCCCCTTTGGCATGCCCCCTGAACCCCTGGTCTCTGAACGGGTGGCCGCAGGCACGGACGTGGTGACATTCAGCGGGGACAAACTGCTGGGCGGCCCCCAGGCCGGCATCATCGTGGGTAAAAAACAGACCATTGACCAGATCAAGGCCAACCCCCTGACCCGGGCCCTGCGCATTGACAAGTTGACCCTGGCGGCCCTGGAATCCACACTCAAGCTGTACAAGGATCCCCAGACAGCCATGTCCAAGATCCCCACCTTGAGAATGCTGACCCTGCCCTATGAAAAAATCTGCAAAAAAGCCCAGGCCCTTTTCAATCTTCTGGAAAAAGCACTTGGTCCTAAAGCTGAAATCGGGCAGGCCGACATGGAATCCAGGCCCGGAGGCGGATCTTTTCCCGAGCTGAAACTGCCCACCCGGTGCGTGACCGTACGGCCCAAGGCCATGTCCGTATCCGCCCTGGAAAAAGCATTACGCGCGTCAAATCCTCCGGTAATGGGCCGGATCGAGGATAACAAATTTATTATCGATCCAAGGACCCTCCAAGAGGGTCAGGATGAACTGCTTTTACTAACCCTTAACAGTCTACTGAATAAAAAATGATGAAAAAATTCACCTCCAAAGAAATTCATTTTTTAAAAACCGGATCTGAAACCCAGCCGCTTTTTCCGCCGGAAACCTATCTTTCAGATCTCCTCCACAGCCCCAGTATCCAGTTTACCGCTTTTGAGCAGAGAATGGCCCAGACCAAAATCGTCAAGGATAATTTCATTGCCGCCGTGATCCAGATTGATGCCAGGGCCCCTGAGAAAACCAGGGAAAAAGCAAGGGATATTTTTGAAGCCTGCTTTCACTCGGTTCTGGACAAGGAGCGGGGAATCTGGGAAAGCCTGGATACCATGACCTTTATCCTGGTATTCTGGGATTATAAGGACAAACAGGACGGGACAAGGCTGTTGACCCTGCTCAAAGACAAAATTTCCGCCCAGCTCAAGGCGGACCTGCTCATGGGCCTTGCACCCTGCCCATTTCATGATTTTACCCAGGACAAAATCCTGGGCAATGCCCTCAAGGCCATTGATCATGCGGCCTTTTTCGGCCCCGGCCATATGATAACCTTTGATGCCGTCTCCCTGAATATCAGCGGTGACCGCCTTTACCAGCTGAAAAAATACGAGCAGGCCATTCAGGAGTATGAATCAGGATTAGCCATTGAACCCCAAAACATCAATCTCATCAACAGTTTAGGGGTTGCTTACGGGATCACCGGCCAGTTGGACAAAGCCCTGAATTATTTTGAGCAGGCCTCGGCCATCAGTCCGGAAGAGGTCATGGTCATTTACAATATCGGCCTGATTCACAGAATCAATGAAAATGAAAAAAAAGCCATGGTTTACCTGAGAAAGGCCCATGGGATCAACCCGGAAATCTTTGAAATCGAACTGCTTTTAGGGCACCTGCTCTTCAAGCAGGACCAATATGACCAGGCCATGGTTCACCTGAGTGCTGCTGTGCGCCTCAACCCGGAATCAGGAGCGGCCTTTAGAATGAAAGGTCAGATCTTTCTATATAAAAAAGAAACTGCGTCAGCAGGGGCTCAGTTCAACCTGGCAGTAAAACTCAACCCCCAGGATGCAACGGCCCTGTCCGGATATGCCAAGGCCATGGTTCTTGAAAGAAAAAATCTGTCCATTGCCCTAAGCTTTGCCAAAAAAAGTGTGGCCCTTGATCCAGACAACCCAACGTTCAGCCGGCGGCTGGAAGAGATCCAAGAAATTCATGATCAGGCACAGAGCCAACGCCGGGGGAAAACCATTAAGTCGGCATAAGCCGCAGAAAAAGGAATCATATGAAGGCCATTATCCGCCAGAGCCTTGAAGATAGCATCCAGGCCAAACAAATTTTTTTTAAAAATCATGAACCCCTTGTCATGGAATGCGCCCAGGCCATGGCCAAAACCCTTGACCGGGGCGGGAAAATTTTGCTGTTCGGCAATGGGGGCTCGGCTGCCGACTGCCAGCATATTGCCGCAGAATTTGTCAACCGTTTCCAGATCGAACGCCCCCCCCTGGCAGCCATCGCACTCACCTGCGACACCTCCATCATCACAAGCATAGGCAATGATTATTCCTATGATGATATTTTTTTAAAACAGGTCCAAGCCCTGGGAAAAAAAGGGGATATGGCCCTGGGAATTTCCACGTCAGGCAACTCCGGCAACGTTATTAAGGCAGCAAAAACCGCTAAAGACATGGGCCTTTGTTTGGTGGGTTTTTCAGGCAAAGGCGGCCAGCTAAAGGCCTTGAGTGACATGGCCTTTTGTGTGGATTCCCCTGTGACGGCTCGAATCCAGGAAGTTCACATCCTCCTGGCCCATATCCTGTGTGATCTGACAGAAAGGATAATCGTCAATGGCTGACCCCAAGGGATTGGATTTTAGCAAGCTTGCCACCTATTCCATTAACACCAGAAAAAGCCTGGTGTCCAAGGATGATTTTGCACAGCCCTGGACCCGGGGAGAAAATATAACGACCTTTCTCGGCCGCCTGCCCTCCATCCTGGCCGGCAAAGATATCAGAATGGTGATCAATGCCATTGCCAAGGCCGCCAAAAATAAACACCAGGTCTGCTTTGCCATGGGCGGTCATGTTATCAAAACCGGGATGAACCCCATCCTCATTGACCTTATGGAAAAAAATATTATCTCGGTTCTGGCCATGAACGGATCCTGCATCATCCATGATCTTGAAACCGCCCTCACCGGGCAGACCAGTGAAGATGTGGCCGACAGCATTACCAGCGGCAGTTTCGGCATGGCCAGGGAAACCTCAGAACTTCTTAACCAGGCCATTGAATCGGCCGGAAAAGAGGATTTAGGCCTGGGCCGGGCCGTGGGCCGGCTTATCCTGGACCAGGACCTGCCGTTCAAAGAGCTGAGCCTCACAGCTGCAGGCGCCCGGCTCGACCTCCCTGTCACCGTCCATGTGGCCATGGGCACGGATATCATCCACATGCACCCGGATTTTGACGGGGCTGCCTGCGGCAAGGCCTCCCATGATGATTTTTTCACCTTGGCCCAAGAAATTTCAAAACTTGAAAAGGGCGTGTTTATCAATGCCGGATCTGCTGTAATCCTGCCTGAAGTCTTTTTAAAGGCACTTACCCTGGTCCGAAACCTGGGCCATCATGTGGATGAATTTACCACCGTGAACCTGGACTTTATCCGCCATTACCGGCCCATGACCAATGTGGTCAACCGCCCCACCCTGGGTCGGGGCAAAGGTTACTCCCTGGTGGGCCATCACGAAATTCTCATCCCCCTGATCGCAGCAGGTGTGATTGAATCCGTATAACAAAGCAGATTTAATCACACCGGAAGATCCGGGTAACAATAGAACACCTTAACAAGACAAGGGGAAAAAAATGAAAGATATCATAAAAATCATATGCGCAATTATACTCCCGCCGGTTGCCGCTTTTCTACAGGTAGGCATTGGTAAACATTTTTGGCTAAATATTGTTCTGACCATTTTAGGCGGTATTCCCGGAATGGTTCATGCCATTTGGCTAATTGTTAAAAATAACCGAACCAGAGGTTAAGTTCAAAGCAAGCGTATACCGCGTGGCAATTAATTTTCAGGTAAATCCCGGTTAATGGATCAAAGGCCTGCCTCCCTATATATTCCCAGGGGCAAGGGATTCTTCCCTGTGAATCTTTCAGTTCCGACTTGAAAATATTCGACTAAACCCTTATATTAGTTTGTTTATTAAACTTGAAAGACCACAAGGAAAGAAAAATGCCAATTTACGAATATAAATGCAATGCCTGCGGCAAGGATTTTGAGACCCTTGTCATGGGCAGCTTAAAACCCCAATGCCCTGAATGCGAGAGCCAGGATCTTGCCAGACTCATGTCCAAATGCGGTTTTGTTTCCAAATCTGCAGGCCCGGGCGGCCAGGTTCAGACCACCACCTCTGCCGGCAGTTCAGGCTGCGCCGGCTGTTCGGCAACCAATTGCAGCACCTGCAGCTCCAGTGCCACCATAGGATAAATACCCAATGAAAACATTAGTTCGTATCGGCACCCGGGGAAGCCAGCTGGCCCTGTGGCAGGCCAATTATGTAAAAGACCGCATTGAGCTCGAAGTTCCTAGAACAACCGTTGAAATCACCGTTATCAAAACCACTGGGGACAGGATCACGGACAGACCCCTGGCCATGGTCGGAGGAAAAGGACTCTTTGTAAAGGAAATCGAAACCGCCCTCATGGAAAACCGAATTGACCTTGCCGTCCATTCCATGAAAGACATGCCGGGTGAACTGCCTGCCGGACTGATTATTGGCGCCATACCCCAAAGGGAAAATCCCTTTGACGTAATGATCTGCCAGAAAAAGATGACTCTGGCCGAGTATCCTAAAGGCGCCCGAATAGGCACCTCCAGTCTGAGACGGGGCTCCCAGCTCAAACATGCCAGGCCGGACTTTGAGGTTCTGTCCATCCGGGGCAATCTGGACACCCGCCTTAAAAAACTCAAATCCGGGGAATATGATGCCATTGTTCTGGCAGCCGCAGGCTTAAGACGCCTTGGTCAGGAAAATAAAATCACCGAGTACCTGACCCAGGAAACCATGGTGCCTGCCGTGGGCCAGGGTGCGCTTTGTATCCAAGCCCGGGAAAATGATGCCCAGATGGCCCCCATTATGGCAACACTGGACCATTGGGAGACCCGGATCTGTGTTGAAGGTGAGCGGGCCTTTCTCAAACAAATCGAAGGATCCTGCCATATCCCGGTGGCCTGCTTTGGCATACTCCAGGATAACAAGGTCTCTTTCACGGCAATTGTCGCCTCTGAAGACGGAAAAGAGGTGATCAAAGAAACCATGATTTCCGCTCCGGATACCGTGGTAGAAACCGGCAGGAAACTGGCTGAACAATTACTTAAAAACGGCGGCAAACGCATATTGGAGAGTTTAAATCCCCATGAATAACCCAAAGGGCAAGGTAACCCTCATCGGAGCAGGGCCGGGTGATCCCGGACTGCTCACCATCAAAGCCAAAGAATGTATTGAAACAGCCGACGTGGTGGTCTATGACTACCTGGCCTCCCCCTATCTGCTTGAATATGCCCGCAAGGATGCCCAAATCATCTATGTGGGAAAAAAGGGGGGTGACCATACCCTGACCCAGGATAAAATAAACCTTTTGCTGGTGGACAAGGCCAAGGCCGGACTCAACGTGGCTCGTCTCAAAGGGGGAGATCCCTTTGTTTTCGGACGAGGCGGAGAAGAAGCCCAAGAACTTCTGGAATACGGAATTTCCTATGAGGTCATCCCCGGGGTTACCTCGGCCATATCGGCTCCTGCTTACGCCGGCATCCCTGTCACCCACAGGGACCATACCTCTTTTGTCTCCTTTATCACCGGCCATGAACGGCCGGATAAAAAAGGGAGCCGGATGCAATGGGATGTGTTTGCCAAATCCGATGCCACCCTGGTCTTTCTCATGGGAGTGAAAAACCTGGGCAACATCGTGAAAAACCTCATGGCCAACGGAAAACCCGGAGACACACCGGTGGCCTTAGTCAGATGGGGCACCACCACCCGGCAGCAAACCGTTACCGGCACCCTTGACACCATTGTCCAGGTCGTCAAAGAGGCAAAACTTAAATCTCCTGCCATTATTGTGGTGGGCCATGTGGTCTCCCTGCGCAAGGAACTGGCCTGGTTTGATAAAAAGCCCTTGTTCGGCAAACGGATCGTCATTACCCGGGCCCGGTCCCAGGCCAGCGGCCTGGTCTCCCAGTTAAACCGGCTGGGGGCACAATGTATTGAAATCCCCACCATTAAAATTGTTCCTCCCAAGGACAGGACGCCCCTGGAAAAGGCCATTGAGAATCTGGATAAATATGAATGGCTGGTGCTGACCTCGGTGAACGGGGTCAAATATTTCTTTGATACTTTGTTTGAAAAAGGTCTTGATGTCAGGGCATTGGGGCATTTAAAATTTGCCTGTATCGGCCCTGTGACCAAAGAACGGCTGGCAGATTACGGTATCGTTTCAGATATCCTTCCTGAAACCTATCGGGCGGAATCTGTGGTGGATGCATTTGCAAATGTAGATATTCAGGGCAAGCAAATATTGCTGCCCCGGGCCAAAAAGGCCAGAACCATTCTGCCCGAGGAGCTGGCCAAAATGGGGGCCATGGTGGATGAGGTTGCCGCCTATGAAACCCAGCTGGCCCAAGAGGGAAAAGAATCCCTCATTGACATGCTCAAGGACAATGCCATTGATGCGGTGACCTTTACCTCATCTTCCACGGTGAGCAATTTCATCTCCCTGCTTGAAAACCAGGACAGCCGCCCCCTGCTCAAGGATGTGACCCTGGCCAGCATCGGTCCCATCACATCGGATACGGCAAGATCTCTGGGGCTTGAGCCTGAGATTGAGGCATCCCCGTATACGATCCAGGCCCTGGTTAATGCCCTGGTGGATCATTTTGCTCCCGACACAGACGAAAGCTGCGCCCAATCATGAACGCAGGCGGGCGCAATATAAACTACTTAAGAATATCGGTTACAGACCGGTGTAACTTCAGATGCCGCTATTGTGTTCCTTCAACTCCGTTCCGGGTCATCGGCCATGATCAGATTGCCAGGTATGAAGAAATTTTAAGGATCACCCGCCTGGCATGTGAAATGGGGATTACCAAGGTCAGGATCACAGGGGGGGAACCCTTTGTGCGCAAGGGAATTTTTAGTTTTCTTGAGCAGCTCTGCCAAATTAAGACCCTTGAGGACATCTCCATCACCACCAATGGATCCCAGCTGAACAAAAAAAAAATAAAAGCCCTTCTGGATATGGGTATCAAACGGCTGAACTTCAGCCTGGATACCCTGGTGCCGGAAAAATTTGAGACGATCACCAGACGGAACCGATTCCGTCAAGTCTGGAACGCCATCCAATGGGCCCATGAACTGGGGATCTCTCCTCTAAAAATAAATACCGTGGCCCTGAAAGGATTCAACGATGATGAAATCCAGGCCCTGGCAGGACTGACCCTGAAATACCCCTTTCATGTCCGGTTCATTGAATACATGCCCATGGGCGATTCAGATGTGGAAAAAAACCAGCAGATCCTGACCCGGGAAATCCAGGAAAAAATCACTGAGGCCCACGGTCCTTTGACAGCAGTGGCAAAAACGGAAAATGACGGTCCGGCAAAAAAATTCAGGCTTGCCAATGCCCCGGGCGTCCTGGGATTCATCACCCCGGTCTCCTGCCATTTCTGCAGTGAATGCAACAGGCTGCGCCTGACCTCCCGGGGGACCTTGAGGCCCTGCCTGCTGAGAAACTATGAAACAGATATTCTCTCAGCCCTTAGAGAGGGGGCAAACGACAGGGAACTCAAAGAATTCATTGAATCCACCCTGGCCCACAAGCCTCTGTCTCATGGCCTTGATTCCCGCAGCCCCAAGGATATTCCCATAAGCCACATGACCTCCATAGGCGGATAAAGCCAAGACGGGGCCATTTTTTTTATTTTTTAGGGAAGTTTTCTAAAGTTTTGGTGTCTATACCTTTTAACCGGGAAAATATATCCGGTTAAAAGGTATACAAACCCCATTGAGGAGGACACCATGAAAAAGCAAATTGCCATTATCACAGCATCGTTTCTGATCATCGCCGTTTTCGCAGGGTTTGCAGATGCAGGGGCTGCCCGTCGCCACACCATAGAAGGCTTCCTGCTCGGCACAGGGGTCACCCTTTTGGGCACCGCCATTGTCCATAACATGAACAGACCCGAACCCGTTGCAATCCGGAAAGGACGCCACCATGGCAACAGAAACTGTCGCAAAGGCCATTGGGAAACCCAGCGCATATGGGTTGAGCCTGTTTATGAAACCCGATGGAACCCCGGCCATTATAACAGGCGTGGCAGATGGATTTGCGGAAGGCAGGAAAGATTCGAGATCGCCCAGGGGTATTGGCAACGAGAAAGGGTGTGGGTCAGACATCACCCTATATATTAGAAGGTAAGCGATGAATTAACCCCACCTATTGCTGAGTCCAGCCATGGGATAGTATGCTCCCCCAAAAGGAGGCAAGACTATGACCAAATCCTGGAAAGAAAAAAATCAAGAGCGGACCAAATTTTGGAGAACACACATAGAGCAATGGACTGAAACCGGTCTTTCCCAGAGAGAATATTGTAAACAGAACAACCTGAGGTCGAACAGATTCACTTATTGGAAGGTCAAGTTCAGCAAGACTGATCAGCCCATGGAGCTGGTCCAGATCCCATTCCCGATTCATCATTTTAAGCCACCAGGGTTGAAGATCAATATAGGCCGGGGCCTGCAAGTGGAGATCCCGGATGGATTTAAAAAAGAAACCCTTGAGCAGGTATTGCTGGCGTTGAAGGTTGTATCCTGATGAACTTCCCGCCGGAAACAAAGGTGTATCTTGCCCTGGGCGCCACTGATATGCGCAAGGCCATTAACGGTTTATCCGTCATTGTCAGCGAACAAATGCACTTGGATATATTTGCAGGCCATCTGTTTGGCTTTTGTAACCGGGCCCAGACCATTTTGAAAATTTTATACTGGGATAAAAACGGCTTTTGCCTGTGGCAGAAGCGCCTTGAAAAAGACCGATTCAAGTGGCCAAAAACGTCAGAAGAGGTCGTGAATATTTCAAGCCGGGAGTTGACCTGGTTGATTGAAGGATTGAATATAAACCAAGCCCACAAACCCCTGAAATATTCTATGATTTATTGATGTTAAAACTATGAAAAGCCCCGTGGTTATGGTATATACAGCACATGACTAAAGGCAAAGTAAAAGATAATCAGAACCTGGATGAATTGAAAAAAATTGCTTGTGATTTGATTGACGAAAATCAAATCCTTAAAGACCAGATCAAATCACTTCAGAATATGGTCTTTGGTCGTAAATCAGAGAAAACGCCTAAAGATGACGAGCAAATGTCTCTCTTCGATATGCCGGAACCCGAGCTTCCTATTTTGGAAAAAGATAACACTGTAACCATTGGCGAACATACTCGTAAAAAGCGTGGGCGCAAGCCTTTACCCGCTGATCTTCCCCGCGTAGATGTCATACATGAACTAAACGAGGATGAAAGACAGTGTGATTGCGGCTGTCTCAAAGATCGCATCGGCCAGGAAGTGTCAGAACAGCTGGATTATATCCCTGCAAAAGTCAGGGTCCTCCGGAATATCCGGTATAAATACGCCTGCAAAAACTGCGAAGGGACCGAAGATGACGGCCCTACCGTATCCATTGCCAGGATGCCGGATCAGATTATCCCCAAAAGCATAGCAACGCCTGGACTACTTGCCCACATCCTGACCGCAAAATTTGCAGATGCACTGCCGTTTTACCGCCAGGAAAAACAATTTACCAGAATCGGCATTGAGCTTGGCAGGTCGACCATGTGTACATGGGCCATGAAAGTCGCTGATGCTTGTGATATTTTAATCGACATGATGAAAAAAGACATACTGGCAAGCCCAATGATTGGTGTTGATGAAACACCTCTTCAGGTCTTAAAGGGGCCTCGAAAATCAAAATCATATATGTGGATTTTTAGAGGTGGTCCGCCTGATAAGCCAATTCTTCAATTTCAATATCATCCGACACGATCCGGAGATATTGCCGCATCATTTTTGGATGGATACAAAGGCATTGTTCAGACGGATGGCTATAAAGGATATGATTTTCTGGACAAAATAACGGATATCATTCATGTGGCATGCTGGACTCACGCCCGCAGGGGATTTAAAAATGTAACCAAAGCTGCAGGGAATAAAAAGAACTCATCGGGCAATGCAGGTACCGCTTTAAAATATATCAGTCTGCTTTATAAAATTGAAAAAGAAGCCCGGGTGCAGGAATTAACGCCTGAACAATTATATGCTCGGAGGCAAAAAGAAGCGGTTCCAATTTTAGAAGAGTTCAAGAAATGGCTTGATGCAAGAGTGGAAAAAGTTCCCCCCAAAAGCCTGCTTGGCAAGGCGATCCATTATACTCTCAGCCAATGGCATAGGCTCATCCAATACACAATAGACGGAATCATCAGGCCTGATAACAATCTGGTTGAAAATGCCATCCGACCATTTGTGGTCGGACGAAAGAATTGGCTTTTCTCGGACACCGTTCAGGGTGCCCGAGCCAGTGCACTGATTTACAGCTTGATTGAAACAGCCAAACCAAATGGGCTGGAGCCATATTGGTATTTGAAATATCTGTTTGAACACCTGCCTGAAGCCATGTCGACAGATGATTTTAAAGCCCTACTTCCTTACAACGTTGAAAAAAATTTGCTTGCCGGACCCGCCACCTCCTGAATGGGGTTAAAACATCGCTTACATTAGAAGCAATTGTTCATTTCAACCCGGATGGAACAGCAATGCCTGATGATAAAAAAACGGCAAGATCCCGACATGGTTCAAACGCCCTGCCCCCAAAATGAGGCCATTGATGAGCCGGCCCTGATCGAGGGGCTTGAACAGGGCCGGACTTGGGCATGCAATGCCCTGGTTTTCAACTACCAGGACAGATTGCTGAAGATCGCCTATGGGATTACCCTGGACCACGAGGAGAGCAGGGAAATTGTTCAGGATGTCTTTGTCAGCGCCATGGGCAGTATCAAAAATTTCAGAGGAGAATCAGGCCTTGGGTCCTGGCTTAGGAAAATCACCCTCAATGCCTGCCTCAACTGGAAACGCAAATGGAAGCGCAGGTTCAAATGGCATCATACCTCCCTGGGACCGGAAACTGAATTTTTAACCTATGACAAGGCCTTCCAGGGACATACGCCTGAGACAGAACTCAAAGCCAAACAAGAACAAATGCGTCTGGTTCAGGCTGTGCAAGCACTTCCCGAACCCCTTAGAGTCGTCTTTGTGCTCAGCACCTTGGAAGGCCTGTCCTATCAACAAATCTCTGCTGAATTGAAAATAAAGGAGGGAACAGTGAGTTCCCGGCTTTACAGGGCACGAAAAACAATTGTTAATGGCTTAAAGGCAAATGAAAAGGAGGTTTTCCATGGCAGCCTGCGATAAATATTCAACCGAGTTTATCAGCCGATTTGTTGACAATGAAGTCTCAAAACAGGACCATGATGCCTTTGTCCGGCACACGGCCGGCTGCAGGGCGTGTGCACAAACAGAAGTCAAATTCAGGCAGATGGCCAAAACCTTTGACCGACATGCCCGATCCGGAGCTGCCCACATCCAAAGCCAGCTGCCCCCCATAATCCTTGAACAAAAGCCCAAAAAGACAGTTAAAATTTTGTCCGGATTTAAGCGTCCCATGGGGATCGGCCTGAGGCTGGCCTCCATCGGGGCAGCAGCTTTGATCCTTATGCTCGCGGTTTATCCCTGGTCAAAGACTCCCGGGCCCGGACCTTCGGCCATTGTAAATTCAGTTGACACCTACGGATCATCGGTTATGATCATTGAGAGTGCAAATGCCCATCATACCATTATCTGGTTTTCCGAAACCTGAAGACCGAGAGGAAAAAAATGTATAAAGGTCTAAAATCAATCTTTGTCTGGGTCTGCCTAGTCTTTTTGATCACGACGCCTGCCCAGGCAGACCCCGTCTATAACACCCGGGTAAGGGTAATCCATGCCCGGACAGGTCCGGCACAGATTGACCCGGGTATAAAGGCTGTTGTCCGGGAAATACAACCGGTATTCAAATATACCCGTTTTAATCTTCTTAATGATAAAAAAATGATGCTGGCCCAGGGCCAGAAGGGATCTTTATTCCTTCCGGGAAACCGCAGCCTTGTTATCACCCCTGTGACCCGGAAAAAAAACAGGATTCAATATCATATCCGCATCAATGCCAAGGGAAATCCTGTATTCCAGACCAATGTCATGCTCAAGAACCATGACAGCGTCACCATTGGGGGGCCAAAATTCAAAAAAGGGGTCTTGCTGCTCAATATTTTAGGAAGCACCCCCTAATCCTTTATTCCAGCCCCCGACGGGCCAGAAGATCAAACGCCTCCCGATTGGATCCCAAAAGGATGGAAATCCACTGGGTGGATTCATTGCCGTTCAGGGCAATTTTAACGGCCATGGTCAGGGGAACTGACAATAGCATGCCCACCGGTCCCAATACCCACCCCCAGAATGCCAGGGATAAAAAGACAACAAGCGTCGACAGGCCGATCCCCTTGCCCATAATGCGAGGCTCGACCACAGATCCCACCAGGATGTTTACCAATAAAAACCCAATCCCTGCCACCAAAGCGGACATGGGGCCCAATTGAATCAAGGCCAGAAGAACCGCAGGCACAGCCGCAATTATAGAACCGATATTGGGTATATAATTAAGCAAAAAGGCAAATACCCCCCACATCACCGGGTAATCCACCCCCTGAAGGGTCAGCCAGAGCGCAATAATCATCCCGGTGCCAAGACTGGTAAGGCTCTTTATGCCCAAATACCGATTAACCCCGTCCATTATCTGGGTATACTTGTCCATGCTGCCGTGTCCGTCCCTGGACAAGGCTTTGAGTTTACTTGGAAAGCCGGCCGCCTCTGACAGGATAAAAATAAAGGTAAGAAAGACAAAAAAAGTATTGGTCAGCACCCCGCCCAAGCCGTTCAGGGTATTGGCGACCAGGCCAAGAATCCGGCCGGGGTTGAATAGGTCCGTGAGCTTATCGGCTTCAACCTCTATCCCGTAATTTGAAAGCAATTGGATCCCCTGGGACATCAGGGAAAGCAGCCGTTCCTGATACATAGGGAGGTTTTTTGAAAAATCAGCAATGGAAGATGAAACCAAAGAGACCAGAATCACCTGAGCCAGCACCACCCCGAGCATGAGTACGAGAATACTCACCAGGCTGGGAATGCCTTTTTTCTGCATCCAATAAAGAGGAGGGGCACAGATAATGGCCAAAAAACCGGCCAGCAAAAAGGGAACCACCAGTACGGCTGCTGTTTTCATCCCGGCCACCACAACCACAAAAGCAGCGCAGCCCAAAAGAGAACTGATGCCAAAAGACGTTGATTTCATTTTTTAACCTTTTTTCAAATTGTTTGCCCAAGGCCTCAACCCCAAGTATAATTTGGACCTTGGAACGCTGTAATTTTTTATCATACACTAAAAGCATGGCCGGTCAAAAAAAATCAGCCACAAAACATCAAATCAATTTAATATTCAGATCAATTGGGAATATTTTTTCTTAACTTTTTGATAAATTATAGGTGAAAAAAAGGGAATCATATTGACTTTATCTTCATTGCCCTTTAAAGGATGAAGGTAAATTAAACATTGGGCAGCACCACTGACAAAGAGACCGAAACTATAGCAGAGCAAACAATTACTTGAACAAGGATTTATACAACTTATATTTTCCCCATGAGATATTCATCAGATTTACGCAAACGCGTTATAGATTTTGTAGAAAATGGAGGAAGCAAGACGGAAGCTGCCAGTCAGTTTAATGTATCCCGTGGAAGTGTTCACAACTGGACGTCTGCCGAAGATGGTTTGTCATACAAGAAACCCGGTCCAAAAGGACCACGAAGTTTGGATCTGGAAGCTTTGCGCCTCCATGTGGAGACAAATGATGACATGACACAATCGGAAAGGGCGCAGCATTTCGGAGTATCCCGTGCCTGTATCTGGTATAATATGAAACAACTCGGAATCACTCGAAAAAAAAGATGACGGGATACAGGGAGCGAAGCGACAGCAAAAGAAAGGCATATCTTCGTCTTCGTGAACGTTATGTACGTCGTTGCAAAACGTTTGTTTATGTTGATGAAAAGAGGGCGTTCAAAATTCTGTGTCAGTTGAATCAAAGCTGATATACTCAGCTAAATAAGGAGAACTGACATGACCGAAGAAAACACCGAATTTGATTTTCAAAAAGCCCTTAAAGGCATCCAGGAAGGTAAACCCTTCACAGGTAAGGGCGGCGTCCTTACATCATTAATCAAAAATCTTGCTGAAGCTGCTCTTGAAGGAGAGTTGGAGTCCCATCTCGGGCAGGAAGTTTCTGCCAACCGCCGTAATGGAAAAAGCAAAAAGACCATTAAATCCCTGGATGGTAAATTTGAGCTGGAAACCCCGCGTGACAGGGCCGGAACCTTCTCTCCACAGATCGTCAAAAAACATCAGACAACGCTCAGCGATGAAATTGAAAGAAAGATAATAGCCCTTTACGGCCTGGGCATGAGTTATAATGATATGGCTTCCCATTTACAGGAAATCTATGGACTTGAGATTTCAAATGCCACTCTGAGCACCATTACCGATAAAATCATCCATACCGTCAAAGAATGGCAGGCCAGGCCGTTGGAAAATGTGTACCCAATCGTATGGCTTGATGCCATACATTATAAAGTACGAGAAAACGGAAAGGTCGGCAGCAAGGCCGTTTACACAATTCTTGGGGTGAATATCGAGGGCCGCAAAGAGGTTCTTGGGCTGTACATATCCGAGAATGAGGGTGCGAACTTCTGGCTGCAGGTGTTAACAGACCTTTCAAACCGAGGGGTAAAAGATATCCTGATTGCCTGTGTTGATGGTCTAAAAGGTTTTCCCGAGGCCATTGAGACCATATTCCCGGACACAGAAGTTCAACTCTGCGTAGTCCACCAGATCCGAAATTCATTGAAATACGTTGGTTCCAAAAATAAAAAGGAATTTATGGCAGATCTAAAACGTGTTTATAAAGCGGTCAATAAGGATCTGGCCGAAGAAGAACTGGATATCTTGGAAAATAAATGGAATGACAAATACCCGATTGTGATAAAATCCTGGCGGAACAACTGGGAACGCCTCAGTCATTTCTTTAAATATCCAGAAGAGATTCGACGGATAATATACACCACAAATACCATTGAGGCTGTGCATCGACAGTTTCGAAAACTGACCAAAACAAAGGGATCATTTCCGAACCAGGACAGCCTGTTAAAGCTGCTTTACATGGGGATCCAGAACGCCAGTAAAAAATGGACAATGCCGATTCAAAATTGGTCACTGACAATTTCCCAGTTGGCAATTTTCTTTGAAGGCCGGCTGGATAAAGAGCTGGGAATTTTATAGGGATTTATTTACAGATGGAAAAGATGGTTCCAGGAACTCCACTCCAGCAAAAGAAAGGCATATCTTCGTCTTCGTGAACGTTATGTACGTCGTTGCAAAACGTTTGTTTATGTTGATGAAAGCGGCTTTTCGCCTTATACAACCCGTCGCTATGGATATGCTCTCAAAGGGCGAGGGCGTTCAAAATTCTGTGTCAGTTGAATGAAAGCTGATATACTCAGCTAAATAAGGAGAACTGACATGACCGAAGAAAACACCGAATTTGATTTTCAAAAAGCCCTTAAAGGCATCCAGGAAGGTAAACCCTTCACAGGTAAGGGCGGCGTCCTTACATCATTAATCAAAAATCTTGCTGAAGCTGCTCTTGAAGGAGAGTTGGAGTCCCATCTCGGGCAGGAAGTTTCTGCCAACCGCCGTAATGGAAAAAGCAAAAAGACCATTAAATCCCTGGATGGTAAATTTGAGCTAAAAACCCCGCGTGACAGGGCCGGAACCTTCTCTCCACAGATCGTCAAAAAACATCAGACAACGCTCAGCGATGAAATTGAAAGAAAGATAATAGCCCTTTACGGCCTGGGCATGAGTTATAATGATATGGCTTCCCATTTACAGGAAATCTATGGACTTGAGATTTCAAATGCCACTCTGAGCACCATTACCGATAAAATCATCCATACCGTCAAAGAATGGCAGGCCAGGCCGTTGGAAAATGTGTACCCAATCGTATGGCTTGATGCCATACATTATAAAGTACGAGAAAACGGAAAGGTCGGCAGCAAAGCCGTTTACACAATTCTTGGGGTGAATATCGAGGGCCGCAAAGAGGTTCTTGGGCTGTACATATCCGAGAATGAGGGTGCGAACTTCTGGCTGCAGGTGTTAACAGACCTTTCAAACCGAGGGGTAAAAGATATCCTGATTGCCTGTGTTGATGGTCTAAAAGGTTTTCCCGAGGCCATTGAGACCATATTCCCGGACACAGAAGTTCAACTCTGCGTAGTCCACCAGATCCGAAATTCATTGAAATACGTTGGTTCCAAAAATAAAAAGGAATTTATGGCAGATCTAAAACGTGTTTATAAAGCGGTCAATAAGGATCTGGCCGAAGAAGAACTGGATATCTTGGAAAATAAATGGAATGACAAATACCCGATTGTGATAAAATCCTGGCGGAACAACTGGGAACGCCTCAGTCATTTCTTTAAATATCCAGAAGAGATTCGACGGATAATATACACCACAAATACCATTGAGGCTGTGCATCGACAGTTTCGAAAACTGACCAAAACAAAGGGATCATTCCCGAACCAGGACAGCCTGTTAAAACTGCTTTACATGGGGATCCAGAACGCCAGTAAAAAATGGACAATGCCGATTCAAAATTGGTCACTGACAATTTCCCAGTTGGCAATTTTCTTTGAAGGCCGGCTGGATAAAGAGCTGGGAATTTGATAGGGATTTATTTACAGATGGAAAAGATGGTTCCAGGAACTCCGCTCCAGCAAAAGTCAACTCCTCCGACGTGGCTGATTGAAGGCCCATTCTCGGACCTGACTTTTACTTCCGCTGGCGCTGAGGCAGATCCGGGAACCGAAACCGTGACACAGAATTCTGAACATTCCCCAAAGGGCAGCGTGTTCATGGTTTGATTGCAGGAACAAAGCACCCTCGAACGTCTTTGATTGCTGCCCGCATCGAATATAGTTTTGAAGAACCATTTTTGTTTCAGGGAACATGCAATGCGGATATCTTTAATGCTTGGATCGAACACCAGTTGAGTCCACATCTGAACGATAATCATGTCGTTGTGATGGATAACGCATCCTTCCACAAGGGCGAAGAAACCAAATATTTGATAGAAAGAACTGGTGCAGCTCTTTTGTTTTTGCCCCCGTATTCACCGGATCTCAATCCGATTGAACACGATTTTGCGGCCCTAAAAACCATCCGTGAATACAATGAAAACGAAACGATTGATGAGATTATCAGGATGTATAAATAATTATCGGTATTGCTATAATTCAGGACAGAATCATGGCAATCCCAAAGGCATTAATCGACCGTCTGAAAAAAAACGAAGAAATTGCAAAAAAATTCACCGAGATTGAAGTCAGTATCCTCTCAATCCTAAATTTCAACGATTTTTTTGAACGTCTCCTATGGGAAATTTCTAAAAAATTTTCCATCCCTTATATTTGGATATCCATCATCAAGGAAAGCCGCATTGCAGATCAGCTTAAAAATATCAAAGAGTCTGAACTGCTAATGAGATCCACGGCATTTGTGGATAAACAGGCCTTTATTTCAATCATTAACAATCAGTTGACCCCTTGCCTGGCCAATGAAAACTTAGGGATCTACGATACCCTGATGCCCGAAATCTCAAATTATGCAATCGGCTCCATTGCCATTGCCCCCATCACTCTGGACGGGGAGATTGTGGGCAGCATCAACCAGGCAGATATTGATCCGTTGCGCTTTGAACCGGGGATTGATACCTCTTTGCTTGAACAATTGGCTTTAAAAGTCTCACTTTGCCTTTCCAATGTAACCGCCCATGAACAATTAAAATTCATGGCTTTTCATGATCCGCTCACAGGCCTGCTCAACCGCGGCGTCATGGAAAGAATCCTTGATCGGGAATTCCTGCGGGCCCAAAGGTATAAAACAGATCTCTCCCTTTTATTCCTCGATCTGGATAAATTTAAAACCATTAATGATACAGCAGGACATGATACAGGGGATATGGCCCTATGCCTTGCCGCAGAGACCCTGACCCGGTTGAAACGGGATTCAGATATCGTGGCAAGATTTGCAGGTGACGAATTCGTCGTTATCCTGCCCTCCACCGGCAGGACCCAGGCAGAAAAATATATCAACCGGGTGACCCAGGATATGCTCAAGACGGCTGACCAATTGCTCTACAAAGCCAAAAGAGGCAAAAATAAAGACAGCCATAGGGTGTGAATCTCAGGGTCATCGCATGTAACTTTTATTAAGATTCGTCCTTACCCGGCTGGAATAGGTGAGGGGGATTCCGTTAAATCTTAAGCGGTCGTCCTGACCGCTTAAGAAGCGGAAATGATCGGACCTATGCCGTCCTGGCGGGCCGCTCATTTACGCCACTCCACCCCCTTCACCCTATCCCAGCCTGGCTCTCCTGGCTTGCTATAGTATATGAGCATCGAACAAAATTTTCCTAGACATCGCTGCACAGATACGATATATATGGCAATAAACACAAGGAGTTGCCAATGAACGAAAAAAAATCTCTTGAAACTTTTTTTGACAATATTCAGGACCCCAGACACCACAATAAGCTTCATAATTTAATTGATGTCGTCATCATCGCAATTTGTGCGGTAGTTGCTGGCGCAGACACTTATGAGCAAATTGAAAACTTTGGCAAAAAGAGAAAAAGGTGGTTGTCAAAATTTCTAAGCCTTCCCCATGGGATACCCTCCCATGACACCTTTGGCAGAATTTTTGAAAGGATGAACCCGAATGAATTTCAGAGCAGTTTTATGCACTGGGTTCAGTCGGTTGCAAAGATGACCAAAGGTCAAGTCATTGCAATCGACGGCAAAACTCTAAGGCGTTCACACGATACCTCCAATGATAAGAAAGCCATTCATATGATCAGTGCGTGGGCTTCGTCTAATAAAGTGGTTTTAGGGCAATTAAAAACCGAAGAAAAATCAAATGAAATTACGGCCATTCCAAATCTTTTAAAACTTTTAGATATCTCGGGCTGCATTATAACCATTGATGCCATGGGCACTCAAAAGAAAATCGCTGAAACCATAATAAACAAAGGGTGTGACTATGTCCTTGCCCTGAAAGAAAATCATAAAACCTTGCATGATGAAGCGGTACTTTTTTTCAATAAAATGGAAGAAATGAAAAATCAGGGGTACCAGTTTAATGAACAGACCAGTGTTGACGGAGGGCACGGTCGAGTCGAAACGCGCAGGGCTGTGATAACCTCTGATATTGATTGGTTTGAAGATAAAAAAAGTTGGAAAGGTTTGAAAAGTATTGGAATGATTGAATCCACCCGGGAAATGGACGGCCAGATCAGTCATGAAAAGCGATATTATATATCGAGCCTGGATAGCGACCCCAATATTTTTGGTAATGCTGTCAGGAGGCATTGGGGAATTGAAAATTCAGTGCATTGGGTATTGGATATTGCGTTCCGTGAAGACGAAAGCAGAGTCAGAAAGGGGAACTCTCCTGAGAATTTTGCAGCGATTCGGCACATTGCATTAAATTTATTACGGAACAATAAGACATTTAAAGGGAGTGTAAAAACCAAAAGGTTGAATGCTGCTATGGATATCAAATATCTGGAGGAAGTTATGTTTGGATGATACTTGAACCAATCAAAACTATAGGCACTTTACAATATTTACATGCGTGAGCCCTGGTGTGAATCTTTTTTCTGCTTTTATAATTTTTTTTGATATAGTATTCTTATTTATTGATTGATCATCTTTGAAAAATCCATGTTCAAAAATTCAAAAGGATATAATCGAGCCTTTGACCGAATTTATGAAAAATCGGCATCTCAAATTCAGAAACAGACTGCTTCTTTCTTTTGTAATCATACTCATTCCCCTGGTCATCATTTCCAATACATTTTTATTTTTTCAAATCAAACGATTAATTGAAACCGGAATTGAAAATGAGTTGCACCGAAGTTCAGAATCCTTGGCCGATCTCATCCGCACATCTGCGAGCATCAGCATAAAAAACCGCCTCCAGGCCATTGCGGAAAAGAATTTTGAAATTGCAGAATATTATTATTCCAAACACAGATCAGGGCTGCTGACCCGGGGCCAGGCCATTCAGATGGTCCGTGAAATTTTTCTCAACCAGCGCATCGGCATCAGCGGATACATCTATTGCCTTAACAGCCAGGGGGATGTGATCATTCATCCCAACGAAAAGCTTCAGGGGACCAATGTATCAAATTTTGACTTTGTTCAACAGCAGATGGGCATCAAAGACGGATACCTTGAATATGACTGGCAAAACCCGGGAGAAACACAGAGACGGCCCAAGGCGCTGTTCATGGTCTATTATAAGCCTTTGGACTGGATCATATCCGTGTCCTCCTACAGAAATGAGTTCAGCTACCTTGTGGATATCAGAGATATTTAAAAACTCTGTCCTTTCCTTCAAGTCCGGCAAAAGCGGATATGCCTTTATCCTGGATGAAAAAGGAGAGGCATTGATTCATCCAATCTTCCAGGGGGAAAACCTTTTAGACAAAACCCGGAAAATGTCAGATATCATTCAATCCATGCTCGCCCAAAAAAATGGGAAACTCAACTATTTGTGGCAAAATCCCGGTGAAGGCAATCCCCGGGAAAAACTTGTCATTTTCACTCACCTGCCTGAATACAAATGGATCATAGGGGCCACAAGTTATACAGATGAAGTCTTTTCCCCTTTGTCTGCTTTTGCATCTTTGCTGATTTTTAATATTTTCATGTTTCTGCTCGCCTTTGTGGGGGTGGCCTATATGGTGACAAAATCCATCACCCGCCCCCTGGAAAAACTGACCCATACCCTTGGAGTTGCCAGCATGGGCGATTACAGCATTCGAATGAACCATAGTCCCCGTGATGAATTAGGAGAGCTTTCCGATCATTTTAATGCATTTATGGATCGCCTTGAGACCTATCACAACCAATTGAACAGGGAAATCCAAAAAACCATTGACACACAGGCAGCCCTCGTGGAAAACGAACTCAAACTGCGGGGATTGTTCAACCAGTCCTTCCAATTCACCTGTATTTTGTCTCCTTATGGTATTATAGAGGAAGTCAACAAAAGCATGCTGAAATTTGCAGGATGCACAGAGACAGACGTCCTTTACCAGCCCTATTGGGAAACCCCGTGGTGGCCCGAAAATTATAAAAACCAGGTCCAGGCGGCCATACAGGGTGCCGTGGAGGGAAATACCGTCCGCCTTGAAACCAGTCACATTACCCATTCAGGAGATGTCCGTGATATAGACATATCCATAAAACCCATTCTCAATAACTCAAACCATGTGGAATTTATTGTCACCGAAGGACGGGATATCACCGAGTTGAAACAAGGGGAAAAAGAAAGGCGAAAACTTGCGGTTCAACTTGAAAAATCACAAAAAATGGAAGCCATCGGTACCCTGGCCGGAGGAATCGCCCATGATTTTAACAATATATTGTCCAGCATTTTCGGCTATGCCCAGCTTGCCCAAATGACCCTGGACTCTCCTGATCAATCCCAAAAACATCTGTCCCAGATTGTAAAAGGAGCCCAGAAAGCCTCGGGCCTGGTTCAACAGATCCTTACCTTCAGCAGGCAGACCGAATATAGGAAACAGGCCTTAAAATTTCACCTGGTGGTCAAAGAGGTATTAAAACTGCTGCGGTCATCCATACCCACCACCATCGAAATGGTCTCCCAGATAAACACCAGAGAGATGGTCAATGCCGACCCGACCCAGATGCATCAGGTTATCATGAACCTGTGCACCAATGCCTACCATTCCATGATGAAAAAAGGCGGCATCATGACCGTTGGACTTGATACCGTAGACCAGGTGGACAAGTCACATATCCATGAAGATTATAACAGGCCGGGTCCGTTCTTATGCCTGCTGGTAAAGGACACAGGTCACGGCATGGAGCCCAAAACCCTTGAAAAAGCCTTTGATCCTTACTTCACCACCAAAGAGGTCGGACGGGGTACCGGGTTTGGACTGGCACTGGTACGGGCCATTGTGGAAGAACATGACGGGCTCATCCATGTGGAAAGTGTTCCGGGGAATGTTCAGAATTCTGTGTCACGGTTTCGGTTCCCGGATCTGCCTCAGCGCCAGCGGAAGTAAAAGTCAGGTCCGAGAATGGGCCTTCAATCAGCCACGTCGGAGGAGTTGACTTTTGCTGGAGTGGAGTTCCTGGAACCATCTTTTCCATCTGTAAATAAATCCCTATCAAATTCCCAGCTCTTTATCCAGCCGGCCTTCAAAGAAAATTGCCAACTGGGAAATTGTCAGTGACCAATTTTGAATCGGCATTGTCCATTTTTTACTGGCGTTCTGGATCCCCATGTAAAGCAGCTTTAACAGGCTGTCCTGGTTCGGGAATGATCCCTTTGTTTTGGTCAGTTTTCGAAACTGTCGATGCACAGCCTCAATGGTATTTGTGGTGTATATTATCCGTCGAATCTCTTCTGGATATTTAAAGAAATGACTGAGGCGCTCCCAGTTGTTCCGCCAGGATTTTATCACAATCGGGTATTTGTCATTCCATTTGTTTTCCAACATATCCAGTTCTTCTTCGGCCAGATCCTTATTAACCGCTTTATAAACACGTTTTAGATCTGCCATAAATTCCTTTTTATTTTTGGAACCAACGTATTTCAATGAATTTCGGATCTGGTGGACTACGCAGAGTTGAACTTCTGTGTCCGGGAATATGGTCTCAATGGCTTCGGGAAAACCTTTTAGACCATCAACACAGGCAATCAGGATATCTTTTACCCCTCGGTTTGAAAGGTCTGTTAACACCTGCAGCCAGAAGTTCGCACCCTCATTCTCGGATATGTACAGCCCAAGAACCTCTTTGCGGCCCTCGATATTCACCCCAAGAATTGTGTAAACGGCTTTGCTGCTGACCTTTCCGTTTTCTCGTACTTTATAATGTATGGCATCAAGCCATACGATTGGGTACACATTTTCCAACGGCCTGGCCTGCCATTCTTTGACGGTATGGATGATTTTATCGGTAATGGTGCTCAGAGTGGCATTTGAAATCTCAAGTCCATAGATTTCCTGTAAATGGGAAGCCATATCATTATAACTCATGCCCAGGCCGTAAAGGGCTATTATCTTTCTTTCAATTTCATCGCTGAGCGTTGTCTGATGTTTTTTGACGATCTGTGGAGAGAAGGTTCCGGCCCTGTCACGCGGGGTTTTTAGCTCAAATTTACCATCCAGGGATTTAATGGTCTTTTTGCTTTTTCCATTACGGCGGTTGGCAGAAACTTCCTGCCCGAGATGGGACTCCAACTCTCCTTCAAGAGCAGCTTCAGCAAGATTTTTGATTAATGATGTAAGGACGCCGCCCTTACCTGTGAAGGGTTTACCTTCCTGGATGCCTTTAAGGGCTTTTTGAAAATCAAATTCGGTGTTTTCTTCGGTCATGTCAGTTCTCCTTATTTAGCTGAGTATATCAGCTTTCATTCAACTGACACAGAATTTTGAACGCCCTCGTGTTCCGGGCAAGGGGTCCTGCTTTTTTATTTATCTGCCTGTGGTCAAAACCCTAGAATCAGACCCGGGCAGACCCCAAAAACCGACATCTGCCCTTGAAGGAGGGACTGAGACCATTATGGTGGTAGATGATGAACCAGATATCCGAGAGCTGACTACCGAACTTTTGGAAAGATTCGGCTATACTGTCCATACCTATGAAAACGGACAAACCGCTTTGGATGCATTTTCAAATACCGCCATAAAATTTGATCTGGTGCTTACGGACATGACCATGCCTTTAATGACCGGGGTTGATCTTGCCAAGGCGATTTTAAAAACAAGCCCTGATTTACCCATCATCCTGTGCTCGGGATACAGTAAAACCATATCCAAACAGAATGCAAAAGAACTGGGTATCAGAGAATTTTTACAAAAGCCGTTAAAAAATCACTCCCTTCTGGCTGCCATCAGAAAAACCCTGGACACCTGATCCTCTATCTGGGCACATGGATCCTTTGTGCAAAGCCCCCAACACAAAAAAGGCCCTGGCAGCAATCTGCCAGGGCCTTTTTACGGGATTCTATTTAAAACAACAGAGGATTAGTCGAAAATCAGCTCAATCTGAACCATGGGGGCAACATCCCCTTTTCTCGGTCCAAGTTTGGTTATTCTCGTATATCCACCCTGTCTTGAATTGAACTTCTCTGATACCTCTTCAAAGAGGGTGTGAACAACATCTTTTTCCCGGATCACAGCCAAAGCCTGCCGTCTGGCATGAAGGTCACCTCTTTTTGCAAGAGTAACCATTTTATCGGCAATTTTCCTCAAGCCTTTGGCTTTGGCTTCTGTGGTTTTGATGCTGCTGTGTTTGAACAGAGAAGTTACCATGTTTCTAAACATCGCCTTTCTATGGGCAGAGGTCCTGTTCAGTTTTAATACGGATTTTCTATGCTTCATGGTATCTATTCTCCTTCCTGATTGTTCTCATCTTCCGGCGGTTCAAATCCTTCAAGATCCATACCCAGGGAAAGATCCATGGAACTCAGGACTTCTTTGATTTCATTGAGTGATTTTCTGCCGAAATTCTTGGTTTTCAGCATTTCGGAATCTGTTTTTTGTACCAGTTGATAAATCGTGTGGATTCTGGCGTTCTTAAGGCAGTTGGAACTTCTGACGGACAGTTCAAGTTCATCCACAGACCGGTAAATATTCTCGTTAAATCCTTTTTCCCCGTCTTCTGATTTTACTTCAACATTATCGGGTTCAAGTTCTTCATCAAAATTGATAAAGGGATTCATCTGTTCTTTGAGAATCTTTGCCCCGTAAGCCACTGAATCATCGGGGGTTACGCTGCCATCTGTCCAGACTTCAAGGGTGAGCTTGTCATAGTCAGTTTTCTGTCCGATCCGGGATGTACCCACCACGTATTTCACCCGTTTAATGGGGGAAAAAACAGAATCAATGGGAATGGTTCCGATGGGGGCATCTTCATCCTTATTGGCAGATGCCAGGGCATAGCCTTTACCGGTTTTAACCACCATGACCATATTGAGCACACCGTTTTTGTTCACGGTGGCAATATGCTGTTCCGGGTTCAAAACTTCGACTTTTCCGTCAGGGCTGATGATGTCAGCGCCGGTCACATCGGCCTCCCCCGTGATGTTTAGGGTCAGAATCTTATCTTCGGTGTCATCCACACGAAGTTTGAGATCCTTGAGGTTAAGGATGATTTCCGATACGTCTTCTCTGACATCAGAGATAACGCTGTACTCGTGAAGGGCATCATCAAATTTAACAGAGACTATGGCAGCACCGTATATGGATGATAAAATGATTCGCCGTAATGAGTTACCAATGGTGATACCATACCCCCTTTCCAAGGGCTCACACACGAATTTTCCGTATGTTGAGGTTGTGGTAACATCAAGCTTTTCCGGCTTGATCATCTCTCGCCAGTTTACATATGCAAGGTTTTCAGATGACATTTAAATCTCCTGAATAAATATTTGGATAAACCATATTTAATGATGTACCTATTTAGAATAGAGCTCGACGATCAATTGTTCCTGAATGGGCAATGTGATATCTTCCCTGGTCGGGACGCCCTTAACTTCGCCTTTAAAATTCTCTTTGCTGATTTCGAGCCACTGGGGTACGCCCCGTCTTACAATGGCTTCCAAGGAATCGGTAATCGCCTGAATCTTCTTACTTTTTTCACGAAGCTCGATCACATCACCTTTTTTGACCTGATAAGAAGGGATGTTCACCTTTTTACCATTTACAACAAAATGATTGTGACGGACAAAATGCCGGCCCTGGTTTCTTGAATTCACAAATCCAAGACGGAACACGGTATTGTCCAGACGGGTTTCAAGCAGGCTGAGCAAATTGGTACCGGTAATTCCTTTTTTACGATCCGCCCGTTTAAACGCAATCCTGAACTGTTTTTCAGAAATGCCATAAATCCGACGAACTTTTTGTTTTTCCCGGAGCTGCATGCCGTAATCAGACTGTTTACTTCTTTTCTGTCCATGCTCTCCCGGAGGAAAGCCCCTTCTGTCAAAACTGCATTTGTCTGAAAAACAACGGTCGCCCTTCAGAAAAAGCTTCATATTCTCGCGTCTGCACTGACGGCAAACAGATCCTCTATATCTTGCCAATGTTTCCTCCTTTATCGATCCGGATAAAGTTTACACAGATCCTTTGTCTATCCATAATTGAACTGACGGATCCGGATATTTAAATTTTATGTTGTTATACTCTTCTTCTCTTGGGCGGACGGCACCCATTGTGGGGTACCGGAGTGACATCCTTGATCATGGAAATATTAAATCCAAGGGCATGCAGGGCACGCAGGGCAGATTCACGTCCGGGTCCAGGACCTTTGACAAATACACCTACATTTTTCATGCCATGTTCCATGGCTTTGGCACCGGCATCTTCGGCCACGAGCTTGGCAGCAAAGGGTGTACTTTTTCTGGACCCTTTAAATCCCTGCCTCCCGGCAGAAGACCAGGAAATTGTATTTCCGTTTTCATCTGCAATGGTAACAATCGTGTTGTTAAAGGTAGATTGAATATGCACAATACCTGTAGAAATATTCTTTTTTACCCGTTTTTTCGTTATGGTTTTTTTAGACTTTTTTGCCATAATGGTTCACCTTTTGAATTATCCTACTTTTTCTTTTTAACAGCAGTACGCTTGGGACCTTTTCTGGTTCTTGCGTTGGTGCTGGTCCGCTGTCCGTGGCAGGGAAGGCCTTTACGATGACGGAGTCCTCTGTAGCAGCCAAGATCCATCAACCGTTTGATGTTCATGGAAACTTCAGAGCGAAGCTCGCCTTCTACCTTGAATTCCGCGTCAATGACCTTTCTGATGTCATTGACCTGTTCTTCGGTCAGGTCGTTGGCCTTGGTTGTAGGATCAATACCTGTTTTTTCAAGTATCAGTCTGGATCTGCTGGCTCCGATACCATAGATATAGGTTAAAGCGATCCATGCATGCTTATCTCTTGGTAAATCTACTCCTGCTAAACGTGCCAAATTTCTTTCCCCCTATCCCTGACGCTGTTTATGGCGTTTATTGATACAAATGACTCTGATGACACCACGCCTTTTGATGACTTTACAGTCTCTACAAATTTTTTTAACAGATGCTCTAACTTTCATCCATTTGCTCCTAGTCTTATAATATCTTTAAAATATATTTAAAATAAGTGGTCTACTTATATCTATACGTTATTCTGCCACGGCTCAAATCATAGGGTGAAATTTCAACGGTCACCTTATCTCCGGGCAAAATTTTAATAAAATGCATTCTCATTTTCCCGGAAATATGGGCCAACAAAACGTGTTTGTTCTCCAATTCCACCTTGAACATGGCATTGGGAAGTGTTTCAAGTACTTTCCCGTCTACTTTGATGGGCTCTTCTTTTGCCATAATCTAAATTCATCTCCTTTGTGATGTAAATGGTTGAATCAGGACCTGCCCTTAATTCGTTTTGCCCCTGAACGCCCCAGGAATCCATCGTAGTTACCTGTAATGAGGTGTGATTCAATCTGGGATATGGTATCTATGGACACACCGACAACAATCAAAAGGGCGGTGCCGCCAAAATAAAACGGTACGTTAAATTTATCCATAAGCATGGTAGGCAACACACAGACTGCTGACACATAAATAGCTCCCCCCACAGTAATCCGCGTGAGCACCTTATCTATATATTCGGCAGTTCGTTTACCCGGTCTGATGCCAGGGATATAACCACCATTTTTTTTCATATTCTCGGCAACATCCTCGGGGTTAAATTGGACTGCTGTATAAAAAAAGCAGAAGAACACAATAAACCCGATATAAAGCATGTAATACCAGATCGTTCCGGGACTGAACATGGCCGCCATCGTCTGCATTGCAGGCAGATTAATAAACTGGGCCAATGTGGTCGGGAACATGATGATGGAAGATGCAAAAATCGGTGGAATAACCCCGGCAGTATTGATCTTCAAGGGCAGGTGCGAAGTCTGCCCCCCATACATTTTCCGTCCCACAACCCGCTTGGCGTAATGAACCGGTATTCTGCGCTGGGCCTGCTCCATATAGATAATTGCCGCTACCACGGCCACCATCATAATAATCAAAAGAATGATAGAAAAGATACCCATCTCACCGGTGGTCAGCAACCTGCCCGTATTTCCTATGGCAGAGGGCATATTGGCTACAATACCGGCAAAAATTATCAAAGAAATGCCGTTGCCGATACCTCTTTCAGTGATCTGCTCTCCAAGCCACATGATAAAGGCGGTCCCCGCAGTCAAAGTGATAATGGTAATCAGTCTGAATCCCCATCCCGGATAGGGAACAATGGCAACTCCGGCAGGAGATGTCATGGATTCAAGCCCAACGGCGATACCAAACCCCTGAATCGTACTCAGAACCACGGTGCCATACCGGGTATACTGGGTTTTCTTTTTGCGGCCGGCATCCCCTTCTTTTTTCAACTGCTCAAGATGGGGTATCACCACAGTCATCAGCTCCAGGATAATGGAGGCACTGATATAGGGCATAATACCCAGGGCAAAAATAGAAAGCCTTTCCAGTGCCCCTCCCGAGAACATATTAAACATGGAGAATAATGTTCCTGAAGCAGCAGCAAAAAACGATTCAAGGGCAGCGCCGTCAATACCTGGAGTGGGTACATGTACCCCGACCCGGTATACAAATAGCAAGGCCAGTGTAATCAGGATTTTCCTTTTAAGCTCAGGAAGTTTAAACAGATTCTGGTAGCTGTTCTCGATCATCTATACTATCCTTAAAGTGATTTTATTGTTCAATACTTCCGCCGGCAGATTCAATCTTTTCTTTGGCTGTTTTGGAAACCAAAACATTTTTCAGGGCCAACTTTTTTGCAATCTCGCCCTGTCCAAGAATTTTAACGCCGTCGACCCGACCTTTTACAAGTCCGGTGGATCTTAAAACGTCAATATCAATAACGGCACCGTCATCAAAACGGTCAAGATCTCTAACGTTTAAAACCGCATTAGTGGTTTTGAACGGATAATTTTTAAACCCGCGTTTGGGCAACCGTCTGTAAATGGGCATCTGTCCGCCTTCAAAACCGGGACGGACAGAACCGCCGGAGCGGGCCTTTAATCCTTTATGTCCCCGTGTGGAGGTTTTACCCATGCCGGAACCGGGGCCCCGACCTACCCTTTTTCTATTTTTTCTGCTGCCCGGTGCGGGAGCCAGATCGTAAAGCTGCATCTTAAACCTCCTCTACTTTCACCAGGTGTGAAACTTTTTTAATCTGTCCCATGATGACTGGGGTATTTTCGTGCTCTACTGTGTGGTGCATCCGTTTGATGCCCAGAGAGCGAATGATCCGGCCGTGTTTGGCCGGACGCCCGATAGTGCTCTTGATCTGTGTAATTTTCAGCTTGTCAGCCATGTCTACCTCTTTATATCTCTTCAGGTTTGAGACCACGTCTTTTGGCAACTTCCTCTTTGGTGCACAAAGACTGGAGCCCTGCCATGGTTGCTCGAACGATATTTTGAGTATTGTGGGTGCCGATGCATTTGGTCAGGATATCGGTAACGCCGGCAGCCTCAAGGACCGCACGGATACCGCCACCTGCAATCAGACCAGTACCAGGAGAGGCGGGTTTCAAAAGAACCCGGCCTGCGCCTGCGTGTCCAACCACTTCAAAGGGAACTGTTCCGTTTAGAAGAGCGACCTTGACCATATTGCGTTTGGCCTTTTCCATGCCTTTTTTAATGGCCTCGGGAACCTCTTTTGCTTTTCCAAGACCATAACCGACACTGCCTTCTCCGTCGCCGACAACGACCAGGGCACTGAATGTAAAATTTCTACCGCCTTTTACAACTTTAGCCACCCGGTTGATTCTGACGACTTTATCGATTAATCCTGTATCTTCCATCTGTTGTTGTTGTCTTGCCAAGGGTAATCCTCCTTAATTAGAATTCAAGACCGGCTTCACGGGCCCCGTCTGAAAGCGCTTTAATTCTTCCGTGATAAAGAAAGCCGTTCCTGTCCAGAACCACTCGTTTAATCCCTTTATCCAGAGCCCTTTTGCCGATGAGGGTGCCAACCGCCTTTGCAACATCCTGTTTTTTTCCTTCTACAGGGGCATCTTTGTAATCCTTGTCCAAGGTAGATGCGGCGGCAAGAGTTTCCCCTTTGGTGTCATCAATAACCTGAGCATAGATGTGCTTTGTACTTCTGAATACACTCAATCTCGGCCGGTCTTGATTACCGAGAATATTCTTTCTGATCCGTTTTTTTCTTTTAAGCCTTGCGACAAGCCTTGGTGATGTATTTGCCATAATCTATATTTCCCAATTATTATTCTTTACCAGCTGTTTTACCGGCTTTTCTCATAATTCTCTCGTCAGCATAGCTGATGCCTTTACCCTTATAGGGTTCGGGAGGTCTAATATCTCTGATGTTGGCTGCAGCCTGGCCCAAAAGTTCTTTATCAATGCTGGCAAGGGTAATTTCCGTATTTTTATCCACATTGGCTGAAACACCGTCGGGAAGCGGGAAATCCACCGGATTTGAATACCCCACATTTAACACAAGATTGTTACCCTTGGTTTCTGCGCGGTACCCGATACCGGTAAGTACCAGTTTCTTTTCATATCCTGTAGTGACGCCTTGAACCATATTAAAAATAAGGGATCTGAACAAGCCTTGCAGAGCCACTTTCTTTTTATTGGTCATATCTGTTTTAACGTTCAACACAGTGTCGTTGATTTCAATATCGATTGCCGGATGCAGTTTACGGTCTAAGTTGCCTTTAGGGCCATTGACCTTAATAATATCCCCATCAAGGGTGACTTTGACCTTATCTGGAAGCTGAACCGGCTGTTTTCCTATTCTTGACATTCTTAATACTCCTGTCTTACCAAACGTTACAAAGAATTTCACCGCCGACGTTCGCTTCTTTAGCCTGTTTGTCAGTCATCAACCCCTTGGAAGTTGAAATGACGGAAATACCCAGACCGTTTAAAACCGGCTTAATGTTTTTTGATTTGCTGTAAACCCTGCATGAGGGTTTGCTAACACGCTGAATACCAAAGATGGTGGGTTTCCCCTCGGATACATATTTGAGATATACACGGAGCACGCCCTGTGTCTCATTTTCAAGGAATTTATAATCTTTGATATATCCTTGTTCTTTAAGCACCCGCACCAGGTCCAGTTTGATCTTTGATCCGGGGATATCCACTTTGGCCAGACTCGCTTTTCCACCATTTCTAATGATTGTCAGCATGTCTGCAATTGGATCACTAATTGCCATTTGTAATTCTCCTTAAAATCCGCTGATAGTAACTTAATCTATTGCATAAAGTTTTCAGAATCTGTCTTACTTACCAGGATGATTTGGTAACCCCTGGAAGTTTTCCTTCAGATGCAAGTGTTCTGAAACAGATTCTGCAAATACCAGCTTTTCTGATAAATGCTCTTGGTCTACCGCATAAAGGGCATCTGTTATACGCACGAACAGAAAATTTTGGTTTCCGGTTCGCCTTTGCGATTAAAGCTTTTTTAGCCAAGCTCTCCTCCTTACGATCCTTAGTTTTTGAAGGGCATTCCCATACGTTTCAGGAACGCTTTCCCCTCTTCATCGGTTTTAGCTGTGGTCACAACTGTAATATTAAGACCTTTGATACTATCGGTCTTGTCATAGTCGATTTCAGGGAAAATGATGTGCTCGGTGATACCAAGGCTATAATTTCCTCGGCCGTCAAAGGCTTTCCCGGAAATTCCCCTGAAATCCCTTACACGGGGCAGAGCAATGTTGATCAGTCTTTCGAAAAAATCATACATTTTTTCCCTGCGTAGGGTTACTTTGCATCCAATGGGGAGGTCTGCGCGAAGCTTAAAATTGGCTATGGGCTTTTTAGCCCTTGTAATAACAGCCTTCTGGCCTGCAATCAACCCCAGTTCCTGGGCAGCGGATTCAACAATTTTGGGATTGCGAACCGCTTCACCAAGACCCATATTCAATACGATTTTATCCAACTTGGGAACCTGTAACTGATTGGTGTAGCTAAACTCTTCAGTCAGTGCAGGTGCAACCTCATTGGTATATTTTTCCTTAAGCGTGGTCATTTATTCTCTCCGGCTTTGGGCGTTAAGAATCTATCTGCTGGTCGCATTTTTTGCAGATTCTCACCCGTTTTCCATCTTCCAGCTGTTTAATTCCAATTCGAGTCGGTTTTACACAGGAATTACACATGAGCATCAGGTTGGATATGTCAATGGGCATGGCCTTGTCAACGATACCGCCCTGGGGGTTTGCCTGTGTGGGCCGCTGGTGAACTTTTACAACGTTAATGTTTTCAACGACAACCCGGTTGGTCTTCTTGACTACCTTGAGGACCTTGCCGATCTTACCCTTGTCCTTACCGGTAAGCACTTTTACCTTGTCATCTTTTTTTATTCTAATTTTCATAATTTCAATTCTCCACTGACCCGATATTAAAGTACATCCGGAGCAAGGGAAACAATTTTCATGAACCGTTTTGCCCGAAGTTCTCTTGCCACCGGACCAAAAATACGGGTACCGACAGGCTCATTATTTTTAGTAAGAACTACTGCGGAATTATCATCAAATCTAATGGATGATCCATCCGGCCTGGCAATCTCTTTTTTGGTCCGCACAATAACCGCCTGGACAATATCCCCTTTGCTGACCTTGGAGTTGGGGATGGCTTCTTTAACAGAAACAACAATAATATCCCCAATGCTGGCATACCGTCTTTTGGATCCGCCCAATACCTTGATGCAGTAAAGTTCTTTTGCCCCTGAGTTGTCAGCGACAGTCAGTCTGGTTTCACTCTGAATCATAATTCAACTCCTTATCGCTAAACCGCTTTTTTAACAATTTCGGTTACCCGGAACCGTTTAAGCTTACTCAAAGGCCTGGTTTCGATGATTTTTACCTCATCACCAATTCTACATTCGTTGCTCTCGTCATGGGCATGATATTTTTTGTATCTTTTGATGAACTTTTTATACACCGTATGCTGTACAAATCTTTCAACCCTGACGACTACGGATTTATCCATTTTATCGGATACAATCAGACCGATCAGCTCTTTTTTATTATTTTTTATATTTTCCATATCAATAACTCTTACATTAGCTAATGTTTAAATTCATCTCTTTTGAAATGGTATAGAGTCTGGCGATGTCTTTTCTAACATTTGGAAGCGTTGCGGTATTCTCAAGCTGTCCAACATCATTCTGGAAACGAAGATTGAAAAGTTCTTTTTTAAGTTCAACGAGCTTTTCTTTAATCTGATCTGCGTCCATTTCTCTAATTTCACTGGCCTTCATCATGACTAACTCCTCTCCACAAAACGGGTTTTTACGGAAAGTTTTCTTGCAGCAAGTCGAAGTGCTTCTTTTGCCAGCTCTCTGGGAATTCCTTCCATTTCATAGAGAATCTTACCGGGTTTTACCCTGGCAACCCAGGCGTCAGTAGCACCTTTACCCTTACCCATTCGAACTTCAGCAGGTTTTTTAGTTACCGGATGATCTGGAAAAAACCGAATCCAGGTTTTGCCGGCTCTTTTGGCATGTCGGGTCATCGCAACCCTGGCTGCTTCAATTTGTCTTGCATTTACATATCCGCATTCGACCGCCTGGAGGCCAAAGTCACCAAAACTCAGGGTGTTTCCCCTGGTGGGTGTTCCCTTGGTTCTACCCCGGAACTCTTTACGGAATTTAACATTTTTTGGACTAAGCATTTGCTAATCTCTCCTAATCGCCTCTATTTTGTCGCCAAAGCCTGCTCACCAGGACTCAACACTTCACCTTTAAAGATAAAGGTTTTAATACCGATGGTGCCGTATGTGGTCTTGGCTTCAATAAACCCGTAATCCACGTCGGCTCTCAGGGTATGAAGAGGGATACGCCCTTCTTTATACCATTCGGTCCTGGCCATTTCAGCGCCACCCAGACGACCGGAGCAGATAATTTTAATTCCTTTGGCTCCGAACCGCATGGCAGACGACACGCTTCTTTTCATGGCTCTTCTGAATGCAATTCTGCGCTCAAGCTGGCTGGCAATATTCTCAGCCACCAGTTGCGCATCAATTTCAGGTCTTCTGACCTCTTTGATATCAATGAGGACATCAGGGTTGAGCATTTTTTCGAGCTCTTTTTTGAGCAGTGCAATTTCAGACCCTTTTTTACCGATAATAATACCGGGTCTGGCGGCAAACACTCTCAACCTGATTTGTTTTGAAAATCTTTCGATTTCAATTTTTGAAATACCTGCATGGTAAAGTTTCTTTTTCAAAAATTTTCTGACTTTGAAATCTTCTTCTACAAAATCAGCGTAATCTTTATCTGCATACCATCTGGAATCCCAAGTCCTAATGATGCCTAATCTTAACCCGGTAGGATGTACTTTCTGGCCCAAGCCTTTTCCTCCTTATTTAGACAGTTTCTTCAACAATCACGGTTATATGACTGGTTCTCTTCAAAATGCGGGAAGCTCTTCCTCTTGCCCGCGGCCTGAACCGTTTCATGGAAGGTCCATGATCAACAATAACATTTTTCACTACCAGCTTATCAACATCCATCTCATTGTTATGCTCGGCATTGGCAATGGCGGACTGCAGGGTTTTGTACATAATCCCTGCGGCTTTCAGCGGCATAAATTTCAGTAACGTCAATGCCTGTTCAGCGTTTTTCCCTTTTATCTCACTTATGGGCAGCCGAAGCTTAAACGGTGAAATCCTTGCATATCTTGTACTTGCTTTAATTTCCATATCACTATTTCCTCTTATCATGGGAAGTCAAGATTAGCGCTTGGCTCTCTTGTCTCCGGCATGACCCCAAAAAGTTCTTGTCGGTGAAAACTCACCAAGCTTATGTCCAACCATGTTTTCAGTAACAAAAACCGGGATAAATTTTTTCCCGTTATGAACCGCAAAGGTAATTCCAACCATTTCTGGAAAAATAGTTGACCTTCTCGACCAGGTTTTAATAACTTTATTGTTGTTGGACTTGTTGGCGTCCAGAACTTTTTTCAAAAGCTCGGCTGCGATATAGGGTCCTTTTTTTAATGATCTTGGCATAATTATTCACCTATTATTTGCGTTTAGCCCTTCTTTTTACAATATACTGATCAGTTCTGGCACTCTTCCGAGTCCTCTTACCTTTTGTGGGCACACCCCATGGGGTACAAGGCTGGCGACCACCTGAAGACCGGCCTTCACCACCACCCATGGGATGGTCAACCGGGTTCATGGCAACACCCCTGACAGAAGGACGTTTGCCCATCCACCGGGAACGACCGGCTTTACCGATACTGACATCACCATGTTTTTCGTTTCCAACTCTACCCACAGTGGCTTTGCATTTCACATGAATCATGCGAACTTCACCAGAGGGAAGAAGAACCTGAGCATAGGTGCCTTCTTTGGCCATCAGCCGGGCGTAACCGCCGGCACTTCTGACAATCTGACCACCTTTGTTCTCTTTGAGCTCAATGTTGTGAATACGGGTACCTGTTGGAATATTCTCCAGGGGCAGGCAATTTCCGGGCTTGATATCTGCCTCGGGTCCGGTTTCAAGAATATCCCCCACCTTTACATCAAGTGGGGCAAGGATATATCTCTTTTCACCGTCCGCATATACCAACAAAGCGATACGCGCACTTCTGTTGGGATCATATTCGATTGCAGAAACCTTGGCCGGAATCCCGTCCTTGTTCCGCTTAAAATCTATAATACGATATTTTTTCTTGGCACCGCCGCCTCTGTGTTTGGCGGTTATTCTTCCGTAAGAGTTACGACCGGACCTTTTATTAAGCTTTTTGGTCAGCCGACGTTCAGGTTTTGTTTTGGTAATTTCTTCAAAAGAAAGGTATTCCTGAGCACGTCTTCCGGGAGATGTCGGTTTTGCCTTAACTATTGTTGACATATATATACCTCTTTAAACACCTTCAAAAAAATCAATTCTTTGTCCTGGCATTAGAGTGACAATCGCCTTTTTCCAGTCTTTTCTTTTGCCAATGATTCTGCCGCGCTGTTTTACCTTACCTTTTACCTGTACGGTTCTAACCTGCTTTACCTGGGTATTAAAGGTCTTTTCGACAGCGTCTTTGATCTCAACCCGGTTTGCCTGCTTGGCAACCTTAAAGGTGACCTGATTGTTGAGTTCTTTTTGAAGGGTAGTTTTTTCTGTGACCACAGGTCCGCGGATAATGTCATATTCTTTCATGTTAGCTCAACCTCCCCTTGATGTTCTCAATACTGGATTCAACCAGTAGAAGGTTCTTAAACTTTAAGATGTCATAGACATTCAGACCTGCTGTTTTAATGACCTTCACGTCAGGAATATTTCTTGAAGAAAGGGCAAGTTTAATATCATCGGAATCTGAGACAATCAAAATATCCTCTAAATTGAGGGTTTTGAGAATATCAGCCAACACCTTAGTTTTAATATCTTCGAGTTCCAAGGCATCCACGACAAAAAGATTGCTGTCCTCAACCTTGGCGCTAAGTGCCATTTTCAAGGCAAGTCTGCGCACCTTTTTGGGTACTTTGTATGCATAGGAGCGCTGGCTTGGGCCAAAAATAACCCCGCCACCTTTTCTCAGGGGATTTTTAACACTACCAGACCGGGCATTACCGGTTCCTTTTTGCCTGAACAATTTCCTTGTAGAGCCGGCAACCATTCCACGCGTTTTAGACGCAGCCGTTCCTTCCCGTTTTGCAACGAGCTGGGATCTAACGACTTCGTGAAGAACGCTTGTCTTAACCGGAATGCTGAATATTTCATCAGGCAACTCTGCTTCAGACACTTTTTTCCCTGCACTGTTTAATACATCTACAGCAGCCATTATTCTTCCTCTTAAATTTTGATCGACTATGCATCACTGCGAAAAGATTGCAATACCCATAGCCGCATTTAGTCTTTTTCAAGACTGATGCACGCCTATTACGGCGTTAAAAAAATCTAGTTTTTTTCATCAGCTTTCCGCACTTCAATGACCCCTGTTTTAAAGCCCGGGACTGCGCCCTTGACCAGCAGAAGATTGTCGTCGTGCTTAATATCAACGATCGTAAGATTTTTTACAGTGGTTTTATCAACCCCCATATGACCTGGCATTTTCTTGCCTTTAATAATCTTTCCTGGCCATGCAGAGTTACCCACTGAACCGGGTTTCCGGTGATTTCTGTTACCATGGGTTTCAGGTCCCCGGCTAAATCCGTGCCGTTTAATAGTCCCCTGAAAACCGCGACCTTTGGAGATCCCTGAGACAGTGACTTTATCACCAACTGAAAAGAGGTTTATGTCCAGGGTTGCACCTGCTTCAACATCTCCTACGTTTTCAGTTCTAAACTCCCTGAGAACCCTAAATCCTTTGTCGGTAGCCTTTGCAAGGTGGCCTGCAACCGGTTTATTCAACCGTTCAACAGGTTTTTCATCAAACCCAAGTTGAAGCGCGGTATACCCGTCTGTCTCTTGGTTTTTCACCTGGGTTACCACACAAGGTCCAACCTGCAATACGGTAACAGGAATGAGCTTTCCGGCTGAGGAAAACACATTGGTCATCCCGATTTTTTTTCCAAGTAATGCACTCATAATCTGTTTATTCCTGTTAATGACCTATAATTTTATTTCAACATCAACACCCGGTGAAAGATCAAGCTTCATCAGGGCATCAACGGTCTGTTGCGTGGGCTCAAGAATATCCATCATTCTTTTATGGGTCCGAATCTCAAACTGCTCACGTGATTTCTTGTTCACATGGGGAGACCGCAACACAGTAAACTTATTGATTCTTGTCGGAAGGGGAACCGGCCCCACGATTCTGGCGCCGGTTTTCCTTGCCGTATCAACAATGTCCACTGAAGATTGATCAAGTAACTTATGATCATAGGCTTTAAGCCTAATTCTTATCTTAGTTTTCAACATGTCAATGTTCTTTCTTATTCAACGATTTCACCGACAACGCCGGCGCCTACGGTACGACCGCCTTCACGAATAGCAAAACGGAGTTCTTTTTCCATGGCAATGGGGTTGATCAGCTCAACATTAATTGTGGCATTATCGCCAGGCATGATCATTTCAACACCCTCATCCAAAGTCAGGACACCAGTGATATCTGTAGTTCTGAAGAAAAACTGAGGTCTGTAACCTGTAAAGAACGGTGTATGACGACCACCTTCTTCTTTACTCAAGGCGTACATCTCAGCTTTAAATTTGGTATGGGGATTGATAGTACCGGGTTTACAAACGACCTGGCCGCGTTCAACCTGGTCTCTTTTAGTACCGCGAAGCAGCAGACCAACATTATCACCGGCCTGACCTTCATCAAGAAGTTTTCTAAACATCTCAACACCGGTACATACGGTTTTAGCTGTCTCTCTGATACCAACGATTTCAACCTCTTCACCGGTTTTGACAATACCACGTTCAATACGACCTGTCACAACCGTTCCACGCCCGGAGATTGAAAACACATCTTCAATGGGCATAAGAAAGGGTTTATCCGTATCTCTTTCAGGCTCGGGCACATAGTCATCAAGCACGTCAAGAAGCTCAAAAATAGGCTTGGCTGCATCAGAGTCAAGGTCTTCTGCCTCAAGGGCCTTAAGAGCAGAACCACGAATAATGGGAGTCTCATCACCAGGAAATTCATAGGTATCAAGCAATTCCTGAAGCTCCATTTCAACGAGCTCGATCAACTCTTCGTCATCAACCATGTCACATTTGTTCAGGAAAACAACGATTTTAGGCACACCCACCTGACGGGCAAGCAGAATATGCTCACGAGTCTGGGGCATGGGACCATCATCTGCACTAACAACCAGAACCGCGCCGTCCATCTGGGCTGCACCGGTAATCATGTTCTTGATATAATCCGCATGGCCCGGGCAGTCAACGTGGGCATAATGACGATTTTCTGTTTCATACTCAACATGGGCAGTAGCAATAGTAATACCGCGTTCTCTTTCCTCAGGTGCCTTATCAATCTCATCAAAGGGAACATACTCTCCGTTACCTTTCATGCCGGCAAGCTTAGTGATTGCTGCAGTCAGAGTGGTCTTACCATGGTCAATATGACCGATTGTACCTATGTTCACGTGCGGCTTAGTCCGCTCAAATTTCTCCTTAGCCATCTTCTGTATTCCTCCTGTGGAATGTTTTCAAAGATATTTTAAACTATTTACCACCGAAAATGGGCAAAAGCCTTGTTGGCTTCGGCCATCTTGTGCGTATCTTCTTTTTTCTTCATTGCGCCACCTCTCTGGTTGTAGGCGTCAAGCACCTCAGCAGCCAGTTTGTTGGCATATCCTTTTTCAGACCGGTTCCGGCTAAAGGTAATCAGCCACCTAAAAGCCAGCGCAGTCTGCCTGCTGGGCTTAATATCAGTGGGCACTTGATAGGTTGACCCGCCGATTCTCCTGGATTTTACCTCAACAGAAGGCCTGATATTGTCGATTGCTTTCTTGAATACACCAAGAGCAGGTTCACCGACCTTTTCCTCGGCCATTGTCAATGCAGCGGTTACCACTTTACGGGCAGCATTTTTCTTGCCGTCCTTCATAACACAGTTCACAAACTTGGCTGCAAGTTTTTCTTCCTGCGTGGCATCCTGCATGAAATTTTCTTTAATAACTAATTTTTCTGCCATTTGTCATGTCCACCAAAATTATTTTCTATTTTTATCTTGTCAACCCAGCATTATTTCGGACGCTTGGCACCGTATTTAGAACGGCCCTGACGTCTATCATCAACACCCAATGTATCAAGCGCACCCCTGACAATATGGTAGCGCACACCGGGAAGATCCTTTACCCTGCCGCCCCTTACCAGAACAACAGAATGCTCCTGAAGATTATGACCCATACCCGGAATATACGCGGCAACTTCCATGCCGGTTGTCAAACGAACCCTGGCAACCTTTCTCAAGGCGGAGTTCGGTTTTTTAGGGGTAGATGTGTATACTCTGGTACACACACCGCGCTTCTGGGGACCACCCTTCAAAGCAGGTGTATTCACCTTTTTTTCTGCTTTCTTTCTACCTTTTCGAACCAATTGATTAATGGTCGGCATAACTCTCCCAACGCTCCTTATCAAATATAATACGTCATCATACACGACAAAATATTTAATCTTACTTTCACTTGTTTAAGTTGTCAAGCAAAAATTAATTTTTAACTAAACCTCAGCCACTTCACCATACTCGACTTCGATATCTTTATACCCCGCAAACCCTGTGCCTGCAGGAATGAGACGGCCCATTACCACATTTTCTTTTAAGCCTTTTAGGCTGTCATACTTACCTTCAATGGCCGCCAAAGTCAGCACCTTGGTTGTCTCCTGGAAAGATGCGGCAGACAAAAAGGAATCCGTGGACAAGGATGCTTTGGTAATTCCCAAGATCAGGGGTTCACCCTTGGCAGGTTCTCCGCCGTTCATGGCCACCTCACGGTTGGTCTCTTCAAAAAGAATCCGATCCACCTGCTCATCCGGAATAAAATTGGTATCTCCGGTAGAAATCACTTTGACCCGGCGCATCATCTGCCGGATAACCACCTCAATGTGCTTGTCATTGATCCGAACCCCCTGGAGCCTATAAACCTCCTGGACTTCATCCACCAGGTACTTGGCCAGGGCAACCTCACCCTTGATATTCATAATATCCTGGGGGTTGGCAGAGCCTGCAATAAGGGGATCTCCAGCCTTGACATAATCCCCGTCATATACGGAGACGTGCTGACCTTTCGGGATGGAGTATTCTTTCTTCTCCCCGACATCGGCCGGCGTTACCGCTACCCTCTGACGTCCCTTTGTCCCTTTGGAAACCGTGACATATCCGTTAATCTCGGTAAGCACAGAAGGATCTTTGGGTTTTCTGACCTCGAACAATTCAGCTACCCGCGGCAGACCACCGGTGATATCCTTGGTTTTAGTGGTTGCTCTCGGCAGCTTGGCAATAACATCCCCTGCCATAATGGAGTCATCCTCTTCTACGGTAAGGATGGCATTCACAGGCAGATAATACCGGGCCGGTGTATTGGAATTGGGCAGTTTAACGGATTTTCCGTCTTTATCTTTTACCGTAATCCGAGGCCGGACCTCGGTATCTTTACCCTCAATAATGGTCCTTGAAACCTTGCCGGTTACCGGGTCAATCTGCTCCTGAACCGTGTTGCCTACCAAAATATCGGCAAACCGAATCCGGCCGGAAACCTCGGTTATAATCGGCGTGGTAAAAGGATCCCAGGACGCGATGATATCACCCGGTTCAATGGTCTTCCCATCTTTAACATGCAGGGTCGCACCATAAATAACCGTTTCCTTGGCACGCTCCCGTCCTTCTTCACCCACAATGGTGATTCCGCCACCCTTACGGTTCATAACGATGACATCGCCTTCAGCCGAAACAACGGTCTGGATATCTTCGTTGTACCGGAGAATCCCCCCGACCCTTGCCTTGATTTCAGCAACCTCAACCTTTCGTGAGGCCGTACCCCCAATATGGAAGGTACGCATGGTCAGCTGGGTACCAGGCTCGCCGATTGACTGAGCCGCAACAATACCGATGGCCTGGCCAATTTCAACGGTGACCCCGTGGGCAAGATCCCTGCCGTAGCATCGGGAACAGACCCCGTGTTTTGAATTACAGGTCAAAACCGATCTGATCTTGACCTTTTGAACACCGGCGGCCTCAATTTTGGCCACGTGGGATTCGGTCAATTCCGTATCTACACTGACGATATGCTCATCCGAGTAGGGATCACGGATTTCTTCCTGGGTGACCCTCCCGAGGATCCTTTCCCCAAGGGTCTGGATGATCTCACCGCCTTCATAAAGGGCCTCGACCTCAATACCGTTAATGGTACCGCAATCAACTTCCACAATGGTGCAGTCCTGCCCGACATCGGCCAGACGACGGGTAAGATACCCGGAGTTGGCTGTTTTAAGTGCAGTATCTGCAAGACCCTTACGGGCACCATGGGTGGAAATAAAATACTGAAGGACTGAAAGACCTTCCCTGAAGCAGGCCGTGATCGGGTTTTCAATGATCTCGCCGGAAGGCTTGGCCATCAACCCACGCATACCCGCCAACTGGCGCATCTGATCCTTGGACCCACGGGCCCCGGAATCCGCCATCACATAAACCGCATTCAGCTGTTCTTTGTCGTCATCCCCGGGTTTTCTGGGCGGATTTTTCATGACTTCCATCATGGCATTGGCAATATCATCTGTGGCCTGGGCCCAGATATCAACCACCTTATTGTACTTTTCACCCTGGGTGATCAGCCCTTCGGAATATTGATTTTTAATATCTTCAATACTCTCTTCGGCCTTGGCAATCATATCCCATTTATTGTCCGGAATAATCATGTCATCCACACAAATAGACAGTCCGCCCAAGGTGGAATACTTATACCCAATATCTTTGAGCCGGTCAGAAAGAATAACTGTCTCTTTAAGACCGATATTTCGATATGCATAGTCAATGAGCTTGACAATGGAACTCTTGTCCATGAGTTTATTGACCAGGTTAAAGGGCAGGGTTGAATTGCGTTCATCCACCCTAAAAATGGTAAATTTTTCACCCACCATTCTCACCTCGGTAAACTGATCTTTTTTCAGGCCGTAAAGCTGTTCCACAACCACATCAGAGACCTGGAAAATATTTTTAAACTCTTTACGAGTCAAAATCCCTGTTTTACCTCTGGTGGTTTTAATTTCATCATCCGCATACTTATCAAGCACCTTATCAAAATCCTGGCCGTCTTTAAGGGCTTCAAGTGCAGCTTCGCACTCTTCCTGGGTTTCGGTTCTGATACGGCTCATATCCAGAAGAATATCCCCGGGTATGGTCTCCCAAAGCAGAATCCGGCCGGTTGTGGTCTCATAAATCTCGTCATCTATCCGGACACGTATCTTGGCATGGAGACTGAGTTCACCAGAGTTAAAGGCGAACCTCACCTCTTCTAGGCTTGAAAAGGTAATGCCCTCACCCTTTTGTCCTGATACCGCCCGTGTCATGTAATAAATTCCCAGAACAATATCCTGGGTAGGCACAATAATTGGCTGCCCATTGGCCGGAGAAAGGATATTATTGGTGGACAGCATCATAATCCGGGCTTCAAGCTGAGACTCCAGAGAAAGAGGCACATGAACCGCCATCTGGTCACCGTCAAAGTCAGCATTGAATGCCGGACATACAAGGGGGTGAAGCTGGATGGCCTTGCCCTCGATGAGTACCGGTTCAAAAGCCTGGAATCCAAGACGATGAAGGGTTGGCGCCCTGTTGAGCATCACTGGATATTCTTTAACAACAGCCTCCAATGCATCCCATACCTCGGTTTCTTCCCGTTCAACCATCTTTTTGGCGCTTTTGACCGTTGAAACCAGCCCTTTCTGCTCCAAATAGTTATAAATAAAGGGTTTGAACAACTCCAGAGCCATTTTCTTAGGAATACCGCATTGATGGAGCCTGAGCTCAGATCCCACCGTAATAACGGTACGTCCGGAATAGTCCACACGTTTACCCAAGAGGTTCTGACGAAACCGTCCCTGTTTACCCTTGAGGGTGTCAGATAAGGATTTGAGAGGACGTTTATTGGTTCCGGTAACCACACGGCCATGGCGGCCGTTGTCAAAAAGAACGTCTACGGCTTCCTGAAGCATCCGCTTTTCATTTCTGACAATAATATCGGGGGCATTCAGATCCACCAGTCTTTTAAGACGGTTGTTCCGGTTTAAAACCCTCCGATAGAGATCGTTGAGATCTGAGGTGGCAAACCGTCCGCCCTCCAAGGGGACCAGAGGACGCAAATCCGGTGGCAGAATGGGACAGGCGGTCAGAATCATCCTGGCCGGCTCAATTCCTGAATTGAGAAAAGCATCGATTACCTTGAGCCGCTTGGCCATCTTCTGCTGTTTGGCCACGGATTTGGTCATGCCGATCTCTTCTTTGAGTTCGTCATGGGTGGCCTGGAGATCAATTTCCTCCAATAATTTTAAAATGGCCTCAGCACCGATCCCCGCCTCAAAATGCTCTCCAAAGGCTTCAAGGGCTTCATAGTATTGATCGTCGGACAAAAGCTGCATTTTCTTCAGCCCGGTCTCCTTGGGATCAATAACCAGATAGGAATCAAAATAAAGGACCTTTTCAAGATTTTTCAAGGTCAGGTCCAGCACATTCCCGATTTTAGAGGGCAGACTTTTGAGAAACCAGATATGGGAAACCGGAGAAGCAAGCTCTATATGAGCCATTCTTTCCCGCCTTACCTTGGACTGGATTACCTCTACTCCGCATTTTTCACAAACCACGCCTCGGTGCTTCATGCGCTTATATTTACCGCAATTGCACTCATAATCCTTGGTCGGACCAAACACCTTGGCGCAGAACAGACCGTCACGTTCCGGTTTAAAGGTTCTATAGTTAATGGTCTCGGGTTTTTTTATTTCACCGTGGGACCATTCCCGGATCTGGTCTGAAGATGCCAGGCTGATCTGAACGCCCTGGTAAATCTTAGGATCTTTGGGTTTTGCGAAGAAATCATAAATATTGTCCAATGTCTTCTCCTTATTTGCTTCCTTCTATAAGATTCATATCCAAACCCAATGCATTCAGCTCTTTTGTCAGAACCCTGAAGGATTCCGGCATGCCGGGTTCGAGAACGTTCTGGCCTTTTACAATTTTTTCATACATCCGGGTACGCCCTGTCATATCATCGGATTTTACCGTGAGAAACTCCTGTAGGGCATGGGCGGCCCCATAGGCTTCCATGGCCCAGACCTCCATCTCCCCGAGCCGCTGACCCCCAAACTGGGCCTTGCCGCCAAGGGGCTGCTGGGTCACCAGAGAATAGGGTCCAATGGACCGGGCATGAAGTTTATCGTCAACCAGATGATGAAGTTTAAGCATATACATGGTTCCCACGGTAACAGCCTTGTCAAACCGTTCTCCGGTACGCCCGTCATAAAGTACGGACTGACCCGAAGGATCTGATCCAGACATCTGGATCAGATCCTTGATCTCTTCTTCCGTGGCCCCGTCAAACACAGGTGTGGCCGTATGAACACCTCGCCGGTATAAAGATGCGAATTTCACCAACTTCTCATCGGACATCTGATCGATATCCTGGGTGATCACATCTTCAGCCTCACCATCTTTCTGCTTCTGGGTCAGGGCAAAAATAGTTTTCACCTTTTCCCGAAGCTGTTCAAGTTTCTTTTCTTCAAGCAGTTCGTCAATCTGCTGGCCCAAAGAAAATGCCGCATGACCCAGATGAATTTCAAGGATCTGACCGACATTCATACGGGATGGAACCCCCAGGGGATTCAGCACCATGTCCACAGGACGGCCATCTGCAAAATAGGGCAGATCTTCGACCCTTAAAATTCTTGAAACAACACCTTTATTTCCATGGCGGCCTGCCATTTTATCCCCCACAGACAACACCCGCTCCATGGCCACTGAAATTTTAATCAGCTTGAGGACGCCGGGAGGCAGATCATCCCCTTTTTCAAACCGTGAAACCTGGCGGTTGAAATGCTCCCTTGCCTTCTTGATCTGGTTTTGGGCCAGTTCAAGAACCATCTGGGCCCGTTCGGTAAGAACGGCATCTTCAACTGCCACGTTGACCAGGACAGAGACGGGAACTTTCTCAAAAAGGCCCTGTTCGACCACTTCCCCCGATTTGACCAGGACTTTACCGTTCCGTTCAAGATCGGTCAAAAGAGTTGCACCGCTGAGAAGGGCTTCAATTTTTTCCCGGCCCACCAGGGTAATGATCTTTATCTCGTCATCCCTGTCTTTTTCCAGGCGCTCGATTTCTTCATCTTCTATAAGTCTTGTCCTGTCATCCTTGGACAAGCCCCGCCTTGAAAACACCTTGGCATCAATGACCTTGCCTTTAACACCCGGGGGGACGCAAAGGGAGGTATCTTTAACATCGCCTGCTTTTTCACCAAATATGGCCCTGAGCAGTTTTTCTTCAGGAGAAAGCTGGGTTTCACCCTTGGGTGTAATCTTACCCACAAGAATATCTCCGGACTGAACTTCTGCGCCCAAACGGATAATCCCGCTTTCATCCAAATTCTTCAAGGCTTCTTCACCCACATTGGGAATATCCCGGGTGATCTCTTCCTTGCCAAGTTTGGTATCCCTGGCCAGAACTTCAAATTCCTCCACATGGACAGAGGTGTAGACCCCGTCTTTTACCAGGCGCTCGCTGACCAGGATGGAATCCTCATAGTTGTACCCGTCCCAGGGCATGAACGCCACGGTAACATTTTTACCCAAGGCAAGCTCGCCAAGTTCAGTGGAGGGACCGTCGGCAATAACCTGACCTTTTTTGACAGATTCACCCCGTTCAACAATAGGCCTGTGATTAAAGCAGGTATTTTGATTGGAGCGAACAAATTTTGTGCAGCTATAAATGGATACGGCCTTTTCAAAACTGCCGCCTTCAGGATCTTCATTTTTAACCACAATACGTTTGGAATCCACATCCACAACCACGCCGTCGCATTCGGCAACAATGGTAACCCCGGAATCCCTGGCAACAACAGGCTCCATACCCGTTCCCACAAGCGGGGCTTCACTCTGGATCAAAGGCACGGCCTGACGCTGCATGTTGGATCCCATCAGCGCCCTGTTGGCATCATCGTTTTCAAGAAAGGGAATCAAAGATGCAGATACGGATACCAGCTGATTGGGTGAGACATCCATGAATTTGACATCCTTGGGAGAGACCATCTCAAACTCGCCTTCAACCCGTGCAGAAACCGTGGGATTGATATAATTCCCCTCTGCGTCCAAGGGCGCACTTGCCTGGGCAATGGGATGCTCCTTTTCTTCAAAGGCGCTCAAGTGTTTGATTTCCTTGCTGGCATTCCCATCTTCAACCAGACGGAAAGGCGTCTCAATAAACCCGAAATCGTTGACCCGGGCATAGGTGCACAGGGAAACGATCAGCCCAATGTTGGGACCTTCAGGGGTTTCAATGGGACAAATTCGCCCATAATGGGAGGGATGGACATCGCGAACCTCAAAACCGGCTCTTTCACGGGTAAGACCCCCTGGGCCCAATGCGGACAGCCGCCGTTTATGAGTGGTTTCCGACAGCGGGTTGGTCTGGTCCATGAACTGTGACAGCTGAGAGGTACCAAAAAATTCTCTGACCACAGCAGATACCGGTTTCGGATTGATAAGATCGTGGGGCATCATGGCATCCACTTCCTGCATACTCATCTTTTCCTTGATGGCCCGTTCCATCCGGACCAGGCCGATACGGTAATGGTTTTCCAACAGCTCGCCAACGGCACGGACACGCCTGTTGCCAAGATGGTCAATATCATCCACCTGACCCTGGGTGTCTTTGAGTTCAATCAGAGTAGAGGTCGTGAGCAGCACATCTTCTTTTCTCAGGGTTTTTACGTCAATTTTGGTATTCACCCCAAGCCTGTGATTCATCTTGAGACGGCCGACCTTGGACAGGTCGTAATATGCCTGACGGAAAAAAAGATGGTCAATAAAATCCTGGGCTACCTCGATGGTGGCGGGATTTCCGGGACGAAGCCGCCTGTAAATATCCATCAAGGCCTCTTCCTTGGTTTCAATCTTGTCGGAAACCAGGGTTTTGCGCATGGAGTCAGAGCTTCTGGCTTCCACATAAAGAATGTAAAATTCGTCAAGCCCGACCTCTTCAAGCCGTTCAAATGTCTCTTCGGTGATGATTTCCCCTGCCTTGAAAACAAATTCAGCACCGTCCTTGTCATAATGATTCCTGGCAAAGGCCTTGTCTAAAATATCTTCATCGGAAACAGGAATAAAATCAAGGGATTCATCTTTGAGCTGCTTGAGAGCTCTTTTGGTAAAAATCCGACCCGCCTTGACAACCACCTCACCGCTCTTGGGAGATTTGATATCAAAGCTGGCCCGTTGCCGGACCAGATTCTCAGGAATGAATTCCTTGAAAAAAGACCCGTTTTTACGGACAAGTTTTTCCTTGGTATAAAAGAAATCTAAGATATCTTCACTGGTATAACCAAAGGATTTGAAAAGAATTGACACTGGAAATTTTCGACGTCTGTCAATACGGATATTTACAATGTCCTTGGCATCGATTTCCATATCGATCCAGGATCCCCGGACCGGAATAATCCTGGCATTGTAAATAATCTTACCTGTGGAATAATTTTTGCCCTTATCATGGTCAAAAAAGACACCGGAGGACCTGTGAAGCTGGCTGACGACAGCACGTTCCGTCCCGTTGATGATAAAGGTTCCCCTGGGGGTCATCAAAGGGATGGTACCAAAATAAATTTCTTGTTCCTTGATGTCCCGGATGGTGGACAGGCCTGTTTCCTTATCATGGTCATAGACAACAAGTCTGACCCGGATATTAACAGGGATGTCGTAGGTCATCCCGCGACTGATACACTCTTTCATCGAGTGTTTGGTTTCCCCAAAGGAATAAGAGACATATTCCAAAGAAGAAGTATCGGTGAAATCCTTGATCGGAAACACCGATTTAAACACAGAATGGAGTCCCTTTTCCTCTCTATCTTGGGGAGGAATGTCTCTTTGGAGGAAACTCTCAAAAGAATTGCGCTGCATCCCGATAAGATCCGGGATGTCTATAATTTTTCTTTTACTACCAAACTCTTTTCTAATACGCTTATTCGTCAAAAGACTTCCGGTCATGATATCTCCCAGTGTGAGTTTTTCCAACCGTAAAAGCGGAGACAAGGCACTATTGCCTCGTCCCCGCGTATAGTTTATGCACAAAAGTTTTGTGCTTATCAGCTATGCTAAACTATTTTACAGATACTTGAGCGCCTGCACCCTCAAGCTGTTCTTTAACTTTCTCAGCTTCGTCTTTAGCAATTCCTTCTTTCACTGCTTTGGGCGCTTCTTCAACCAAGGCTTTGGCTTCTTTCAGGCCCAGGCCTGTAATTGCCCTGACTTCTTTAATAACATTGATCTTTTTGTCACCAATGGTTTCAAGGATAACGTCAAACTCGGTCTGCTCTTCAGCAGCAGCGCCTGCATCACCGCCTGCAGGCATTGCGCCGCCCATCATGGCAACGGGAGCTGCAGCGGAAACGCCAAATTTATCTTCAAGTTCTTTAACCAGTTCTGAAAGCTCCAGAACACTCATGCTAGCAATGAATTCAATAACATCATCTTTTGTGATATCAGCCATTTTAATCTCCTAAATCGACACGATAAATATCGTAATTTAAATTTTTTGTTTGGTTTTGTTTCTTAAGCTGCGTCTTTTTGGTCTTTGACCGCATTAAGCACATTGACAAAAGCCCTGGGAACACCTGAAAGCACGTTGACCAAATTCGTTGGAACGGCGTTGAGAGTGTATACCAGTTGGGCAAGCAAGTCTTCTTTTGACGGCATCTTTGCAAGCTGCTTGATCTCTTCTTCATTCAGCAGTTTTCCGGCAAGTGCTGCGCCTTTGATCTCAAGTTTACCATTGTCTTTTGCAAACTCTACAAGAATTTTTGCAGGGGCTACAGGATCGTCCTGGGAAATGATAATCGCATTAGGACCCGTATACAGATCGGTGAGCACTTCAGAGTCAGTCCCCTTTGAGGCCAGCCTCATGAGCGTGTTCTTTACAACCTCCATCTGAACGCCTGCGTCCCTGAGCTTGGCGCGAAGTTCGGTAACCTGCAATACAGTCAATCCTTTATAATCGACCAATACAGTGATCTCCGCAGTTCCAAGCTGTTTTACAAGTCTTTCGACCAGCTCTTTTTTCTGGGATATGTTCAGCAATTTACTTACACCTCCTTCCATAAAATATTAACGTCGAAGGTGCCAACGAAACCAAAACAAAAATTTTTTAAGTCTTCTGTCTCGGCAGGCCGGCAATTCCGATTATGCATGAAATCATGCACCTACTGTCTGTGACAGGTTTGGTTGGTACTATTATTTGATCAACAGAGGATCGACCTTGATTCCGGGACCCATTGTTGAAGAAACACAAATAGTTCTCAGGTACGTGCCTTTGCTTGATGCCGGCTTAAGGGCCAAAATTTTATCAAAAAAAGCTGTGATGTTTTCAAGGAGCTTTTCCGGACCAAAGGAAATTTTTCCAATGGGCACATGGACTATGCCTGCTTTTTCAACCCTGAAATCAATCTTACCGGCTTTGAGTTCATTGATGGCTTTGTCAAGCTCAAAGGTAACGGTACCGGTCTTGGCATTGGGCATCAGACCTCTGGGACCTAAAACCCTGCCCAGCTTTCCGACGGTCCCCATCATATCAGGGGTGGCCACGGCTTTGTCAAAACCAAACCAGCCTTCTTTAATCTTTTCAACAATCTCATCGGTTGCAATAAAATCAGCACCTGCATCAAGGGCTTCCTGTTCTTTTTCACCCTTGGCAAATACGAGAACCTTAACCTCTTTACCCAATCCATTTGGAAGCACAACAGTCCCTCGGACCATCTGATCTGCATGCCGCGGGTCAACACCCAGTCTAACCGCCACATCAACCGTTTCATCAAATTTGACATAGCTGGAAGATACGGCAAGTTCCAAGGCATCTTTTGGACCATACTGAAGTGTATTGTCGACCTTTTTCAGTGCTTCGATATGTTTTTTACTCCGCTTAGGCATTTTTCATCACTCTTATACTTAAAGTTAAACTACTTCTATCCCCATACTTCTAGCTGTGCCTTCGATGATCTTTACGGCGGCGTCAATATTTGAGGCATTCAAATCTTCTTTTTTGGTTTCCGCGATGGCCACAACCTGATCACGGGTCACCTTTCCCACTTTATCCCTGTTGGGTTCACCAGACCCTTTGGCAAGCTTTGCCGCAGCCAGCAAGAGCCTGGATGCGGGAGGTGTTTTTGTAATAAAGCTAAAGGACCGGTCCTGATACACGGTGATGACAACGGGAATAATAGATCCGGCATCATTGGCGGTCTTGGCATTAAAAGCCTTGCAAAAATCCATAATATTAACGCCGTGCTGGCCCAGTGCAGGGCCAATGGGAGGAGATGGATTTGCCTTTCCCGCTTCAACCTGAAGCTTTATTTGTGTCATTACTTTTTTTGCCATTTTAACACTCCTGAAACTCGCTATTCATAACCAAATTAAATTTTGGTTACCTGTATAAAATTTAACTCAACCGGGGTCGCTCGCCCAAATATACTGACCAGCACTTTTACCTTTTCCTTATCCGGAGAAACCTCTTCAATGGTTCCGTTAAAATTGGAAAAAGGACCGTCAATTACCCGGACATCGTCTCCAGGCTCAAAAAAGTATTTAGGCTGAGGTTTATCCTTGCCCTGTTCCATCTTATCAATGATACTCTGGGCCTCTTTATCCGTAATCGGGGCGGGTTTATTCTTGCCCCCCAGAAAACCGGTGACCTTTGCCGTGGAACTGACAATATGCCATGTCTCGTTATCAAGATACATGCGCACAAGGATATAACCCGGATAAAACTTTCTGGATGATTCCTTTTTCTTTCCCCCGACCAACTCAACAACATTCTCTGTGGGGATCAGGATATCACCAAATTTTTCCGGATGCTTAGATCCCTGGATCTTTTCCTCCAGAGCGGTTTTCACCTTTTGCTCGTGGCCTGAGTACACATGAACGACGTACCATTTTAGAGACATACTATTTCCCTTAATCTATGTAAGGACAACCTGAACAAGCCTTGAAAGACTGAAATCGAACAGTCCTAAAAAGGCAGCAACAACAAATACAAAGAGGATAACCACAATGGTTGTCCCGGTGGTTTGTTTGCGCGTCGGCCAGGTTACTTTTTCCAGCTCAATTTTTACTTCTCGAACAAACGCGGCAGCCCGGGTAAATATATTATCACTAACCGGTTCCGCACCTGCTTTTTCTACTTTAGACCTCGGTGCTACCTTTGGAGCTGCCTGCTTTGCAGTTGAAACTGCATTCGGCGCCCCATCTTCGGGCCCAACCTTTCTCTTCTTCTTTTCACTCAAAGGTTTTTTCTTTTGTATTTTTGACATATTCCACCCGATTAGGAAGCCTTCAACTTTATTTTAAAAAAAATCAAGGCCTTAAAAAATGGCAGGTCAGGAGGGAGTCGAACCCCCAACCCCCAGATTTGGAGTCTGGTGCTCTACCAATTAGAGCTACTGACCTGCATGGTAAACTATTTTATTTTAGTCTCTTTATGAACAAGATGCTGATTACAGAATTTGCAGTATTTCTTAAACTCTATTTTGTCCGGAGTTTTCCGCTTATTCTTGGTCGTTGTATAATTTCTTCTCTTGCAGCCTGTGCAGGCCAGAGCAATAAGTACTCTATCCACTATAAACCCCTTGACATTTATTCTATAATTTCGCCGACAACACCGGCACCAACAGTACGCCCACCCTCACGGATAGCAAACCTAAGTTCTTTTTCCATTGCAATGGGAGAAATCAACTCAACATTAATGGTTGCATTATCACCCGGCATGATCATCTCAACACCGGCGTCCAAACTCAACACACCTGTCACATCTGTAGTACGGAAAAAGAACTGAGGCCGATACCCACTAAAAAACGAAGCATGGCGCCCGCCCTCTTCTTTACTCAACGCATACATCTCAGCTTTAAACCTTGAATGGGGCGTAATCGACCCGGGCTTGGCAACCACCTGCCCGCGTTCAACCTGATCACGTTTGGCCCCCCTGAGAAGCAGCCCTACATTATCTCCGGCCTGACCTTCACCCAGCAACTTCCGAAACATTTCCACGCCAGTGCAAACCGTTTTTGCAGTCTCTCGAATCCCTACAAGCTCAACTTCATCACTGGTCCGGACAATGCCCCGCTCTATCCTGCCCGTAACAACCGTACCACGACCGGAAATACTGAACACATCCTCAATGGGCATCAGAAAAGGTTTATCCGTATCCCGCTCAGGTTCAGGCACGTAAGAATCAAGGGTTTCCAAAAGTTCAAAAATCGGCTTGGCCGCATCCGACTCAAGATCATCGGTTTCAAGCGCCTTTAAAGCAGACCCTCTTATAATCGGTGTCTCGTCACCCGGGAACTCATAGGCATCCAACAACTCCTGAAGCTCCATCTCGACCAGCTCGATCAACTCTTCATCATCAACCATATCACATTTATTCTTCATCATCAACCATATCACATTTATTCAGAAACACCACAATCTTAGACACACCAACCTGACGAGCAAGAAGAATATGCTCCCGGGTCTGGGGCATGGGGGCCGTCATCTGCACTAACCACCAGAACAGCTCCATCCATCTGGGCCGCACCCGTTATCATATTCTCAATGTAGTCAGCATGCCCAGGACAGTCCACATGGGCATAATGACGATTATCGGTTTCATATTCAACATGGGCAGTGGCAATGGTGATACCGCGCTCGCGTTCTTCAGGCGCTTTATCAATCTCATCAAAGGGGAACAAACTCGGCATCACCTTTTAACCCGGCAAGCTTTGTAATCGCTGCCGTAAGCGTCGTTTTGCCATGATCAATATGACCAATTGTCCCGATGTTTACATGGGGCTTTGTCCGCTCGAATTTTTCCTTAGCCATTTTAATTCCTCCTGCCGTTGAAATATGGAGCCCATGACCAGAATCGAACTGGTGAACCCCTTCCTTACCAAGGAAGCGCTCTACCGGCTGAGCTACATGGGCCTACATGGCAATTCAAATTAAACTCTTCTACCTAAGGACATCTGGCGTGTGGAGCGGGAGACGAGGCTCGAACTCGCGACATTCAGCTTGGAAGGCTGAAGCTCTACCAACTGAGCTACTCCCGCTTATGATGAAACTAAATATAGTCAATCAACCAAACCGACTATGTAGTAACGATCACACTAAAACAGATCTCCTACACAATACTTTTGGTGGTGGGGGGAGGATTTGAACCTCCGAAGGCTGAGCCGTCAGATTTACAGTCTGATCCCTTTGACCACTCGGGAACCCCACCTAAGCATTTCTTCTGGAGCCGATACCCCGAATCGAACGGAGGACATTCTCATTACAAGTGAGATGCTCTACCAACTGAGCTATATCGGCCCATCCTGACACAGCACTTTTGCTGCGTCAAAAAGACCGAGAGATAATATCAGAGGCTTTTTAGTTTATCAACCACATTCTGCAGTCAATAAACGCAAGCTCAGCAAAACAGGGGCTTTCTCACTATCAAAAAATCTATTTTGCTTTGATATACTCATTTTTAAACCTTTTTAATCGATTTTTGATCCAAACGGTAAAATCCGTCCAATTCCCGGGGAGTCTTTGCACTCTACAACCTATTGTAACTATATCACTTCTTGATAAAATACAAGTTAAATTCATTTTCTTCTTTTTTTTAACACAGCTCTTTTGTTATGGGACTGGCAACGGGCCTTGATATTGCCTTAACCCCTCAAAAAACAATGGTTTCACGTGTTTTTCATTGACATTTTATTAATTTTCGAATATCTAATGCCAAAATGCAAACATAGCGTCCCCTTAAGGAGGAGAATGAAAATCAGCAGATTGGGCACACTCGTCTTCGTCATCCTGTTCACCACCGGTTGTCAGCAAACGCAAATGTCAGCCAGCAAACCCCTAACGGACAATTCAGCGCCCGCACTCTCCCATCAACTTAAAACGGCACAACCCAAAACAGATCTTGCCGGAATAGAGGCAGGGAACCAGAATTCAGCAAATCAAACAGCCCCTGCCTGCGAAACAGGCAATAATGATGTCGATACCCCGGCCAAAGATACAAAACAAAAACGGATTGACCAAGCCCTTGAGCTTTGCAATATGGCCCAGAATTACTGGGAGGAAGGCAACCTTGAAGAAGCCCTTTCCAGCCTGGACTCCGCTTATTTTTTGATCCTGGAAATCGACCACCATGCCCTGCCGGAACTCAGCCAGCAAAAAGAAGACATCCGCTACCTGATATCCAAACGAATCCTGGAAATTTACGCCTCCCGCCAGATTGTTGTCACCGGTCGGCATGAAGCCATTCCCGTGACCATGAATCGTCATGTACAAAACGAAATCAAACGCCTCACAGGTCCGGAACGCAAATTTTTAATCCAGTCCCTGGAGCGCTCTTCACTTTACAGGCCCTATATTGTTCAGGAACTCAAAAAGGCAGGCCTTCCCGAAGAAATTTCCTGGCTTCCCCTTATTGAAAGCGGATTTAAAATCAGGGCGCTTTCTTCGGCGCGTGCCCTTGGGCTTTGGCAGTTCATCCCCTCAACCGGCCATAAGTTCGGTCTGAGCCGAAACTATTATATAGATGAACGCATGGATCCTGAAAAAGCCACCCAGGCCGCCATTGCCTACTTAAAAGAGCTGCACAATCTCTTTGGAGACTGGACCACAGCCCTGGCTGCATACAATTGCGGAGAATTCCGTGTCCTGAAAACCATCCGCCGCCAAAAAATAAATTATCTGGACAACTTTTGGGACCTTTACCAGAGCCTGCCCAGAGAGACCGCCAAGTACGTGCCAAGATTCCTTGCCACGGTCCACATTGTAAACAACCTGGAAAAGTATAATATCACCATAAAATCTCCCCAGGTCCCAATTGCTTATAAAAAATTTGATATCAAAAAGCAGGTCCGGCTCAAAGACATTGCCAAAGAAATCCATGTGAGCACCAAGCAGCTTGTTGCCCTCAACCCGGAACTGAGACATGCGCTTCTGCCACCTGAAACCTATTCCATTAAAATCCCGGCGGAACAGGCAGATCTGTTTCTGGCACGGCTGGATAAAATCAAAACCACCTATACCCCTCCGCCCATGTATGTTTACCACAGGGTCAGACGGGGCGATACCCTTTCCGGTATAGCCAAAAAATACAGAACCTCTGTAAAAACCATTTCAAGATGCAACAAGATCTATAAAAACCACCGCATCATTGCCGGCAAGGTATTGAAAATACCGACCCGGAACTACCCCGGGGGCAGTTATTCTGCGGCCAGCTCATCCAAGACCCGTATTCCTGCGGGCCAATCTGTAAAATATAAGGTGAGACGGGGGGACAACCTGTGGCTCATTGCCAAAAAGTTTTCAACCACAACCAAACAGATCATGGTGCAAAACCAGCTGTCAGGCACCACCCTTCATATTGGCCAGACCTTGACCATCTCTTCGGGGAAGGCCAAAATAAATTCCGGCAAAGGCGCTGGAACCTATCGGGTTAAATCAGGAGACAGTCCCTTTCTCATTGCAAAAAAGCACAAGATGACATTGAACAGACTCCTGGCCTTAAACCATCTGAACAAGAGAAGCAAAATTTACCCAGGACAAAAGCTCATTGTTGAATAGTGACAGGATCAGGTCTTGTTTGAAACCAGGCGTTTTTGACTTGCCTTATCAGACCCGGTCGTGTATAAAACATGGTCGTATTTGCTAAACCACAGTTAACAACTGCCTTGGTTCATGCAAATACCGACCCGGTTTCGCCCCCGTAGCTCAGTGGATAGAGCATTGGATTCCTAATCCATGTGCGCAAGTTCGATTCTTGCCGGGGGTACCATCTCAAAATCCTTATTCAAGGCATTCTTCAGCGTTTATTCTTGGTCACAGCAAGTCTCTCAAAACGATCATCGGAATGTGTCAATGACAATGAGACACTTTATGCCTAAAATTAGGCTCCAATCTTATCCTTCTCTTCCTGTTCCGGTTTGTTGATCCAGGCTGCTTCTGGTAAAGCTGGTGGCCGAGGGATTTTCCCCTTAAAGCGTATTGGGTTTTTAATAAACGCCTCTTTCAAAGTTCTACAGCAAGACCCATAAATCTCTTTAGCAATGCCATAATGAAACTGTTCCGGGGTTACCAGGCCAATACCAGAATGGTAATACTCTTTATTGTAGTATCCAAAGAAATCCTGGCAGAAGGCTCTTGTATCCTCGATCGAACCAAAATGATTTGGAAATTTTGGACAATATTTCAATGTTTTAAACTGAGCTTCAGAGTAAGGATTATCATTGCTGACGTGCGGTCTGCTGTGGGTTTTGGTTACCCCTAAATCGACAAGAAGTTGGGCAACCCCTTTGGATTTCATACTGGCTCCCCGATCTGCATGAAGTCCAAGCTGACCGGGTAATATATTTTGGTTTTCACAGGACTTCTCAATAAGCCTTTTGGCCAATGCTGTTTGTTCCCTATGGGCGACCATCCAGCCGACAACATACCTGCTGACAATATCCATGATTACATACAGATAGAAATAAGTCCATTTTGTGACACTTTTCAACTTGGTAATATCCCAGGACCAGACCTGATTCGGTCCGGTTGCCAGCAATTCAGGTTTTTTATATTTCGGGCGATTTACCTGCCGTCTTCGTTCCGGCACAGAACCATGTTCTTTGTGAAGAAGCCGATACATCGTTCTGATGGAGCAATAGTATTTTCCTTTATCAAGAAGAGAGGCATAAACCTGGTATGGGGCCTGGTCTCGATACGTGTCCGAGTGAAGAATATCCAAAACCGTTTGTTGTTCATCAGGATTCAAAGAAAGAGGAGAGCTGCCCCGCTTTGATTTCACCTGTTTTTTCGGAGAATAAAACCTATAAAAAGATGAGCGAGGGACACCGAAAGCCTCACATGAAGGCTTTTTCCCAAGATCGTGACTTAACGTTAGGGCGGCATTCATCAGTCGTCTCCTTTAAGGTCGTCCAGATTTTGTTGGATTCCCAGGATCTGAGAAATTTTTTTTTGGGCTTCAATGATGAGTTCCGCCTGTTTTAACTTATGCTCTAATTTAGATTTTTCTTTTTGAAGTCTGGCGACCTCTGTTGCCAATGGGTTCTTCTCTTTGGATTTCCTCCCTCGCTTTCGAGGTGCCATGGCGTTGAGAAGTCCTTTATTCCGGGCTTTGCGCCAATCGGCTAAATTTGAAGAATAGAGGCCCTCTCTTCGAAGTATCCTACCTATTCCTCCGGATTCATTGCAGTTTTCAACCTCTTGGAGAATACGCAGTTTATAAGAAGCAGTGAAATTACGCCGGGGCTTTTTCTCAGGAACTTCAGGATCAGGGATTGAATCCTGTCCCCCCAAGGAGGCACCAATTCCAGTCGCCCTATGGGCTCCTTCCATTGGTGCCTCCTTGGGGGCTGCCTGTTTTTCGGACTCTGGTAGTGGGTTCATTTTTATCGGTTTCATATAAGTATTGCCTTACCCGCCCTACACTAATTTATCAAGGGGTAAGTGTCTCACTTATATTGTCACAGAGGGATTTTGGGGGTATTCCCTGGCCTGATGTGACACTTTTGTGACACCAGGTGACACCATTTACAGGGTGTTATAGCTCAAATACCATAACTTTATCCTAAATTTATAATAAAGCCCGAGGGCGTTCAAAATTCTGTGTCAGTTGAATCAAAGCTGATATACTCAGCTAAATAAGGAGAACTGACATGACCGAAGACAACACCGAATTTGATTTTCAAAAAGCTCTTAAAGGTATTCAGGAAGGTAAACCCTTCACAGGTAAGGGCGGCGTCCTTACATCATTAATCAAAAATCTTGCGGAAGCTGCTCTTGAAGGAGAGTTGGAGTCCCATCTCGGACAGGAAATTTCTGCCAACCGCCGTAATGGAAAAAGCAGAAAGACCATTAAGTCCCTGGATGGTAAATTTGAGCTAAAAACCCCGCGTGATCGGAACGGAACCTTCTCTCCACAGATCGTCAAAAAACATCAGACAACGCTCAGCGATGAAATTGAAAGAAAGATAATAGCCCTTTACGGCCTGGGCATGAGTTATAATGATATGGCTTCCCATTTACAGGAAATCTATGGACTTGAGATTTCAAATGCCACTCTGAGCACCATTACCGATAAAATCATCCATACCGTCAAAGAATGGCAGGCCAGGCCGTTGGAAAATGTGTACCCAATCATATGGCTTGATGCCATACATTATAAAGTACGAGAAAACGGAAAGGTCGCCAGCAAAGCCGTTTACACAATTCTTGGGGTGAATATCGAGGGCCGCAAAGAGGTTCTTGGGCTGTACATATCCGAGAATGAGGGTGCGAACTTCTGGCTGCAGGTGTTAACAGACCTTTCAAACCGAGGGGTAAAAGATATCCTGATTGCCTGTGTTGATGGTCTAAAAGGTTTTCCCGAGGCCATTGAGACCATATTCCCGGACACAGAAGTTCAACTCTGCGTAGTCCACCAGATCCGAAATTCATTGAAATACGTTGGTTCCAAAAATAAAAAGGAATTTATGGCAGATCTAAAACGTGTTTATAAAGCGGTCAATAAGGATCTGGCCGAAGAAGAACTGGATATCTTGGAAAATAAATGGAATGACAAATACCCGATTGTGATAAAATCCTGGCGGAACAACTGGGAACGCCTCAGTCATTTCTTTAAATATCCAGAAGAGATTCGACGGATAATATACACCACAAATACCATTGAGGCTGTGCATCGACAGTTTCGAAAACTGACCAAAACAAAGGGATCATTCCCGAACCAGGACAGCCTGTTAAAGCTGCTTTACATGGGGATCCAGAACGCCAGTAAAAAATGGACAATGCCGATTCAAAATTGGTCACTGACAATTTCCCAGTTGGCAATTTTCTTTGAAGGCCGGCTGGATAAAGAGCTGGGAATTTGATAGGGATTTATTTACAGATGGAAAAGATGGTTCCAGGAACTCCACTCCAGCAAAAGTCAACTCCTCCGACGTGGCTGATTGAAGGCCCATTCTCGGACCTGACTTTTACTTCCGCTGGCGCTGAGGCAGATCCGGGAACCGAAACCGTGACACAGAATTCTGAACATTCCCGAATAACCAGGCAAAATGCCAATAATAATTTCTGCTTAATGGATCTGTTTTTCATGTTGTGCTCCTAATTTAAAAAAATGATACGCTATAAATTATACACTATAATATGGTTCATCCGATTAATACGTACCTTTTATTGTGAAGGTCCAAAAGTTTCAACCTGAAAAACTCCGAATCCCTGTATCCATAAGCTTTCCGTTTCATGGTTTTTATCTTGTTATTTGTCCCTTCTAAAGGACCTGTAGATATCCTGTAATCATAGTATGAAAGGATTCTTTGCCTGTGCACAGCCAAGGTCTTGGCAAATTTCATCAACATTGGAATTTTGGAAATATTGGCCAGATTGATCCAATTGCTGACTATCTTTTCAGCTGTTTCTTTTTTCTTTTGATTCCATATTTGCCTGAGTTCCTCTTTCATGTAGTAGACTACCAATAGCGGCTGATTTATTTTCAATGCTTCTTCTAACCGTTGGGCCTCCTTCTTGTCATCACTGAGGTTTTCGGGATTTTTTAACAAAAGCCACCGGACTCCCTTCAGAAGTTTTTGTTGCCCGGTATTGGCAAGAAGGTTGTAGAGCTTTCGCCTGAAATCCGACAGTTTCTCATTGAACAATTTAACAACATGAAATCTGTCAAAGACAATTGCTGAACCAGAAAGATTTTCAATAACAGCACTCAAGTATGCCGGGGACATATCGATGCTGACGGCTTTGATTTTTGCTTTCGATATTTTCACTTTTGTCCAAAAAGATTTCAAAGCTTCACCACCTTTTCCTTCTCCCACGTGCAGAATTCTACCGGATTCCAGATCCATCACGATGGTCAAGTATTTATGCCCTTTCCCTATGGAAATTTCATCTATGGCAATCTGCCGGACTTTCTCAAGGGGGATATTTCGATAACGCCTCAGCAGGTCTTCTTTCTGGATCTGCTTTATCGTATCCCAGCTGATCCTTAAATGGATGGCAATATCTTTGATTGTCATGAACTGAGACAACTCCAAGACATACCGTTCAAAAGCCCGGGTATAGCTTTTCCCCTCCTGGGCAAAGGATAGTTTGATTTGCCGGACAAATTGACAGAACGAACACCAAATTCTCTGGATAGCCGTCCTGAGAATCACGGGTTTTGAACCTACCGGTATTGTTCTGAGATCTCTTGTCACAATCCCTTTCCTGGTGACGGACCTGGAATTACATTCCGGGCATTTTACCGCCTCCGGTTTTGGTATGAGTTCAAAAGTGATTATTCCACCGATGAAACGCGTTGTTTTATAAAAGTAGTCACGAAGGCCAAAGGCATGGTATATGAAGCTTGTGGACATTAATTCATTCTCCGATTTTGTGCGAATAACACAAAAAAATTAGAACATGATCATGTTCACACCATCATTTCAAGCATAAAAATCCTTACTGTGTTATTGCCTTCCCAGTGATGTTTCTCAGTCCAGGTACGCGATTTTCTGATGAACCTATAATATTTAGGGAGGGGTGACTTATCCGCTGAACAGCAGAACGCCTTCCAGAGATGGTTGAATTAGAAAATTTAACCTATAAAATTAAGGGGACGTTCAGCAGCCGGGACCCAAGTCAATTCCCGGCAAGAATTGTACAGACATCGTAATCTTTTTTTCAAGGCGAATATCAATCCTGGGCCATTTGGCCATTGAGTATTGTAAAAATACAAAAGACGCCCGTGCCAGGGGCAGACAGGCAAAAAATATTCCCCAGTAGATTTGGCCATGCTGACGTTGCATTCATTTTTTCTTTGGTATATATAAGCCCCGAACCTAACCAATGGAAGGATATCTGCCCAGAGTGAATTTTAAAAACCTCAAAAGACCGGAACTGCTTGCGCCTGCGGGCAACTTTGAAAAACTGGAAATTGCTGTCCACTATGGTGCAGATGCCGTTTACCTGGCCGGCAAAGAGTTCAGCCTTAGAAATTTTTCAGGTAATTTCACAGACCAGGAACTGATGGATAGTGTATCCTTTGCCAGAAGCCGCAAGGTCAAAGTCTATCTGGCCTGCAATATATATTCCCGGAACCATGAACAGGAAAAGATCAAGGATTACCTTAAAAAAATCAGCCGGGTAGATCCAGATGCCATTATCATTTCAGATCCCGGAATTGTGATGCTGGCAAAAAAAATTATCCCCCACATTGATATTCACCTGAGCACCCAGGCCAATACCACCAATTACAACACCGCCCTGTTCTGGCAGGACTTAGGTGTCAAGCGGGTCAACCTGGCCCGGGAACTTTCCCTGGAAGAAATCAAGCAAGTGGTTGACCGCTGTGAAATTGAAACTGAAACCTTTATCCACGGAGCCATGTGTGTATCTTACTCGGGCAGATGTCTTTTAAGTACGATTTTAAGCAAACGGGACAGCAATCGGGGACTTTGCAGCCATCCTTGCCGGTGGAAATACTCTGTTGTCGAAGAAAAAAGGCCCAATGATTTTCACCCCTTGATGGAGGATGAGAGAGGGTCTTATATTTTCAACTCCAAGGATATGTGCATGATTGATCATATCCCGGAACTTGTGGCGTCCAAGATCACCTCCCTTAAAATAGAGGGCCGGATGAAGGGAATCAACTACCTGGGATCGGTTGTAAAAACATATCGCAATGCCATTGACGCATATCTCGCAGACCCGGAAAATTATCAGGTCCTGCCCGAGTGGCGATCCTCGCTATATCAGGTATACCACCGGGAGTATTGCACGGGCTTTTACTTTTCCCACCCGGATGATTCCGGCACAATAGATATGAACAGGAACAATGTCCACCAGGGAAAAATTCACAGTTTTATCGGAAAAATTCTTAAATGTTATGACAACAATCAATACCTGGTTGAAATCAGGAACAAACTCAGTGCCGACGATCTGGTCGAAGTCCTCAGTCCCCAAGGCAGGGCACAGAAATTAAAGCTAATATCTCTCGCAGATCATAATCATGAACCCATTGAAATCGCCCAGCCAAACACCCGGGCAATTTTAAAAATAAATCAGACGAGTCAAATCAACGATATTATACGTAAAATATAGGTGGGGACTGTTTTTTACCCCTATCTTTAGTTTGACTTTCTATATTCTTTTCTGTAAATAATTTCATTATCGGTATAGTTTTATCATCTCTTAGACAACCTTTCAGGAGAGTTAATATGTTTGAAGACGACGAAACCCTACAAATGTACATTGAGGAATCACTGGACCATCTTGCAAATATAGAAAGTGATCTCCTAACCATTGAAGAGGGTGGGGAAAACATCGATCTGGATCTGGTAAATAATGTTTTCAGGGCAGCCCATTCTGTAAAGGGGGGAGCCGGGTTCATGGGTCTTACGACCATCAAGGACCTTGCCCACCACCTTGAGAATGTCCTAGGTCTTATCAGAAACAATGAACTGACACCGGATTCCATGAGAATCAGCGTTCTGCTAAAGGGATTTGACAAGTTAGAAACGCTGTTGAACAATATTGAAACCAGCAATGATATAGATATTTCAGAACATGTCACCGCTCTGGAAAACATAACCAAATTCTCTCTGCCCGAAGACAAGCAGGACATGGTTTCAGAGATGGTGGATGTTCAGCTTCGGGACGGCAGGGTCTTTCAGCAGGTCTCTTTGTATGAGATTGAACAAAATAAAGCCGAAGGGAAAAACCTCTTTCTTGTAGAATATGACCTGATCAACGATATCCAGCGAAAAGAAAAAAATCCCATTGAAGTATTAAACAACCTCCAAAAAACCGGCACCATTATAGATTCAAGGATTGATTTTGAATCCGTGGGCACCCTGGAAAAAACTGCAGGTCCCAGCAGAATCCCTTTTCAGGTTCTGTTTGCCTCCATTATCGAACAGGATATGGCAGAAACCCTTTTTGATATCTCCAGCCAGTATATTCATGCGGTCAGCGACCCGATGGTGGTGCCTTCAGCAGGAGGAGAGATAAATATTCAGTCCGCCATGGCCCCGGTTGAAACCATGGCAGCCCCCCAGCCTGTAGCACCGGTTGCGGCGCCAACAGCGGAATCCGTCCAGAACAAAACGGTGGCCGCTACCAAACCAGCCCCTAAAACAGTTCAAAAACAACCTGCGGTAACGGCCAAATCCCAGGACAAAGATATGAACCTGGGCAGCAAGCCCCAGACCTCTTTAAGGGTGAATGTCGGCCTTTTGGATACTTTGATGAACCTTGCCGGAGAACTTGTTCTCAGCCGGAATCAGCTTCTCCAGGGAATAAATTCCTCAAACGCTAAGGCAACGGAACTTTCAAGCCAGCGCATTGATATGATCACATCCGAACTCCAGGAAGCCATCATGCGGACAAGGATGCAGCCCATTGCCAATATTTTAAATAAATTTACCCGGGTGGTCAGGGATCTGTCCCAGCAGCTGGGCAAATCCATTGACCTGGAAATCGAGGGAAAGGATGTGGAACTGGATAAAACCATTCTGGAATCCATTAATGATCCCTTGACCCACCTGGTCAGGAACTCTGTGGACCATGGAATTGAAACCCCCATGGAAAGAGAGCAGATGGGCAAGGAAGGTACCGGAACCATAACCTTAAAAGCATTCCACGATGCCGGCCAAGTGAATATTGTCATCTCAGACGACGGCCGGGGTCTTGAACCCCAGAAAATTGCAAATTCAGCCGTTGAAAAAGGCTTGATCTCGGATGCCCAGATCGCTGAAATGTCTGACAAGCAAAAAATGGAACTGATTTTCCTGCCCGGTTTTTCAACGGCCAAAGAAGTTACGGACGTGTCCGGCCGAGGGGTGGGCATGGATGTGGTGGTCACCAATATTGAAAGCCTTGGCGGCATCATCGAACTGGATTCCACTCCGGGTCAGGGAACCGATATCCAGATCAAACTGCCCCTAACCCTGGCAATCATCCCCAGCCAGATCACTTCAGTGGGTAATGAACGCTATGCCCTGCCCCAGGTCAACCTTAACGAACTGCTCAGGATCCCGGCAGGACAGATCAAGGATAAAATAGAGAAAGTCGGGGATGCCGCGGTTGTCAGGCTCAGGGGCGAACTGCTTCCCCTGCTGAACCTCTCTGAAATGCTCGGCATAGAAAAAACCTATACCGATCCCAAAGATCTGACAGAACAGCCGGACAGAAGGGAAAACCTTGCCGACAGAAGATCCAAAACCCATTTAACGGGTCAGGAGACCTCTGCAGACAGCCAGGATGCAAGCGTGGTGGAACGGGAGGGTCCCGACCGCAGGTACCATGCCGCCTCTGCCATGAATATTGCCGTGGTCTCTGCCGGTGCCTTTAAATACGGTTTGGTGGTAGACCAGCTCCATGACTCAGAAGAAATTGTTGTCAAACCCGTAGGCCGGCACTTGAAAAAATGTTCTGCCTATGCCGGCGCCACCATCATGGGAGACGGTAAAGTGGCCCTGATCTTAGATATTTCCAACCTTGCTCAGATGGCTGAGCTTTCATCGATTGCCGAAGCCGGGCAGCAGGCAGCCAAAGCCAAAGAAGAAGCAGATGCCAAGGCAGACAAAATGGCCCTGCTCACCTTTAAGAACGGGGAAGCCGAACATTTTGCAACGCCCCTGAGCATTGTCGAAAGAATCGAACGGATCAAGACCTCGTCCATCGAACAGATCGGCGACAGAAAAGTGGTTCAATACCGAGGCGGATCCCTGCCGCTCTATGAATTAAGCCAGGTGGCAGACTTGGAAGAACTCCCGGTCAAAGATCAGCAGGAGGTCATTGTATTTAAGGTCAAGGAAAAAGAACTCGGCCTCATGGTGACTCCGCCGGTGGATGCGCTGGAGGTCCAGCTCAACATTGATACCAGTACCCTGAAACAGACCGCCATCAGCGGGTCCATGATCATCAACGACCATACCACCCTTTTGGTGGATATATTTGAACTGGTCAAAACCATGAATCCCGAATGGTTTTCAGAAGAGGCCAAGGTTGCGGCAGGAATGGCTGAGGAGGGAGAAAAAATTCTCTTGTTTGCCGAAGATTCCGCCTTTTTCAGGAACCAGGTTAAAAGCTTTATGGAAGAAGACGGATTCAAGTTCATTGAAGCAGAAGACGGGCTGATTGCCTGGGAACTGCTCAAAGAGCGGGTGGATGAAATCGACCTTGTGGTCACGGACCTTGAAATGCCGAATATGGACGGATTTGAACTCACCAAACGGATTAAAAATGATCCCAAATATTCCCATTTGGGCGTCATTGCTCTGACCTCATTGGCCAGCGAGGCCCATATCGAAAAAGGTAAAGCCGTGGGTATTGACGAATATGAGATCAAACTGGACCGGGAAAAACTCATGGCCGTTGTCAGAAGATACCTCAGTCTTTAATCGCCTGATGGACTTGCGCAAAGGAGATAAAATGAACGAAGACACCATTGAAAACACCTCGACTGATCTTGAATTTTCAACCTTCTATGTGGGGGGCGCCTTGTGCGGGATTAATATCCTTAATATTCAGGAAATCAACAAGCATTTTGAATTCACCAAAGTTCCCCAGGCATCTGAATATATCAAGGGGATACTGAATTTAAGGGGACGTATTGTCACCATTATCGATCTGGGTAAAAAGCTTGGGTTAGATTCTGTCAATAACGGCAAGGACAACAGGAACATCATTGTAAACTCAGAAGACGAACATATCGGTCTTCTGGTAGATTCAATCTCTGATGTGGTATTGACCCAGAAAGAAAAAATTGAACCGGCCCCTTCCAATATCGGGGGGGGTCAAAGGAAAATTTTTCCAAGGGGTGTTAAAAACAGAGAACCAACTGATTGGCATACTTGATATTGATGAGGTACTCAAAGAATAATGGAATCCATTAAAGCTGTGGTTGTGGATGATACGATCGTTTACCGGAAAATAGTTGGCGATGTATTAAAGGAGATGCCCGGAATAGAAGTGGTGGGAACGGCCAATAACGGCAAAATTGCCTTATCCAAAATCAAAACCCTGAAACCGGATTTGATCACCCTGGACATTGAAATGCCCGAAGTCAGCGGCATAGAAGTGCTTCAGGAACTTCGGAGCATGGAGAATCCCCCCATCATAGTCATGCTCTCCACCCTGACCCAGCAGGGCAGTGAAATGACCATCAAAGCCTTGGAACTTGGTTCCTTTGATTTTGTGCCCAAGCCTGAAGATGGTAAGATGGCCGAAAATATGCTCAAGGTCAAACAAGCCTTAGAGCCCATTGTCAAACAGATTAAGCTCAGAAAAAGGGGCGGAAAAGCACTTGGGACCAGCAAGCCTGCCCCTGTAAGACCTGCCCCTAAAAAGGCGGTCCCGGCCTGGGCTGCCCCCCCAAAAAAACGGGGATCATTGGAATCGGTATCTCAACCGGGGGGCCCAACGCTTTGACAAAAATGATTCCCATGCTGCCGGCAACCTTAACGGCCCCGGTTCTCATTGTCCAGCACATGCCGCCTATGTTTACGGCATCCCTGGCCAACAGCCTCAACAAAAAGGCTGCCCTTGAAATCAAAGAGGCTGAGGATGGTGATATTATCCAGGCAGGACGGGTATTGATCGCCCCCGGCGGAAAACAGATGAAAATAGTGGCCGGTGCTGACGGCCTCACCCGAAAGATAAAAATCACGGACGACCCACCGGAAAATTCCTGCAAACCGTCTGTTGATTACCTGTTCAGATCCATAGCCCAGCCTTATGTCGGCAGGGCAACCGGTGTGATCATGACCGGGATGGGGTCAGACGGATCAAAAGGGCTTGTTCAGATGAAGAAAAACGGCAGCACCGTCATCGCCCAGGACGAGGCCAGTTGTACGGTATTTGGCATGCCCAAAGAGCCGATTGAATCAGGACTTGCCGATATCATCGCACCATTGGACAAGATAGCGGACGAAATAGTAAAAACCGTGGTACTCTAACATCAGACCAACAGCCATACACTAAATTATGACAAAAATCACCGTAACTCCCGAAGAGTTCAAAACATTTGCCAAGTATATTCTGGACATATCAGGTATTGCCCTGGATGTGGGAAAGGAATACCTTTTGGAAACCAGGCTCAATGCCCTTCTTGGCCAATATGGATGCAACTCGTATTCGGAGTTGCTCAACAAGGCAAAGCTGGATTTCAAAAAAGAAATTGAAAATAATATCATTGATGCCATTTCCACTAATGAAACCTATTTTTTCAGGGATAAATCCCCGTTTCAACTGCTTCAACACAAAATTTTCCCGGACCTCATCGATAAACGGTCTGCAAAAAGCATAGGCAAACCCACCCTCCGCCTTTGGAGTGCTGCCAATTCAACGGGTCAGGAGATTTACAGCATTGCCATGACTCTCCTGGAAATGGGGGTATCCCCCAAGGATTACAACATTAAGCTGTTTGGCACAGATATCTCAGATGCAGCCATTGCCCAGGCCAGTTACGGAAGCTATAATAAATTTGAAGTGGCCAGAGGTTTAGACCCATCCCGACTCAACAAATATTTTGTCCCCCAGGAGGACCGCTACAAAATAAAAGATGAGCTCAGGGCCATGGCCCAGTTTAAAAAAATGAACCTCATGAAACCTTTTGTGGGGATCGGCAAGTTTGATATTGTGCTGTGCCGAAACGTCATGATCTATTTTACCAGTGAAGACCGACGTAAAATCTATGCCAATATTGCCAAGGTGCTGGAGCCTGACGGGTATCTGCTCATTGGCTCCACAGAATCCTTGGTCAATGATACTGACTTGTTTGCCTCCAATAAATATTTAAATTCTGTATTTTATCAATTTAAAACCTGAAAAGGTCATTACCATGGGTACGATCAACGAAAATGAATTTATTGAGGAACTGATTTTCTGCCTTAATGAGGAGGACGTTGTTAAGGCCAAAGCCCTTCTCCAGTTTGCCTCTGATACCAATATCAATGCCGATATTCAAAAAAAAGCCCTTGCAGAGCTTGGCAGGGGCCAAGCCACTCTGGTCTTTCCCCTTCTTGAATTCTTGACAAAACTTGAAATCAAAAATGTGGAGGTTCAAGAGGGTCTGTACGACCTGATTCTTGACAAGGCTTACGGGAATACAGATCGGGTCATCGAGTATATTGGCCAAAATGAAAAACCGACCCGGATGCAATTCATAAAGGCGGCCGGAGATCTTTATCTCAAGGAAACCGCCCCGACCCTGGCCCGTGTGATCCAAACGGAACAGGATCCGGATATCATCATGCGGGCAGTCATATCACTCGGCGTACTCCGTTCAGAAGAAAACGTTGACGTCTTTTCTTCCCTGACCGCTCACCCTGATCTGTCCGTGCGCAAGGCAGCCATTTTTGCCATTGCCGAAAACAATACGCCCAAGGCTGTGGATACGCTTTTAACCTTTTTGGGAGAAAATGAAGACACCAATAAACTTGCGGTTGAAGCCCTGGCTGATATGCAGGACCTTTATGCCCTTGAAAAAATGACCACCCTGCTCAGGTCTTCCATCACCATTGTCAGGGATACGGCCATAGATCAGCTCATGAAGCTTGGAAACAAGGCAACCCCGTTGCTCACCCGGGCCTTTAAAAATGCAGAGTCAGATTACCTGATCCATTTGATTACCACCCTGGGGTATATCAGGGATCCAGCCGCAATCTCACCGATTTTAGATATTATCAACACCCAGCCCAAGGATGCCAATATCAGGCAGGCAGCCTATGAGGCCATGGAAAGAATCCCCTCTCCCAAAACGGCCATCTGCCTTGCCCAGGGACTCCAGGATCCCGTTGAATCCGTAAGGATGAGCGCGGCCCGTGCCATTGATAAAAATTTATCAAAACCCCTGGTGGCAGGACTAAAAAATATTATCAGACAAGGCTCGGATCAATCCCTGATGACGGTTGCAGCCCTTATTGACACAGAGGCCGGCAATATTTTTAACTTTCTTGTGGAAGAAGAATCCTTTCAAACCCTGGCTCAAAAACACATTATTGAAGCTGCAACCCCTGCCACCCGAAACACCTTTTTAAAACAGATGGCCGGCATTGGCCAGAAAGAATTTGCCAACAAAATCCTTGAACAATCCCCTGAAAAACCCAAAACCGACAGCACCCTAAAAATCATTGTGGTGGATGACTCCAAAATGATGCTTAAATTATATCAAAACAAATTGTCAGCCCTGGGGTTTGATTCCCAGACCTTTAACCGGCCTGAAGATGCCATTCCCGAAATTCTTTCACAAGGGGCCAATCTGGTGATCACGGATTTAAACATGCCCAATATCAGCGGCCTAGAACTCACCTGTGAAGTCAGAAAAAAATTTAACCGTAAAGATCTGCCCATCCTCATGATCACGACCCAAAGCGATTTTGTAGAAGAAAAATCCGGGGATGTTGATGTAAATGATGCCCTGTTAAAAAAATCAGGCATCAATCAGGTATTGCACAAACCATTTTCTGATGATGACTTTAAAAAAGCCATTTTAAAATTTCTGACCCCCTAATGGTTTTATCCCGAAAAAAGATGTATGGGGGGATTATTTTTATCGGCCTGATGGCCGGCCTGATGGCCGGTGCATTCTACGGGCTCATATATGACCTGCCCGAAATTAATCACTTAAAACAATTTAAACCCTCGGCGGTTACCTCGGTTTACTCTTCGGACAAAAAGGTAATCACCCGGTTTTATTTGGAAAAAAGATTCCCCATTTCCATTGATATGATACCGGATCATCTCAAGCAGGCCCTGATTGTCACCGAGGATCGGGCCTTTTTCAAACATTCCGGTGTTAATCTCAAGGCCATTGCCAGGGCTGTATTTCACGACATCAAGGCCGGCAGCTTTAAACAGGGGGCATCAACCCTGACCCAGCAGCTGGCCAAAACCCTGTTTTTGTCACCTGAAAAATCCATTCTCCGGAAAATCAGAGAAGCCATCCTGGCCATCCAGATCGAACGCAGGTACACCAAAAACGAAATCCTTGAACTCTATTTCAACCTGGTCTACCTTGGATCAGGGGCTTACGGGGTTGAGGCGGCATCCAGAACCTATTTTGATAGCTCTGCCGCAGGACTCACCCTTGGGCAGGCCGCCTTGATCGCCGGACTGCCCAAGGCACCGAGTGTTTATTCTCCTCTGAACAATCCAGACCGGGCAAGACAGCGACGCTCTATTGTCCTTAAACAACTTCTGGATACCGGTAAAATCACTGCCAAGGCCTTTGACCTGGCAAATGCAGAACCCGTCACAGTCCAGTCGTCGGGAGAACTTGCACCGCCGGCACCTTTTTTTGTCTCCTATCTGAAAAATATTTTGGGCAAAACCCCCAGCTTAACCTATACCAACGGCCTTGCCATTCATACCACCTTGAATTTAAGGCTCCAAACCATTGCTGAACATTCCCTTGTTCACCACCTAAAGCAGCTTGAGCTGCGGATGGAAAAAAATAAAATCCAATCCCCAGACCCCGAAGCCGCCTTGATTGCATTGGATATCCACACCGGTGCCATCCTGAGCATGGTCGGTGGAAAAAATTTTAATAAAAACAAATTTAACCGAGCGGTCCAGGCCATGCGCCAGCCCGGATCTGCTTTTAAACCCCTGGTCTATGCCGCAGCCGTTGAAAAAGGGTATGAACAAAATGACATCCTCACAGATGCGCCGCTCACCTATACCCTGCCTCATTCCAAAACATGGACGGTTAAAAATTTTTCAAGATCCTTTAGCGGCGATATGACCCTTAGAAAGGCCCTGGCCTTGTCCAAAAATACCCCTGTGGTCAGGCTCATGGAAAAAATCGGCCCCCAAACTGTCATTGATTTTGCCCGAAAAGCCGGTATTACGGCCCGGTTGAATCCATATCCTTCTTTGGCTCTGGGAACAGCGGAGGTAAGTCTCATCGATTTAACTTCCGCCTATACCCCCTTTCCCAACCACGGGGTCCGGGCCCTTCCATTTGCCATTGAAAAAATCGTTGACCCGGACGGCCAAATTCTTTTTACCCACACAATCAAAAAAACTGCGGTTACAGACCGGGTCTCGGCTGCCATCATGACCGACATGCTCAAGGGGGTTGTTTATGAAGGCACAGGGAAAAAAGCCAGCCATATCAAAAAAGAAATCGGCGGGAAAACCGGTACCACAGATCAGTATAAAGATGCATTGTTTATCGGGTTCAGCCCGGACATTGCCTGCGGTGTCTGGGTGGGAAACGACAATGCCACCACACTTGGGCCCTATGAAACAGGGGCAAAGGCCGCCCTTCCCATCTGGATTGACTATATGCAAGCCTTTCTCAAAGACAAGCCCTATCAATATTTTGATATACCCGACCAAACCAAAATGATATATATCCACCCGGATTCGGGAACCCGATTCTCCCAAAAAGCCCCCGGCACGACCCAGGCCATGGTGAGAAGCAAATAAAGAATGTCCAACGAGGAAACACATGATAAGAAAAGCTCTGCTGGATGATGTCAGCCAGATCCATTCCCTGCTTCAGTTTTATAGTAAACAAGGAGATCTTTTGGCCCGGCCCCTAAGCCAGCTATACGATCATATCAGAGATTTTTGGGTGTATGAAGATCCTGAGACCCAAAAGGTTGTGGGCTGCTGCGCCCTGCAATTCTGCTGGGAGACCCTTGCTGAAATCCGTTCCCTTGCCGTTGATCAGGCTTTTACCCATAAAACTATCGGCAGTTCGCTTGTGGAACGCACCATCCAGGAAGCCTTTTATTTTAAAATCAAAGAATTGTTTACCCTGACCTACCGCCCAGAATTCTTTGACCGGTTTGGATTTTCCCAAATTGACAAGGCAGCGCTTCCGGTAAAGGTCTGGTCCGATTGTATCGGCTGTGTCTCCTACCCTGACTGCGATGAAATTGCCATGCTCAAAAAATTTTAAAACCGGCTGGCCAGCTCTTTTGTTTTTCAGGCGTAAATCATTTTATAGGGAATAGGGGGATATTTGATTACGGCCGGTTTGGGAAGGATATGCTCCTGGGCCACGGTCAGCCAGTTGGTATCAAAGTTAAGCTCCCTGAGACGACCGCCCTCAGAGGGCAGCGCATGGCTGGTATAGTCATAACGCACATTGAGAATGCAGACATAAAATTTCCCCTGCCGTGCCACCACATAATTTTTGGTAAAACTATTTCTTGGGATACCGCCAAGTTCAGCCAGTTTGTTTACCTGGTCCGGCCTGAGTTTAACCAGCAGGGATTTAGAAACCCCCTTTTCATCAATCCTGAGCAGGTTCCTGGATTCACTGGAAGAGACATAAATGGTGGTAATCCCGCCAAACTGCCTGAAATACTGGGCCGCCACAATGGCTGCGGTCCGCCGGCCCCCGGACATCACAGGCACCCCGTAATATTCAAACAATTTTTTTTGCATGTTTTCTGCGTATTTATCCCCTTTTTCATAGAGATCCTTGGAAATATAACGCAGGGATTTGGCCAGATCTTCCGAGGCATCGGCAATGGGCCAGTCCACCCTGACATGAAAATGGGTCAGGGCGTATTGAACCTTGGTTCTCTGATTTCTCTGGATGAGCAGGGCATAATCCACAGGCAGCAGGGAGCGGAGCAGGGAAAAGAATTCTCCGGTCTCAAAATACTTTAAATTCCGATTGTAATTTTCAACATCCGGAAAATATTTATGGCGGAGAAGATTGGTCTTGGTGGTTTTATTGGCATCAAAATATCGGATATACTTTTTATGCTTTTTGTCGATAAAATCTTCTGAAAATATGATCAAAAAAGAATTCTGGGCATCAAACTCCACCGAGGGAATTCTCGCCCTGGGTTTGAGTTCCCGGAGTTCCACAAAGGGATAAGGGGTTCTGATCCTTAAAAAATTATTATAGGATCCTACCAGGGAATACCCAATGACAAACTGATCAAGTTCATCTCTCAACACCTGGTAATATGACCGTCTCAACCGGTCTTCCCTGCTCAGACACTCTCTTGATGTACAAAATTTCACGATCTTATCCCTTTTTGATAAAAATTATTCCAGGGCAACCACCCCGGGCAATTTTCTGCCTTCCATCATGTGCAAAAAGGCCCCGCCGCCTGTGGAAATATAACTGACCTTGTCTGCAATTTTGCATTGCTTGGCGGCAAGCCCGGTATCGCCCCCACCCACAATGGAAAAAGCGGCGGCATCTGCGATGGCGTCGGCTATGGCCTGTGTGCCTTTGGCAAATTGATCTATTTCAAAAACCCCCATGGGACCGTTCCAGACAATGGTGCCGGCATCTTTAACAGCATTGGCAAATTTTTCGGCTGTGTCAGGACCGATATCCAATGCCATCCAATTTTCCGGAATATCATTTAACCCCACAATCTTTGTATCGGCTTTGGGGTCAAACCGATCGGCCACCAGAAGGTCGGTCGGCAAAAGCAGGTTTATCTTTTTTTGGTCTGCTTTTTCAAGAATATCCTGGGCTGTCCCCAGCAACTCTTTTTCGATCATGGATCCTTTTGTATCCACACCCTGGGCCGCTAAAAAGGTGTTGGCCATGGCACCGCCGATAATCAGGCTGTCCACAAAGTTGAGCATATTTTCCAGCGCTGCAAGTTTGCTTGACACTTTCGCACCGCCAATAACGGCTGTCAGAGGACGTTTAGGAGTTTCAACGGAATCGTAATATGATCGTACCTCTTTTTCAAGCAAAAAACCGGCCCCGGACTGTTTTACAAACTTGGGCACCCCTGTAACTGATGCCTGATCCCTGTGGGATACAGCAAAGGCGTTGTTCACATAGACATCGGAAAAAGAGGCCAAATCCCGTGCAAACTCAGGATCATTTTTCTTTTCCCCGTCGTAAAATCTTAAATTCTCCAGCATGAGAATCTCAGACGAGTGAAGATCTGCCACCCGCGCTCGAACCTCAGGCCCGATACAATCGTGAACAAATTGAACCTGGGTGTTTAAAAGTTCAGATAACCGCCTTGCCGCAGGAAGCAGGCTGTAGGCGTCATCCTTCGTCCCATTGGGCCGCCCCAAATGGGAGGCCAGAATCAGCTTTGCCTTTTTATCCATCAGGTATCGGATCAGATCCAGGGTCGCCTGAATCCGGTTGTCGTCTGTTATATGATTATTTTCATCCATGGGAACATTATAATCCACCCGGATAAACACCCGTTTATTTTCAACGTCAAGATCTCTTACAGATTTCATTTTTAACTCCTTACGGCATGGCGCGGGTTTAATCTGTTTCTTTTACTCTTTGCCCTTCTGTGCAGACAAGCCTTTTGACCTGTACCCAGGTTCATTCTTTGATTTTTTGGCTGCGGCGGTGGGCCTGTTTTTTTCGGGACCAGCGTTCAAAAAAAGTCATGGCACCGGCTTTGGTGGACCGCTCAATGATCTCCTCTTCAACCTGAACCCCGCCCTTGGTGCCCATGGCCTGCTGAAGACACCGAGTCTTTACCGGGCAATGGAAAAAACAGTCTTCAGGGGTTTGACGAAGGCCATTGGCCCCCATGGGAAATACTTTTTCCAAATTGCCGAAACAATCGGGAAGATCTTCTTTATCGCTCATTTAGCTGATTAAACTCCTGTGTATACTTTGCCATTAATCCATGGCCTGCAAAACTAAAATGCCCCTCACTTCCTGTGATCAGATGGTCGTGAACCGTTATGCCCACAAATAGCAAGGCAATGCACAGGGTCCTTGTAATGCCAAGGTCCTGTTTTGAAGGCTCAACATCGCCTGAAGGATGGTTGTGGGCAAAAATGACAGAAGCGGCCCTGTGATACAGCGCCCTTGTGATCACTTCCCAGGGATAGACAGCAGAGGCCGTAAGAGATCCTGTAAACAGGATCTCAGATCCAATCACCCGATTTTTGGCATCCAGAAAAATCCCGACAAAATGCTCTTTGACCTTATATCCGATCATCTGGTTTAAATAGGCCAGAAGGCTGTCAGGATCTTTGACCACATCCCGGTTTAACATCCGGGTTTCAAGATACCGGTCTGCCACGGCTTTGATCAGATGAATGCCAAAACTATTGGCCGGCCCCACCCCGCTCACCTGGCAGAGTTCAGGCGTTGAGGCCTCCAATACCCGGGGAAGGGTTTCAAAGGTTTTCATCAAAGCTTTGGCGACCTCTTTGGTATCCTTTCTCGGGGTATTTAAGGAGAGAAGCAATTCCAGGACTTCATAGTCTTGGAACCCGGAAAGACCGGCAACAAGGAATCTTTCCCTGAGCCGTTTCCGGTGGCCAGCCCCCTTATGCCTTAGATTCTCCGTCCCCATCTGCCTCAGGTCCTGAATCAGGAGAATCACTCTCCTGGCTTAAAGGTTCATCCCCCTCATCTGAGTCAGATTCCGAGGTTTCTTCTTCGGGAAGCCTTGCAATGCCGATCAGAGTTTCTTTCTTGGCCAGATTAATAAGTCTGACCCCCTGGGTATTTCTGGAAATAACATTGATGCCGTCAATGGCTGTCCGGATGAGTTTTCCCTTGTCCGTGACCATCATGAGTTCATCATTGTCGCCCACCAGGGCCATGGATACCATCTTACCGTTCCGTTTTGAGGTCTTAATGGAAAAGACCCCTTTGCCCCCGCGGGTCTGGGTTCTGTACTCTTCAACCAGGGAACGCTTGCCATAGCCGTTTTCGGTCACCGTGAGCAGGGTCTCTTCATCTCCCAATACTTCCATGCCGACCACACGGGACTCTTTATCAATCCTCATCCCTCTGACCCCCATGGAGCCCCGGGCCGTGGCCCTGACATCAGCCTCATGGAAACGGATGACCTTGCCCCCTTCAGAGCCCAGGAACACATTCATATCCCCGTCTGTGATCCGGGCACAAATAAGCTCATCCCCCTCGGCCAGTTTCACACCGATAAGGCCGCCGGACCGTCTCCGGGAGTACGCCATGAGATATGTTTTCTTGACCCGCCCTTTTTTGGTGGCCATGACCACGTACCGGTTTTCGGTAAATTCATCCACGGTGAGCACAGTGGCCAGTTTTTCACCCTCGTCAAAATTCAGAAGATTGACAATGGCCTTGCCCAAAGACGATCTCCCGGCCATGGGCAGTTCATATACCTTGGACTGGTAGACCTTGCCGAAATTGGTAATAAACAAAAAGGTCGAATGGGTGGACGCCACAAAAAGGTGCTCTACAAAATCATCAGACTTTGTGCCCATGGCGGTCTTTCCCTTGCCCCCCCGGTGTTGGCTTGCATAGAGGGTGATGGGATTACGCTTGATATAACCGCTCCGTGTCACGGTGACCACCATATCTTCCTGGGCAATAAGATCTTCAATGGAAATTTCCGCAGTGCTTTCCACAATCCGTGTCCTGCGGGGATCACCAAACTCTTCATCCAGCTCGTTGAGTTCGTCCTTGATCAGGCCCCGGACCACGGTCTCACTGCCCAGGATCTCATTGAACCAGGCAATGTCTTTTAACAATGCTGCATACTCGGTTTCAATTTTCTCCCGTTCAAGTCCTGTGAGACGCTGAAGCCTCATGTCCAGAATGGCCTGGGCCTGGATGGGGCTTAAGCTGAATGTCTTGATCAAACCGTTTTTGGCCTCTTCAGGCGATTGGGAGGCCCGGATCAGGGCCACCACCTCGTCAAGATTGTCCAGGGCGATTTTCAACCCCTCAAGGATATGAGCCCGCTCTTCTGCACGGCGAAGGTCATACCGGGTCCTTCTGACAATGACGTTCATCCTGTGGACGATAAAATGGTTGAGGATCTCTTTAAGGCTGAGCAGTTCAGGCCGGTTGTTGACCACGGCCAAAAGAATAATCCCAAAGCTGGTCTGCATATAGGTATGCTTGTACAATCGGTTGATCACCACTTCGGCAATCTGATCCCGTTTAAGGCCCACGGCAATCCGCATCCCGTCTCGGTCGGATTCATCCCGTACAAACGAGGCCCCGGTAATCACCTTGTCGCGCATAAGCTCGGCAATTTTTTCGACCACACGGGCCTTGTTCACCTGGTAGGGCAATTCCGTGACCACAATGGTTTTCTGGCCGTTTTTATTGTTTTCCTCCACCTCCATCTTTGCCCTGAGGGTGATAATTCCGCGGCCGCCGTCATAGGCTTCAAATATCCCTTTGGTCCCATAGATATGGCCGTAAGTTGGGAAATCAGGTCCGGGGATATATTCCATCAAGTCCCGGGTTTCCATATCCGGATTATCAATCAGCGCCTTTAACCCCTCAATCACCTCGTTGATGTTGTGGGGAGGAATATTGGTGGTCATGCCCACGGCAATCCCGGAAGATCCGTTGACTAAAAGAGCCGGAAATTTGGTGGGAAGCACCGAGGGCTCGTCCATGGTCTCATCGTAATTGGGGATGAAATCAACAGTCTCTTTTTCAAGGTCGGCCAGCATCTGGTGGGAGAGCTTGCGCATACGGATTTCCGTATAACGCATGGCAGCCGGGTTATCCCCGTCCACAGATCCAAAGTTGCCCTGGCCGTCCACCAGGGTGTAGCGCAGGGAAAAATCCTGGGCCATACGGACAATGGTATCATAAACGGCCGAGTCACCGTGGGGGTGATATTTACCAATCACGTCACCCACAATGCGGGCAGATTTTTTATAGGACTTGTTCCAGTCATTGCGCAATTGCTGCATGGCATATAATACGCGCCTGTGCACCGGTTTCAACCCGTCCCGGACATCGGGCAGAGCCCGTCCGATAATGACACTCATAGCATACTCGAGATAGGATTGTTTCATCTCTTTCTCGATACTGGTGACGTTGCTTTCGTTCTGAATCATCCTAGATTCCTACTCCCAATTAAAGTTACTGCCTACCCTTTGCCAGGTTCCACCATGGACTGAAAACTTGAAAAATAAATATCAGCAAGGGTTAAAAACAAAGTGGCAATCAAAGGCCCGTAAATTATGCCTAAAATCCCATAAACCTTTAAGCCGCCGATAATGGAAAAAAAAACAATGAGCGGATGCATGGCCACCCTGTCTCCCACCACTTTCGGTTTAAAAAAGTACTCAACACCCCAGGACAAAATCCCGTAAAACGCAAGGATAAAAAGCCCCAGGATAATATTGCTTTTTAATAAAAAAAATCCAGCCAAGGGCACCAGGACCACACCGATGCCCACAATGGGCAAAAAGGCGAGAAATCCCATAATCACCCCCCATAAAAACGGAGAATTCAGCCCGACAAACCAAAAGAGCAGCCCTCCTGCACATCCCTGGATGAGCCCGCCAAGTCCGTTTCCAACAAGGACAGCACCTGCCATCTCGTTGAATTTCTCATATAACTCCTTGTCATGCTCATCCTTAAGGGGAGACAGATCATAAAGATACTCGATAAATCGTTCTCCGTCCACGAGCATATAAAAGACCACAAGAAGCATGAGAAAAAAGTAAAACACCAGGTTCAGCAAATTCGATGTCACAAACCTGGCCTGTTGAAACAAAGAAAACCCAACCGTCTTACCCAGTTCCGAAACCGGTGCAATCAGTTCGTTCCACGAGACAACGGTTTCTATCCCAGCCCCTGCAAGCAGTTCATTGAGCCGGTCCAGGGCCTTGGTGTTTTCAAGCAGATCAATCAAATGGTTTGAAAACACAGCATCCTTGGCCATGTTATACAAGCCCAATGCCTCTTTTGACAATATGCCAACGAAAAAGACCACCGGTATAAAGACCAGAAAAAAAATGGCCATGCAGGTTAGAACAGAGGCCATTCTGGATGAGACACGGTTTGACATCCATTTGAAAAATGGTTTGAAAATTCCTGTGATCACCACCCCTAAAATAATGCTGGCGAAAAAAGGGGAGATCAGTTTTCCCACAAGGAAAATAGAGATACAGAACAGGGCCAGAAAAAAAAAGAACACGGCACGCTGAAATATATTCGGCTCCAAAAAATCACCATTCGATTAGCTGCGTAATACAGAAAAAAGGCCTTTGAAAAAACCAGGCTTTACAAACCAGGTAAAGCCGCAGCATGCAAAAACAAACGGCACGGCTACGGCTTTACAAAATTAGAAGGGGATCGGGTGTTAACTGCTGATAATCCCCAGGGCAGCCAGTACAAGCATGATCTCAAAGATGATGACCTGGGTCCAGCTTCCAAAAAAGTGGTAAACAATGCCGCCCCCGACAATGGCAGGCACAGCCGTGTAGATCAGTATACCGAGTTTACGGGGAATATCCATAATAAAAACACCTCTTTAGTCAAAATTTAGTTTATTCATTTACATGGTAATCACTTGGCCAAGTATTACCATTTTAGCGGTTTCAAGTAAAGCGAAAACTAAGGACCGCAGATGAAATAAGCTGAACAGAAATAGCGCAGAATTTTGGGTTATCTACAAGGCGCATTAAAGATTTAATAGCAGGCCTATTTGGCCTTTGATCTAACGCGGCAGATGGACCAAAAGGCAAGTTATTTCGTTCAAGTTATAAAATTTGTGGTCCTAAAGGCCTTATCCCCTATCGCTCTATGACCATGGCCATACCCATTCCACCGCCGATACACATGGATATCAGGCCTGTATTATAGTCTTTTCTTTTCATGTGATGAACGGCGGTGACCATCTGTCTTGCGCCGGTGCAGCCGATGGGGTGTCCAATGGAAATCCCGGATCCCAATTCATTGGGTCTTTCCACATCAATATCAAGCTCTCGCATGCACCCGATGGCCTGGGCGGCAAAGGCTTCGTTCAACTCAATCATATCAATATCCGCCATGGTCATGCCTGTGGATTTCAATACCTTTTTCACGGCAGGAACAGGACCTAATCCCATATAGGCCGGATCCAGACCGCCTGCGGCAAACCCCTTGACTCGGGCCAGTGTTTCAAGGCCCAGTTCATCAGCTCTTTTTGCGGACATCATCAAAACCGCGGCTGCCGCATCATTGATCCCAGACGCATTGCCTGCGGTCACACTCCCGTCTTTTCTAAAGGCAGGCCTCAGTTTCCCCAGTTTTTCCATGCTGGTTTCCATGGGCCGCTCATCCTTGTCCACGATGATATCCCCCTTTCTGGATGAAATGGTCACCGGAACAATTTCCCCAGCAAAGGTGCCGTCATGAACAGCGCCATAGGCCCTGGTATGGCTCAGCAGGGCAAGCTGGTCCTGTTCTTCTCTGGTAATCCCGTATTTTTCAACAATATTTTCAGCGGTCTGACCCATGTGATACCCGTAAAAAATCTCATACAGTCCGTCATAGACCATAAGATCGTGGACAGGGCCCTGGCCCGTCAGTTCCATCCGATGCCCCCACCTGGCTTTGAGCAAGGCCATGGGCGCGTTGCTCATGCTCTCCTGGCCGCCGGCAATAATAGCATCTGCCTGGCCGGTCATGATGGCCTGGGCACCCAAGACAATGGCCTTAAGACCCGAACCGCAGATCTTGTTGATGGTAAATGCCGGTGTCTGGCGGGAAATGCCTGAACTGATCATGGCCTGGCGGGCGGTATTCTGTCCCTGGCCTGCCTGTAACACATTTCCCATGATCACTTCGTCCAGAAACACCGGGGCTAAATCGTCCTGATAATCATATCCTTTTTTCTCCAGGTCAATCATGCCCTGGTCTTTCAGGGTTTCAGGGGAAAACTCAGCCTGGAACGGATCCTGTCCGGGTTTAAGCCCCACCCGCTTGAGCACCTCTTTCATCACACAGGTGCCAAGTTCCACCACAGGAACGTTTTTCAAAGAACCGCCAAAAGATCCCACCGGTGTTCTGACTCCACTGACAATGACCACGTCTTGCATGCGCACCTCCGAATATAATTGATTTTTCCTTAGCAAACGTTTACATATCTGTTCATAGGCTCCATAGCAAAGAGACAGATAAAAAACAAGGAAAACTCAATGTGCCTGATTCTCTTCGGTATTGAAATCTCCAAGGATTTTCCCTTTATCCTGGCGGCCAACCGGGATGAATTTTACAACCGCCCCACCCTGGCCATGGACTTTTGGCCGGACAATCCTGAGATATTGGCAGGAAAAGACCTTGAAGGCCAAGGGACCTGGTTTGGCATCAGCACCCGGGGCAGGTTTGCCGCCCTGACCAATTACCGGGACTTAAGCCAGATCAAACCCCAGGCGCCTTCCAGGGGAGAAATCATTCCCAGCCTACTGGAATCTTCAGAATCCATCCCCAGCTATCTGACCGAACTGGATAAAAAGGCAGATCTGTACAGCGGGTTCAACCTTTTGGCAGGAGAAGGAAACACAATATTCTGGTATTCAAACCAGCAGCGATGTGTCACCCAGGTGCCCAAAGGGGTGCACGGCCTGAGCAACCATTTTTTAAATACCCCCTGGCCCAAAATCACAAGGGGCAAAAAGGGATTTAAAACCATTGCTCAAAAACGTCCGCTGGATCATTCAGCCTTGTTTGAACTGCTCTCAGACAGAACCCGGCCCCGGGACAACCAGCTCCCGGATACAGGGGTGGGCCTTGAATGGGAACAGCGCCTCTCCCCCTTGTTTATTTCAAGCCCGGGATACGGCACCCGGAGTTCCACCCTGATGAAGATCAGCCGAACCGGAAAAATCTGGGTCACCGAACGAACCCATAGTCCAGATCCCAAGAATGAACCAGATCCAAAAAACAGACCGGGTCCCGAAAAAAAAATCTTCCCGAAAAATGGAACAGACCCAGACAAAAAACCAATATCTCAGGACAGGGTTTTTACCATATCCCAGTAGTGTCCGGTTAGGTTGTTGCATATAAAAAGCATCTAAAATCATTGAAAAAACAGTCTGTTTTGTGTTGACAAATGTGCGTAAAAATTTTTGTGCGCCTTGAAAACTTAACTCAAGGAGCTCAAATGACGCACATCTCAGTCCCTAAAAAACAACTACGGTCCCTGAACTTTGACAATTTCAGGTGCCCTCTGATAAAGTCACTTTCAAAAGCACCGGAATTACAATCTCGAGGAGACCGCCCTTTAAAAATGACATTCGAAGACCAGATAAATGCTTTGGTTTATTTCCATCTTCAGGAGCACAAGTCTGCCCGACATTTAATTCAGGATCTCAAGGAGAATGTTTTTGCTAAAGAAAATATTGCGCCAGACGGTGGTATCAGCCGTAGTAGTTTCTGTGAAGCCATCAATCACAGGGGACTCGAACAACTGCAATTTATCTTTGAGGATCTTTATAAACAGGCTCTTGAGTGTCATCCGGGTGAACACGCCGAGTTAGGAGAGTTGGTTTCCATTGACGGTAGTCTCATAAATGCAGTCCTTTCAATGCACTGGGCGAACTACAGAAAAGGAAGTAAAAAAGCCAAAGTACATTGCGGATTTGACATTAATCACGGAATCCCAAACAAAATCTTTTTGACTGAAGGCAACGGCGCTGAACGCACTTTTGTTCCCAAAATACTTTCCAAGGGGCAAACAGGTGTTATGGATCGTGGATATCAATCCCATAAAGAATTTGACCTGCTTCAGGAGCAAGGCAAACATTTTGTCTGCCGTATAAAAACCAGGACAACAAGAACAATTATTGATAACCACGAGACCCCTTCCGACAGCTACATTTTTTATGATGCACTGGTTAAACTTGGTACTCCGAATCAAAACCAGACGAAAAGGCCTGTTCGGGTTGTTGGCTATAAAATTGCTGGCGTCAAATACTATGTGGCAACTGACAGGCATGATTTAACAGCGGAACAAATAGCAACAATTTATAAACTCCGGTGGACCATTGAGGATTTTTTCAAATGGTGGAAAGAACATCTGAAGGTATATCATCTCATTGCCCGCAGTGAATACGGCCTTATGGTTCAGATTCTTGGCGGCCTTATCACTTACCTGTTACTGGCAATCCATTGCCAAAAACAGTTTAATGAAAAGGTCACGATCAAAAGAGTTCGGCAGCTGCGAACCGCCATTCTAAATGACCTGTTTGGCTGCGAGGAGCAGGGCTCTCATAGTTCAAACAGGGACAATATTGTCAAAGATCAAAAAATTATTGAGCAAGCAAAAACCTAACCGGACATCACTGACCATATCCCCCCTTTTTCCTGATCCCACAACTTGATTTACAGGAACAAGCAATGCCAAAGACAAACCCGATTTAAACAGGGTCATCACATGTAACTTTTATTAAGATTCGTCCTTACCCGGCTGGAATAGGTGAGGGGGATTCCGTTAAATCTTAAGCGGTCGTCCTGACCGCTTAAGAAGCGGAAATGATCGGACCTATGCCGTCCTGGCGGGCCGCTCATTTACGCCACTCCACCCCCTTCACCCTATCCCAGCCTGGCTCTCCTGGCTTGTTATAGTATATGAGCATCGAACAAAATTTTCCTAGACATCGCTGCACAGATACGATATATATGGCAATAAACACAAGGAGTTGCCAATGAACGAAAAAAAATCTCTTGAAACTTTTTTTGACAATATTCAGGACCCCAGACACCACAATAAGCTTCATAATTTAATTGATGTCGTCATCATCGCAATTTGTGCGGTAGTTGCTGGCGCAGACACTTATGAGCAAATTGAAAACTTTGGCAAAAAGAAAAAAAGGTGGTTGTCAAAATTTCTAAGCCTTCCCCATGGGATACCCTCCCATGAGACCTTTGGCAGAATTTTTGAAAGGATGAACCCGAATGAATTTCAGAGCAGTTTTATGCACTGGGTTCAGTCGGTTGCAAAGATGACCAAAGGTCAAGTCATTGCAATCGACGGCAAAACTCTAAGGCGTTCACACGATACCTCCAATGATAAGAAAGCCATTCATATGATCAGTGCGTGGGCTTCGTCTAATAAAGTGGTTTTAGGGCAATTAAAAACCGAAGAAAAATCAAATGAAATTACGGCCATTCCAAATCTTTTAAAACTTTTAGATATCTCGGGCTGCATTATAACCATTGATGCCATGGGCACTCAAAAGAAAATCGCTGAAACCATAATAAACAAAGGGTGTGACTATGTCCTTGCCCTGAAAGAAAATCATAAAACCTTGCATGATGAAGCGGTACTTTTTTTCAATAAAATGGAAGAAATGAAAAATCAGGGGTACCAGTTTAATGAACAGACCAGTGTTGACGGAGGGCACGGTCGAGTCGAAACGCGCAGGGCTGTGATAACCTCTGATATTGATTGGTTTGAAGATAAAAAAAGTTGGAAAGGTTTGAAAAGTATTGGAATGATTGAATCCACCCGGGAAATGGACGGCCAGATCAGTCATGAAAAGCGATATTATATATCGAGCCTGGATAGCGACCCCAATATTTTTGGTAATGCTGTCAGGAGGCATTGGGGAATTGAAAATTCAGTGCATTGGGTATTGGATATTGCGTTCCGTGAAGACGAAAGCAGAGTCAGAAAGGGGAACTCTCCTGAGAATTTTGCAGCGATTCGGCACGTTGCATTAAATTTATTACGGAACAATAAGACATTTAAAGGGAGTGTAAAAACCAAAAGGTTGAATGCTGCTATGGATATCAAATATCTGGAGGAAGTTATGTTTGGATGATACTTGAACCAATCAAAACTATAGGCACTTTACAATATTTACATGCGTGAGCCCTGCCGATTTAAAACTCGTGATTGACAAACCCGGGCAAAAGCCCAAAAATGGTATGAGGTTAACCGCCAAACCCAATCAGCCTTTTAAGGATATTAAATGAAAACCAATGTTGTTGTTGCCGGATGGGGACAGGTGACCCAGCCCAAACAATTAAAAACCCTGCCCCAGGATCCCATGGGGATGATGGTTCAAGCCTCTGTTGCAGCAGCCCGCAACCTTAAAACCCCGGATCTGCTGCCACGGGTTGAGGCGATTTTAACGGTAAAAAGCCTGAGCGTCTATTATAAAACCCCTGCCCAGGACCTGGCCCAAAGACTTGGCGCCTCTCCAAAGATCAATTTTGAATCCCGGATCGGGGGCAACTCCCCCCAGACCCTGATCAATACGGCAGCGGGCATGATTGCCAGAAAAGAGGTAAATTCGGTATTGGTGGCCGGGGCCGAAACCTATGTGCCAAGGTCATTGGACCCGGAAACTCCGGATCGAATAAAGCCGGACAATGCCCTGCTCCAGGGCATCCCCAAAGATTATACAGGAAATGACGCCTCAGGGGTCACCCCCCTTGAAGCCAGGTACGGAATCCAGCACCCCATGCAGGGGTTCCCTTTGTTTGAAACCGCTCTTTGGGCGGCATCAGGCATGGATATTTCAACTTACCTCAACAAAGTGGCAGCGTTCTGGTCCCAATTCAGCCAGAGAGCCTCAACCCACCCCTATGCATGGACAAAAACAGCCAAAGCGCCCGAAGAAATCCTCAGGGTGTCAGACCAGAACCGGCCCATTGCCTTTCCCTATACCAAATTCATGAATTCATTTGTTACCGTGGACCAGGGTGCGGCCATCATCCTCATGTCCCAGGATTATGCCAAAACCCATGGATCGGCCAGGGGCAGAACCGTTTATTTTTCCGGTGGGGGATATGCCCAGGACCGACAGCAGTTCATGATCCAGAAGACTGATTTTACCTCAAGTCCGCCCCTGAAGGCTGCCGTTAACAAGGCCCTGCATAGGTCCGGATTCAGTTTAGAGGATATGGACGCATTTGATCTTTACTCCTGCTTTCCCTCTGCTGTTTCCATTGCGAAAAAAATGCTGGATATTAAAGAGAATGACCCAAGACCCATGACCCTCACCGGCGGGCTTGGCTTTTTCGGAGGACCGGGCAACAATTACAACCTTCATGCCGTGGCCACCCTCTGCAGCCGCATTGCCCAGGGCCTTACAAAAACCGGGATGGTCACCGCCCTTGGATGGTTTATGCACAAACATGCGGCAGGCATTTACTCTTGCCTGCCCCCTGAAAAGCCTCTGGATACCATGGATATTGAGGACAAAGAAAATTTTATGGCCGGACAAGCGCCTGTTAAACTAGATCCGAACCCGTCCGGAACGGGCATCATAGAAACATACACCATTGTCTACAACCGGGACCACTCCCCGGCCTACGGGGTTGTCTACGGAAAAACCCAACCCGGAGATCGCTTTATCGGCAGGACACCCTGGGACCCTGCCCTGTTTGAAAGATTATCAACAAGGTGCATGGTGGGCCGGAAGGTCTCTTTGACGATGGATCCCCAAACTGGCCTGACCCTTGCCAGGCTAACCTAAAGCCGGTCAAATAATTTCAATCCTGGGAGCCGCCTGTCCCGGAAAGGACTGTTGCCGGAAAAAATGCCTGAATTTAAATCCCGGCTGAACTCATATGCTCAGGCCCTGGATATAAACTTTCGGGTCTCGATATTCACCTTTATCATCTCCCCGGGTTCAAGATATTCCGGCACCTGGATTTCAACCCCGTTGGAAAGGGTGGCAGGCTTTGTCCTGGCCGTGGCAGAGGCCCCTTTGATACCGGGAGCGGTTTGGGATATTTCAAACACAAGCGCCAGGGGAATCTCAATGGCCACCATGTTTTCGTCAATGATCAGCCCTGTGATATCCTCCATCCCGTCTGTGAGCCATACCAGTTCATCTTCAATGGAATCTTGTGCAATCATGTACTGGGCGTATTCCTGACTGTCCATAAACACGTGGAAATCTCCGTCAGGATAAAGGTATTGAACCGGTTTTCGTAAAAGGGCCACATCTTCTAAAATGTCATTGCCCTTATAACTTGCCTCAAATTTCTGCTTGGTTTTGATATTGTTGAACCTGACCTTGTAAAGGGTAACCGCCCCTCTTGCAGAGGGGGTTCGGACATCAATGTGTTTTACCATGTATACTTGGTCATTGATCTCCACAACATTCCCTTTCTTTAAATCACAGGCCTTTGGCATCTTATCTTCTCCTGAAAATTGGTTTTAATCACACCCTTAAAAAAAGATATTATTATCATCCAGGCCCCAAATTTAAAAGCCATTGTTTAAAATCGGGAAGACGGCTGGGTCAACCCAAATCCACCGCCTAATTTTATATTTGCTTTAATATGGGGATATTCCGTGCTTTCCTGGCCACCAGCAAGGTACCATATTGCGGCGCCAAGCGAGCGACGAGTGAGGTGTATAAGCCATACTCCGCAGGGAGGAGCAAGCGAAGGCAACGCAGAAGATGGTGCCTTGATGGTGGATCAGGGGTCAAGCGAGTGCAAAACCTTGACTATCCATGGTAAAAAATCTATCATTTAAAGAGAATTGTCCATCTTGTTTTCATCATAGTACGCTCCGGATACAGACAAAAAATACCTGAATACCAGGCATCACCCCTTATTTAGGGAGGATGAATGAAACATTGCACATCATGCGGACAAATACTGGCCCAGGGTATTGCCACCTGCCCGGCCTGCGGCAGCAGCCTTATTGCCGGCATAAAAGCCATTGATGATTATCAAATCCAGGCCATCATCCATGAAGGCCGCTCCTCCCTTGTCTGCCGGGCAATCCAGAAGGGAAAGAAAACCCCTGTCACCCTCCGTCTGTTCACAGATCAGTCCGGGGTAGACCAGAAAATTGCCGCCCGGCTGGAAGAAGAGTTAAACACCCTGGACAAACTGCCCCAGGATCTTTTTGTCCGGCATTATGCCATTTGCCAGAGCAGCACAGGGCATTGGTACAGGGTGAGTGAATGGGTGGATGCGGACAATTGGGGCAGTATATTTGTTTCCGGCCTATTAAAAGACCAGCGCCGAATGGTCACCCTGTTCTACAATATCGCTTCAGCCCTTGCCTGCCTCCACCGCCACGACCATTTCATGCCCTATCTCATTCTTGAAGATATCCTTCTGCCCAAAGACAACCGCAAAAGCCTGGCAGTCAAAATCAACTATAAATTGTCCAGATTTCTTAATGCCAGGGCCACCCACCACGGCCCCATGCTGAAAAAACTGCTCAAATACCACCCGGACATTGTCAATAAAAGGGCCATTGATTTTAGAACAGGCATCTGGTCTTTGGGAAAAATTTTCATTGAACTGCTCACGGCTGACCACAACCTGACCCGGTTTTCATCCCGGGTGGACCAGATCAAGGGGCTGGACCAGGAGCTTACCGTGCTGTTAAAAATAATGCTCTCTGATGATCCTGACCTTCGCCCCCAGTCCATGGACAAGGTGGTCTCAGTCCTGGGAAAAATTCTGGAACACCTTCCTTCAAAACCCATTGACCGGGCAATGGACAGACAAAGGCCCAGAATGTACAGGGAAATCATCAGGTTCAAGCGGACCATGGCTGTCCTGATCATCCTCATCATAGGGTATGCAGCCATCACCACCTTTTTTTATTACACTGAAAAACCAGGCCGTGAAGAGGAAAGGTTTACCCAATTTCTGGAATCCCATACCCGGTCCATTGGATTTTTAATGGTGGAATACTGGTTAAAAGACCAGGACCGCATTCTTTACAAAAACAAGGTGGAAGGCACAGCCTTTCTTGTGGATGAAAAAGGATATCTGCTCACCAACCGCCATGTGGCCTGCCCATGGCTTGAAGATGCTGTCCTGTTCCGGATCCGTGCCAGGCTGAAGGAAAAAAATCTGGAATTGGGCCATAGGATGTTTCTCTGGTTTAAAGGGGCAAAGGCCTTTAACCGGTTCCAGGGATTTGACCAGAGCGCAGATCTTGCAGATCTCTATTATCTGGCCGGGGCCTTTAAGTCCGAGGGAAAAAGCAATCTCAGGGTGGTGGGAGTTCCCATGGGATTTTACCGGCCGGGCAACCGGATCCATTCTCCCTTTCAACAGGATTTTGCCGTATTAAAAATAGACACCCTGCCCGAAAGGCTCCATGCCCTGCCCATGGAAACCCGCCAGGACCCCGAAGACATCAAACGGCTCTCCCCCGTGATTATCATGGGATTTCCTCTGGGAAGCCAGACCCAGGATGAACGGATAAACGCAAGTATCACCAGGGGACATGTGAGACGGACATCCAGAGAACTCATCCAGGTGGATTCCTCCATTTACAAGGGAAACAGCGGCGGTCCTGCTGTAAATGAAAAGGGGCGGGTGATCGGGATTGCCTCGGGTGTGGTCATAGACCAGCCATCGACCCGGAACCCTTTGCACACCCCTTTATCTGACTTCGGCCTGGTACTGCCCATTTTAGAACCTGCAAAATTTGTTCAAAGCCTTAAGGCGGGCAAGCCCAAATGGGACGGATTTTTGGATTTTACCCTGGAAAAAAAACTTGACCAGGTATTGGCACTAGCCAATACCCAGGATTACCTGAATGCGGCTCAACTGGCCCATACCCTGCTTGAAACCAGCCAGGACCCGGCCCTTATCTTTACGACAGCACTGTTGGATTTTTGTGAAAACAATTTTAATTCCAGCAGAGCGCTTTTTACCCGCCTGATATCCATTGAAGGCGAAAACATGATGTCACGGCTGATGCTCTATATAATTGACTGGCTGACCCTTGGGGATAACAGCCAGGACCTTACCCAACCGCTGTTTTCCATAAACTGGCAGCACTCAGATGAATTTATAGGGTACCTGGCCCGGACTCTAAATTCAAAACAAATGATAAATCCTTCAATCATGGACTATGAAAACCCTTCTGAAAAAGCATGGCGATTTTTTATTCAAGGACTGATCCTGGAAAAACAAAATAAAATAGGCAGGGCCATGTCCATCTACAAGGAGATTGTATTGGCATCCGGTGCCAGCGACCATCTTTATTTCATGAGCTTTTCCCGGCTCAACACCCTCATGGACAGGGAAGCTGTTTTTACCAGGACCCGGCAAGAGCACCTTGGCCGTCAAAACAGGCTGTGGGAAAAGGCTCGTCAGCAAAGGCTTCAGGCCAAAGAGAAATATGCCAAAAGTCTTGCCCTGGTCCAGACATTTGAATCCCTGAAAACAGACCAGGCCCCAAAAGAGGCCGCCATTGAATCCCTGATTGCCTTGTCCCCGGACAACAGAACCATTATGGGCAGAGCCGCTTTTTTCTATGCAGCAGAATCCCAATGGGAAAAAGCCCTGGACCTCATTGATTTATACTTTAAGGTGCCTGCCAGGGCCCCCCCCCTAAGCCTGAGCCTGGGGCTTCTTAAAGGTCAGATGCTTAAAATGCAGGGCCGGATGGATGATGCCAGACAACATTTGATCAAATTCCAGGACAGCACCCATGCGCCCTGGTACAGAATTCTCATCAAACGATTGCTGGCAGATGCCAAAGAAGAAACCTTGATTAAGCTGGCCGCCAAGAGCCCTGCCAGGCTGATCACTCTGCATACGGCCCTGGGCATGGATGCCGAAGCCGGCAAAGACCTTAAAAAAGCCGCTCTCCATTACAGGGAGGCCCTGGGAACTTACCTGGAATCATGGAATGAATATGATCTGGCCCGGGCCAGGCTTTTGGGATTCAGGCAGGTCAATTAGATTTTTCGGCATCCTTTTTAAGGGCAATCCAGGCTTCAAGACGCTGTTTGACCGTTTTTTCATATCCCCGGGGACTGGGATAATAAAACCGGGTCCCTTCCATGGATTCGGGCAGATAGGACTGGGGCACGAACCCCTCCTTAAAATCATGGGCATATTGATACCCTTTGCCATACCCCATTTTTTTCATCAGCCCTGTGGGGGCATTTCGGATATGCATGGGCACAGGGGTGTACCCATGTTGTTTTACCGCCTCTTTTACGGCCTTGTGGGCGGCATACACGGCATTGCTCTTGGGTGCTGTGGCCAGATAGACCGCGGCCTGAAACAAAGACCCGTCCCCTTCGGGACGGCCCAGACGGCGAAAAGAGGCATCTGCATTCATGGCCATGGTCAGGGCTCCGGGATCTGCAAGCCCCACATCTTCTGTGGCAAACCGGATCATCCGTCTGAGCATGTAAATGGGATCATCGCCTGCGGCCAGCATCCGTTCCAGCCAATAGATGGCAGCATCCGGATCAGAACCTCTCAGGCTTTTGATAAAGGCGGAAATCAGATTAAAATGCTCTTCACCGGCCTTGTCATAGCGCAGGACTTTCTTTTCAACGGCCGCTTTTATATCCTGGATATCAATTGTTTTTTTATCAGCCCAGTGAAGGGCTGCGGTTTCAAGGCTGGCCAAGGCCATGCGGGCGTCCCCCTCGCACAGGGCGGCAATATGGGCCAAGGCCTGTTTTGAAAACAGGTTTTCGTCCAAGCCAAGGCCTTTTTTTTCATCTGTCAGGGCCCGTTTGAGGATCACAAGAATGTCATCCTGGCCCAGGCTCTTGAGGGTAAAGACCCTGCACCGGGAAACCAGGGCCGGATTGACCTCAAAGGAAGGATTTTCCGTGGTGGCCCCGATCAGGGTGATCAGCCCGTTTTCCACATGAAAGAGAAAGGCATCCTGCTGGGCTTTGTTAAACCGGTGGATCTCATCCACAAAAAGCAGGGTCCGCTTCTTGTAAAGCCGCCGGTCCTCTTTGGCCTGGCCAATGATCTGCCTGACCTCTTTGACCCCGGAAAGCACGGCAGATATTTTTACACACTTGCTCTGGGTCTCATTGGCAATGATATTAGCCAATGTGGTCTTGCCGCAACCGGGAGGCCCCCAGAGAATCATGGAAAACACCCGGTCTGCCAGAACTGATTTTTCCAGCAAAGAGCCCTGGGCCGTGATATGGTCCTGTCCCATCATATCGGCAAGGGTTTGGGGGCGCATCCGGTCGGCCAGGGGTGCGTCCTTGGCCATGTCTTCCTTGGCCTGTCGATCAAAGAGATTCATAGGGTTGAATTTTTCTGATCCCGTTCCCGTTTTTTCCGGCTCTGCTCCTTTCGCTGCTTGAACTTTTTAACGGTAATTTTTTGTTTCTTCTTCTTGATTCGTTCAAACTCCCGGGTGTTGCCGGAAAACTCAATCTTTCCTGTTTTTTCCCTGAAAAAAAGTTTTATGGGCGTAAGGCTCAACGGGATCATCTGGCGAAGCTGATTGACCAGATACCGTTTATAGGAAAAATGGACCGCCTTGGGATAATTGACAAAACAGACAAAGCAGGGCGGCCGTGTGGCCACCTGGGCGGAATAGAAAAATTTGAGCCGCTTTCCCTTGTAAAGGGAAGGCTCCTCCCGGTAAACAGCATCTTCAATGATCCGGTTCACCATGCCGGTATTAATTCGGTGACAATATTCGGTATACACCTTGAGCACCTCATCAAAGATTTTGTGGCAGCGCTGGCCCGTTTTGGCTGAAATGGTCATGGCAGGGGCATAGGCTAAAAATTTAGACATCTGGCGCAACTCTTTTAAAAAGGCCTGCTGCCCTTTTTCCGCCTTGTCCACCAGATCCCACTTGTTGAGTATAAAAATAGCACCACAGCCTCGTTTTTCCGCATACCCTGCAATGGTGATGTCCTGGTCTGTAATCCCCTCGGAGGTATCCACAAGAATCAGGGCCACATCACAGTCATCCAGGGAATCCAGGGCTTTGAGGATGGAAAATTTTTCCAGTTTATCACTGACCTTGCCCTTTCTTCTAATCCCTGCCGTATCCTTGAGAATAAACTGCCGGCCCTTGTGGGTCACACTCAGTTCAATGGCGTCCCGTGTGGTTCCGGCCTTGTTATTGACCACCACCCGTTTTTCACCGAAAAGCTTGTTGGCAAGGGAGGATTTGCCCACGTTGGGCCGGCCCACAATGGCAATGCGGATGGGGCCGTTCTCCTCATCTTCTTCCAGGTCGGAGACTGTCTCGGGCAAGGCTGCCACAAGATCATCCAGAAAATCTCCCACCCCCACCCCGTGCTCGGCAGAAATGGTATGAAAGTCGTCCACCCCAAGGGAGTAGAAATCGCCAAGTTCATCCTCCTGTCTTGAGCTTTCAATTTTATTGATCAAATAAAAAACTTTTTTTTCTGTCCTGCGGAGCAGGTCGGCAAGCTCCCGGTCATAGGGGGAAAACCCGGCTCTTCCGTCCAGGATAAACACCAGGACATCTGCCTGGTCCACCGCCTTTAAGAGCTGTTCCTTGATCTGGGAGGCAAAATAATCATCATCCGTACTCAAAAAACCGCCCGTATCCACCAGGGTGAATTCGGTCTCCTCCCATTTGGCATCTGCATAGTGCCTGTCCCGGGTGACCCCGGGCATATCATCCACCAAGGCCTGGCGGGACCGGGTAATTCTGTTGAACAATGTGGATTTGCCCACATTGGGCCGGCCCAGAAGGGCCACAACCGGTTTCATATTTTAAATCTCCAAAAATTTATATAAAAAATCAGGATATTATACACCAAATACCTGATTTTAGAAACAGTCCTGACCCACCCCGGGCTTAAAAGTTTCAAATGAGAAAGATTTTTTTACATTACATACAGGAAACAGCCTGGTTTCAACGCCGGAAATCCCTTTTTTGGGGGGTCAATCAAGGCCCAGTTCAGTCATTTTTTCTATGATCTTAGAGGCAAGCACCCTATCCTTATAGGGAAGCCTGGTTTCCCAGGTTCCAGGGGACTTTTCATAGATGGCCCTGGCAGCGGCCAGGGTTTCCTGGCGTGCTTTTTGAGAGTCTCCCAAAAGATCATAGGTCAGACCCAGATAGGCATGGACCGGCCAGAAATAGGGATCTTTGACCAGGGCCTGTTGGAATATGTCTGCAGCTTTTTCATACTCTTGGGACAGATAATAGGCATGACCAAGGTTCCATAAATACCAGGCCGGATATTTTGGATCCAGGCGCATGGCCTGTTCCAGGGATTTAATACCCTCTTGGGGGCGGCCGGCCCAGGTGAGCTGTTCCCCCAAAGAGGCCAGCCACTTGGCATTGCCCGGTTCAAGGGATATGGCCTTACGGATCTGGGCAATGCCCTTATCATGCTGATGGGTCCATAAATACACATGCCCCATGAGCCCGTACCCCTAACTCTCTTCAGGATTTACGGCAATGGGTTTTTCAGCCCAATCCATTGCCGTTTTAAGGGACTGGGGGTCCTGGTCCACCCCAAAGATCCACTGGATGAGAATGGCCTGACCCAGAGCGGCCTGTGCCCGGGCATAATCAGGCGCCAGGGCCAAGGCGCGTTCAAACATGACCTTGGCCTCAACCGCTCCGTTTTTCATCTTCCCGGACATGAGTTCAACGCCCCGAAGGTAATAGTCATAGGCCGCCGGATCCACACTTGTTTTCTTTGTAATCCGCTCCTGGTCATCAGAGGTGAGTTCCACGGCCAGGGCCTTCACAATTTTCAGTCTCACCTCATCCTGGACGGAAAACAGATCTGCCAGCTCCCTGTCATATCTCTGGGCCCAAATATGCCCTTCGGACTTGGCATCAATGAGCTGGGCCGTAATTCTCACCTGTTCGCCCTGCTTTCGCACACTGCCCTCCAGTACATAACGGACCCCGAGTTCCCTGCCGATCTGATCAATTTTCACAGGTTTTCCCTTGTAGACAAAGACTGAATTTCTTGCAATGACAAAAAGTCCGGACACCTGGGACAGATCCGTGATCAGATCTTCGGTCAACCCGTCTGAAAAATAATCCTGGCTTGGATCCTGACTCATATTCTCAAAGGGCAGTACGGCCAGGCTCGGTTTTTGGGGCAGGTGCAGGGCAAGCAGGGTGGAGGGTTTGGAATCGGAAAAATTATTTTTGTGCTTCAAGTGAGCCAGGCCCAAGGCAAGACAGACACATACAACCAAAAAAATGATCCTCTTTTTTTTTCGGGTCCGGGGATCGTCGTGTTTACAGGCATAGGTCACATGACTCGGGGCTTTAGGACTCGTGACAACCCGGTATACCCTCACCTTGTCAGAAATATTTTTAAGGGATTTTTCTCCCAGGTATTCATACCCCACAGGCAGCAGCTTTTTAACCTGGTCAAAGGCAGATCCGGAAATACAGATTCCTCCGCCAGGGGCAATGCCCTCAAGCCGGGCCGCGATGTTGAGCCCGTCTCCAAAAATCTGGTCCCCGTCTTGGATTACATCTCCAAGGTTGATCCCGATCCGTAAGGCCATTTTCCGGTTAGGGGGTAAGTCTTTGTTCTTTTCATTTAAAGCGGCCTGGATACTCGCCGCCACCTGGACTGCATGGGCAACAGATACAAACTCAGACAATAAATTATCCCCGGGAGAATCCACCACACGACCCTGATAAGCCTCGATTTCCCCTGCCATGATACGGCGGCAGACTTTGAGCATCTTAACTGTTTTCACATCATCATCAGCCATGAGGCGGGAATAATCCTTAACATCAATGGAAACAATGGCTGCAAGCTTACGCCTTAGGTTGGGATCGTCCATGATGATGGTCCGCCTTTTTACCTTTGTGCTGATTTATTTCATTTACAACCGGAATAACAACATACCGGATCCATTAAAATGCCAGAAAGTTGGATAAACATATGGACCTGCCACCCTGATGTCAATCTCAAAAATGTTAATTTTCGTTAACCTTGGTTCCTGGATTATGTTTGGGGCAGACTCAACCTTGAGATCTGTCATTCGAATCCAGACAAGAAAAAAAGATTTCATAAGGGCCGATGGCTTGGTTTAAAGTCAAGGCAAAAAAAAATTATAGCCCCCGGGCCAATCTGTTTCAGGCAAAAATACTGACACCCAAAGACTGTTTTTTTTGATTTAATTCCTGCTCAAGCTTTTCTTTTTCCTGGAGATACTCCCGTTCAAGCTGACGGGATTCTTGGAAATACCGATCCTCCAGATTTTTTTCCTTTTCACTGTACACCTGGTCAATGGCCTTTGCTTCCCGGGAAATATTTACGCGATCAATGTCGCCCGACCGCCCTTCTGAAGGTTCAGGTCTGCTGATATTACTATTGGTGGATTTGATCTGCTGACCCGGGTATCCCGTAAACGATGAATTTTTGGATATTGTGGTCAACATAATGGCATATCCTGTACTTAAAACGTTGAGTGCCGGCTTTGCACCTTCTGCATACCAGGTATAATGAGACTGCCAAACCAAGGGCCTGTCAATTTTTTTTATTGACAAATCAGGTATTTACCCGTTGAACCTGCCTATTCATTCAGTTGAGCCAAAGTTTTTATCACCCCCTCAACAACCCGGCCGACATCCGAGTCAGACATCGCCGGGAACAAGGGCAGGCTCAAGCATTGGGAATAGTAGGTTTCCGCTCCAGGGCATCTTCCCCTTTGATAGTTGTACTTTTGAGCATAATAGGGTTGCCAATAGATAGGGATATAGTGAATCTGACAATAAATATCCATTGCCCTCAAGGCCTGGTAAATTTTTTTCCGCAGAGCAGATCCCCCTTTAATCCGGATAGGGTAAAGATGGGGACAGGCAGGCCCTTCCAATCTGTCCGGGGGAAGGATCAAAGAAGCGATCTTCCCAAAGGCCCGGTTGTAACAAGAGACAATCTCCTGGCGCCGGGCTTTGAATGCTGACAGCTTTGAATGCTGACAGCTTTTCAAGCTGGGCAATGCCCAGGGCACATTGAAGGTCGGTAATCCTGTAGTTGTATCCCAGGTCCGTCATTTCATAGTACCAGTCCCCCTGTTCCGCTTGTTTGGCCTTTTGGGTTTCCATACCGTGACTTCTGAGCCTGCGCAGCCGTTTGGCAAGACCTTGATCATTGGTCATCACAGCCCCGCCCTCTCCTGTGGTCACGGTTTTTACCGGGTGAAAGGAAAACACAGCCAAATCCGTATGGGCACAGGAACCGCAGTCATAGGTTTTCCCCCCATCCTGGTATTGGGACCCAAGGGCATGGGCTGCATCCTCAATCACCTTGAATCCATATTGATCGGATAATTTTTTGATGGCCGGCAAATCCGCCGGAACCCCTGCAAAATCAACCGGGATCACCAGATCAGGCACTTTTATTTTTCTACAATATCTATCCAGATCTTCAGGAGAAAGACAAAGGGTTGAAGGATCAATGTCAATAAAATCCGCCTGCCCCCGGCAATACTCAACGCAGTTGGCAGAGGCCAGAAAAGAGATGGGAGAGGTCAGGCCAAGATCCCCGTTTTTCACCCCCAGGGCCATACAGGCAAGGTGGAGGGCCGCAGTACCGCTGGCACAGGCCACGGCATATTTGGCCGTGGTAATTTTACACATTTTTTTTTCAAACTCCGCCACACCCGGACCTGTGGTCAAAAACGGGGCCTCCACGGCGTTCATTACCGCTTTGACATCATTTTCATCCACAGACTGCCGACCATAGGGCAATATTTTCAAATGATCTTTCTCTGACATTATTTTACCTTTCTGGTTCATCAGAAAATCGCGTACCTGGACTGAGAAACATCACTGGGAAGGCAATAACACAGTAAGGATTTTTATGCTTGAAATGATGGTGTGAACATGATCATGTTCTAATTTTTTTGTGTTATTCGCACAAAATCGGAGAATGAATTAATGTCCACAAGCTTCATATACCATGCCTTTGGCCTTCGTGACTACTTTTATAAAACAACACGTTTCATCGGTGGAATAATCACTTTTGAACTCATACCAAAACCGGAGGCGGTAAAATGCCCGGAATGTAATTCCAGGTCCGTCACCAGGAAAGGGATTGTGACAAGAGATCTCAGAACAATACCGGTAGGTTCAAAACCCGTGATTCTCAGGACGGCTATCCAGAGAATTTGGTGTTCGTTCTGTCAATTTGTCCGGCAAATCAAACTATCCTTTGCCCAGGAGGGGAAAAGCTATACCCGGGCTTTTGAACGGTATGTCTTGGAGTTGTCTCAGTTCATGACAATCAAAGATATTGCCATCCATTTAAGGATCAGCTGGGATACGATAAAGCAGATCCAGAAAGAAGACCTGCTGAGGCGTTATCGAAATATCCCCCTTGAGAAAGTCCGGCAGATTGCCATAGATGAAATTTCCATAGGGAAAGGGCATAAATACTTGACCATCGTGATGGATCTGGAATCCGGTAGAATTCTGCACGTGGGAGAAGGAAAAGGTGGTGAAGCTTTGAAATCTTTTTGGACAAAAGTGAAAATATCGAAAGCAAAAATCAAAGCCGTCAGCATCGATATGTCCCCGGCATACTTGAGTGCTGTTATTGAAAATCTTTCTGGTTCAGCAATTGTCTTTGACAGATTTCATGTTGTTAAATTGTTCAATGAGAAACTGTCGGATTTCAGGCGAAAGCTCTACAACCTTCTTGCCAATACCGGGCAACAAAAACTTCTGAAGGGAGTCCGGTGGCTTTTGTTAAAAAATCCCGAAAACCTCAGTGATGACAAGAAGGAGGCCCAACGGTTAGAAGAAGCATTGAAAATAAATCAGCCGCTATTGGTAGTCTACTACATGAAAGAGGAACTCAGGCAAATATGGAATCAAAAGAAAAAAGAAACAGCTGAAAAGATAGTCAGCAATTGGATCAATCTGGCCAATATTTCCAAAATTCCAATGTTGATGAAATTTGCCAAGACCTTGGCTGTGCACAGGCAAAGAATCCTTTCATACTATGATTACAGGATATCTACAGGTCCTTTAGAAGGGACAAATAACAAGATAAAAACCATGAAACGGAAAGCTTATGGATACAGGGATTCGGAGTTTTTCAGGTTGAAACTTTTGGACCTTCACAATAAAAGGTACGCATTAATCGGATGAACCACCTTTCTCTCAGAGGATGAGACCCTATTACTATTCTTTTGCATCTTACTTTATCTGATTTATTTTAAAATAGGCAAAAAGTTTGTGATTATTAAATCATGGGCAATAGCATCTGTCATATTTTCTGACACATGCCCATATATCCCGAAGGAGCCATATCTGGGATACTGCCAAAAAGGTTAAGCCGGCTGTCATGCTGGTAAGGCTCTTCCGGCCCGGATGATTTAATTTCAATCATTTTAAATTTATCTTTGAGTAACTCCTGAAATCCTGAAAGAGTGTATCGATGATAATCATCAGGGAAAGAGTGAAATTTTAAATTCAGAGGTACCCCAAATATAAAATATCCGTTTGGTCGTAATATTCTGTGCAATTCAGAAATGGCGGACAGTATATCTTTAACATGTTCGAGAACCCAGATGCAAAATACGACATCATATGATTCATCTGAAACAACGCCTTTCAAATTTTCAATATTTCCTACAATATCGGCTTGAAGACTTTGGTTAAAATCTAATTTGGTGTAGGATGCTTTATTCTTAAAATAATTTTCGTAACAACCGCCCATTTTATCCTGATCATCAGATGAACCGATATTCAGCACATCTCCTTTCATGGCCTTGCAAATTTCTTGAAAATAAAGATTACTTACCTTCATAGTGCCTGTCGCTTCTTTGACTTTTGCCCGGATAACATATTTTTGAGTTAGTGCCTGCTCCTCAAATTTTTCCATATCGAAATTCAATTGTTTGAAAGGGTTTGATAGGATAGAGGCGAAGGCTTGATACTTTATATCTTGATTGTATAACCGGTCAAAATTCAGGACATGGTACCCCACGCCATCAAATAGATCACTTATGGTAGAAAAATTATAAAAACGGATATGCTCATTGCTTGGCAATTGATCATTTCCATATTCCCAGACGCCTTGGATTAGATTGTAAATTGTAGACCAGTGACCCCAATTTTGGAAAACCGCAACAATCATTCCGTTTTCAGATAAGAAATCTATCAGGGAGGTCAGAAATTTCCAAGGATCAATCATACTTTCCAGAACATTCAATAATAGAATGCAATCAACACTTTTTTTTGCAATCCCCAATTCTTCTAAATTCAAACACTCTGCATTACCACTGATGAGCTTCAATCCATCCTTGTTTATTTTTGATACGATTTGCTTTCTTTCCAAAGAATGGTTTACCGCGTAGTAATCCGTTTCAGGATTGGCTGCACTATAAAGTTTAAAAATATCTGTCGAAAATTGTCCGAATTCAACAACTCCGGAATGTGTCAATGACAATGAGACACTCTATGCCTAAAATTAAGCTCCAATAATATCCTTCTCTTTTTGTTCCGGTTTGTTAATCCAGGCTTCTTCTGGTAAAGCCGGTGGCCTCGGTATTTTTCCCTTAAATCGTTTTGGGTTTTGAATAAATGCATCCTCCAATGTTCGGCAGCGAGATTCATAAATATCTTTAGCAATGCCATAATGAAATTGTTCTGGGGTTACCAGGCCAATACCAGAATGGTAATGCTCTTTGTTGTAGTATCCAAAAAAATCCTGGCAGAAGGTTCTTGCATCCTGAATAGCACCAAAAGTTTTGGGAAATTGTGGACAATATTTCAATGTTTTAAACTGGGCTTCAGAGTATGGGTTATCATTGCTGACATGTGGTCGACTGTGGGTTTTGGTTACCCCTAAATCGACAAGAAGCTGGGCAACCCCTTTGGATTTCATACTGGCTCCCCGATCTGCATGTAGCCCAAGCTGACCGGGTAATATCTTCTGGTTTTCACAGGACTTTTCAATTAGCTTTTTGGCCAATGCTGTTTGTTCTCTATGGGCGACCATCCAGCCGACAACATACCTGCTGAAAATATCCATGATTACATATAGATAGAAGTAGGTCCATTTTGTGACACTTTTCAACTTGGTAATATCCCAGGACCAAACCTGATTAGGTCCGGTTGCCAGCAATTCAGGTTTTTTATATTTCGGGCGATTTACCTGCCGTCTTCGCTCCGGCACAGAACCATGTTCTTTGTGAAGAAGCCGATACATCGTTCTGATGGAACAATAGTATTGCCCGTTATCAAGAAGAGAAGCATATACCTGATATGGGGCTCGATCTTGATATTTTTCAGAATGTAAAATATCCAAAACCGTTTGTTGTTCATCAGAATTCAAAGAAAGGGGAGATCCGGTCCGACTAACTCCAATATGTTTTTTTGGAGAATGAAATCTGTAAAAAGATGATCGGGGAATACCGAAAGCCTCACATGAAGGCTTTTTTCCAATATCGCAACTTAACGTTAGGGCGGCATTCATAAGTCTTCTCCTTTGAGGTCGTCCAGATTCTGCTGGATTCCCAGGATCTGAGAAATTTTTTTTTGAGCTTCAATGATGAGTTTCGCCTGCTTTAGCTTGTGCTCTAATTTGAATTTCTCTTTTTGAAGTCTGGCGACCTCTATGGCCAATGGGTTTTTCTTTTTTGGTTTCCTTCCTCGTTTTCGAGGTGCCATGGCATTGAGAAGTCCTTTGTCCCGAGCTTTGCGCCAATCGGTTAAATTTGATGAATAAAGGCCTTCTCTTCGAAGAATCTTGCCGATCCCTCCGATTTCGGTACAATTTTCAATCTCTTGGAGAATACGCAGTTTATAAGAAGCAACGAATCTACGCCGGGGTTTTTTTTCAGGTACTTCAGGATCAGGGATTGAATCCTGGCTCCCCAAGGAGGCCCCAACTTCAGTCGCCCCATGGGCTCCTTCCATTGGGGCCTCCTTGGGGGCTGCCTGATTTTCGGATTCAGGTAGTAGGTTCATTTTTATCGGTTTCATAAGTAATAATCCTTACCCGCCCTACACTAATTTATCAATGGGTAAGTGTCTCACTCACATTGTCACAGAGGGCTCTTGAAGCCTTTTCAGGTAACTGGGGCAAAAAATTATGTGTATAATCAGTAGTGTCCGGTTAGGTTGTTGCGTATAAAAAGCATCTAAAATCATTGAAAAAACAGTCGGTTTTGTGTTGACAAATGTGCGTAAAAATTTTTGTGCGCCTTGAAAACTTAACTCAAGGAGCTCAAATGACGCACATCTCAGTCCCTAAAAAACAACTACGGTCCCTGAACTTTGACAATTTCAGGTGCCCTCTGATAAAGTCACTTTCAAAAGCACCGGAATTACAATCTCGAGGAGACCGCCCTTTAAAAATGACATTCGAAGATCAGATAAATGCTTTGGTTTATTTCCATCTTCAGGAGCACAAGTCTGCCCGACATTTAATTCAGGATCTCAAGGAGAATGTTTTTGCTAAAGAAAATATTGCGCCAGACGGTGGTATCAGCCGTAGTAGTTTCTGTGAAGCCATCAATCACAGGGGACTCGAACAACTGCAATTTATCTTTGAGGATCTTTATAAACAGGCTCTTGAGTGTCATCCGGGTGAACACGCCGAGTTAGGAGAGTTGGTTTCCATTGACGGTAGTCTCATAAATGCAGTCCTTTCAATGCACTGGGCGAACTACAGAAAAGGAAGTAAAAAAGCCAAAGTACATTGCGGATTTGACATTAATCACGGAATCCCAAACAAAATCTTTTTGACTGAAGGCAACGGCGCTGAACGCACTTTTGTTCCCAAAATACTTTCCAAGGGGCAAACAGGTGTTATGGATCGTGGATATCAATCCCATAAAGAATTTGACCTGCTTCAGGAGCAAGGCAAACATTTTGTCTGCCGTATAAAAACCAGGACAACAAGAACAATTATTGATAACCACGAGACCCCTTCCGACAGCTACATTTTTTATGATGCACTGGTTAAACTTGGTACTCCGAATCAAAACCAGACGAAAAGGCCTGTTCGGGTTGTTGGCTATAAAATTGCTGGCGTCAAATACTATGTGGCAACTGACAGGCATGATTTAACAGCGGAACAAATAGCAACAATTTATAAACTCCGGTGGACCATTGAGGATTTTTTCAAATGGTGGAAAGAACATCTGAAGGTATATCATCTCATTGCCCGCAGTGAATACGGCCTTATGGTTCAGATTCTTGGCGGCCTTATCACTTACCTGTTACTGGCAATCCATTGCCAAAAACAGTTTAATGAAAAGGTCACGATCAAAAGAGTTCGGCAGCTGCGAACCGCCATTCTAAATGACCTGTTTGGCTGCGAGGAGCAGGGCTCTCATAGTTCAAACAGGGACAATATTGTCAAAGATCAAAAAATTATTGAGCAAGCAAAAACCTAACCGGACATCACGGGAATGTTCAGAATTCTGTGTCACGGTTTCGGTTCCCGGATCTGCCTCAGCGCCAGCGGAAGTAAAAGTCAGGTCCGAGAATGGGCCTTCAATCAGCCACGTCGGAGGAGTTGACTTTTGCTGGAGTGGAGTTCCTGGAACCATCTTTTCCATCTGTAAATAAATCCCTATCAAATTCCCAGCTCTTTATCCAGCCGGCCTTCAAAGAAAATTGCCAACTGGGAAATTGTCAGTGACCAATTTTGAATCGGCATTGTCCATTTTTTACTGGCGTTCTGGATCCCCATGTAAAGCAGCTTTAACAGGCTGTCCTGGTTCGGGAATGATCCCTTTGTTTTGGTCAGTTTTCGAAACTGTCGATGCACAGCCTCAATGGTATTTGTGGTGTATATTATCCGTCGAATCTCTTCTGGATATTTAAAGAAATGACTGAGGCGTTCCCAGTTGTTCCGCCAGGATTTTATCACAATCGGGTATTTGTCATTCCATTTATTTTCCAAGATATCCAGTTCTTCTTCGGCCAGATCCTTATTGACCGCTTTATAAACACGTTTTAGATCTGCCATAAATTCCTTTTTATTTTTGGAACCAACGTATTTCAATGAATTTCGGATCTGGTGGACTACGCAGAGTTGAACTTCTGTGTCCGGGAATATGGTCTCAATGGCCTCGGGTAAACCTTTTAGACCATCAACACAGGCAATCAGGATATCTTTTACCCCTCGGTTTGAAAGGTCTGTTAACACCTGCAGCCAGAAGTTCGCACCCTCATTCTCGGATATGTACAGCCCAAGAACCTCTTTGCGGCCCTCGATATTCACCCCAAGAATTGTGTAAACGGCTTTGCTGCCGACCTTTCCGTTTTCTCGTACTTTATAATGTATGGCATCAAGCCATACGATTGGGTACACATTTTCCAACGGCCTGGCCTGCCATTCTTTGACGGTATGGATGATTTTATCGGTAATGGTGCTCAGAGTGGCATTTGAAATCTCAAGTCCATAGATTTCCTGTAAATGGGAAGCCATATCATTATAACTCATGCCCAGGCCGTAAAGGGCTATTATCTTTCTTTCAATTTCATCGCTGAGCGTTGTCTGATGTTTTTTGACGATCTGTGGAGAGAAGGTTCCGGCCCTGTCACGCGGGGTTTCCAGCTCAAATTTACCATCCAGGGATTTAATGGTCTTTTTGCTTTTTCCATTACGGCGGTTGGCAGAAACTTCCTGCCCAAGATGGGACTCCAACTCTCCTTCAAGAGCAGCTTCAGCAAGATTTTTGATTAATGATTTAAGGACGCCGCCCTTACCTGTGAAGGGTTTACCTTCCTGGATGCCTTTAAGGGCTTTTTGAAAATCAAATTCGGTGTTTTCTTCGGTCATGTCAGTTCTCCTTATTTAGCTGAGTATATCAGCTTTGATTCAACTGACACAGAATTTTGAACGCCCTCGACATCACTGATCTAAAATAGCATTTTTCATATCTCTGTGATCTTTTTGACAAGATGAATTCATTTCCTTACCAAGGTTTTTTGAATCTTTTTTTGCCGGAACAATATACTTTAGTGTTGTTGCCTGCTCCTCAAACCTTGTTAAATCTACGTTCAATTGCTGGAAGGCGTTTGAAAAAGCAGAAAAAAAGGACTGGTATTTATTATCTTTTAGGATTCTTCGAAAATATTTGGTAATTCGAAGTCCAGACATTTCAAAAAGTTCGGAAATCGTAGCGGCTGAAAAAAAACGAATCCGTTCTTTTGAAGAGACATAATTATCTTTAAAAAACCATTTGCCAACGATAAGATTATAAATAGTTGACCAGTGACCAAAATTTTGAAAAACGGCTATAATCATTCCGTTTTCAGATAAATACTCGACCTGATGATTCATAAATGACCATGGGTCGATCATATTTTCCAAGACATTTAATAGAATAATGCAATCAACACTTTTCCTTGCAACACCCATTTCCTTTAAAGACAGGCTCTCTGCATTACCTATAATATCAGTCACGCCACCTTTACGTGGTTTTAATGCGATTGCCTTTTTTCTTAGCAAATGGTTTACGGCATAATAATCAACTGCCGGATTAGCCTCACTATAGAATTTAAAAATATCTGTCGGGCATAGTCCGAACTCAACAATCCTTGAAGCGTCTTTCGGTAATTGAGGCAGAAGATCGGAAACTATTGATTCATCATTTTTTAGAGCCATAGGTTCAATTGCCTTTTATCTTAAAGAAGGGATTAAATATCAGTCTTACTTATTGTTCTTAATAACCTCAATATCGGTTACCGTCAACAAAGCAAAAAAAACAGAAAACATAAGGATAAAAAAACACTGTGCTCAGGAGATAAAGACACAATCCAGACTCATTGGTTCAACAGCCCGGCAACCAGGCCTTGAAATAACAAAAAATAGAAAAAACAAATTAGAACGAAGGTTGCCCAAAAAAGCAAAAAGGCTTTCAGCAGATTGCTGAAAGCCTTGATAGTCTAAGTGGCGTCCCCAAGGGGATTCGAACCCCTGTCGCCGGCGTGAAAGGCCGGTGTCCTGGACCAGGCTAGACGATGGGGACGCATGGGTTTTCTGGAAGCCTAAGTGCTGGTGGGCCGTGCTGGGCTCGAACCAGCGACTCTCTGCTTAAAAGGCAGATACTCTACCAACTGAGTTAACGGCCCGTAGGCAGTTCCGAAAAACAGGGGCAATCTATATGTTTTAAGGGGGTTTGTCAACTCTTTTTTACAACTTTTTATCCCCTTGTTTTCCCATGCCCGGCCATGGCATGTTTTGGAAAGATGAAATTATTGCCGCCCCTTGGAATGATACCGGAAGATTATACCCTCAAATCCAGCCCTTACCCTCCATTAAAAATAGATCGGCTTTAAAATCAAGGTCATAGCAACCCGTCCTTTTTGGTACGTTCTTTGCTATATTTTATCCAGAAAATTTCCCATTTGAGTATGGGTTGTGCTCAAAAGATGACTATTAGATTTTAATAAGAGGCTTACCCTGTTTGCAATTGATTAACACATGGCACTAAAAATTCTAAATAATAGGTTGGCCCGGCTTCCAGGCTATCTGGAGCGGATATCAAGCGGACTCAAGATCAGCAAAGCTGATGATGGCAATTCCAAAAGAATGATTGCCGACGCCCTCAACTCACAGACAAGGGGGCTTGGACAAGCCATTAAAAATACCAATGACGGGATCTCGATTGTTCAAATTACTGACGCTGCCCTGGAAGAAACCGTCAATATTTTGAACACCGTCAAGGCCATAACCATCCAGAGACATGTTGCCAAAGGCATGGAAAGGCCTGGATCACCCGATAGTCGGACATCAAAGTCTTATCTTCAAAAGAAACACGCCTGGTCGGAACCAATAGGAATTTTATGTTGATAATGAAACCAAATCCAACTATATTCATGAGAATGCATACCAGGCAGAACCATAAACCCCTTCTCAGGGATGGTATCCGTTGAAACCAAATAAAAACATCATCTGGATCATCCAGGCCAACCAGACCACACCGGTAATTGTCGATTTTTTAAAAACCTTGCAGACACGGGTGGAAAATCATATCAGCCTGGAATTCTGGGTGCCGGAGACCTCTGCGGGGGAAATGGATAAACTAAAGGCCCTGAGCCCCACGGTTTATAAAACCGTCACCCGGACAGCCGCCTTTTCAGACAAAGTCTTTGAAGCCAAAAAGCAGGCGCTTGAAGGGGCCTGTTTCAGCCAGGGCCTGCTCATTTCAGATGTCCTGCTTTTAGATGACCTGGGGGGGGCAATACCCGGATGACCACTCTTGATATCGCCCCGCCAGATAACACCTGTGCAATCGTCCTCCAGATCCCCTCTCCTTTAGGCTCTTCGGAAATTGAGGAGACCAATTTTCATGCAGCCACCCTCTGGGCCAGACAGAACAAAATCCCGGTGATCGGGTATGAACTTCTGCCTTTGGATACCCAATGGCCCCTTGCCCCATCCCTGGTGGACGGGGTCATCACCCGGTATCCTGAGACCTGCGCATACTTAAAGAAACAGCTTGGCCACAATAATATCTGGCAGGTGCCGCCTTACGAAGCTGCGATCTTCACCTCTGTTGCCACAAGTTTTCATTTAAACGGGGTCAAGACCAGCTATCATTACCGGAACCTGAATGCGATACCGGCCGACAGAACCGTGCTTTACCTGCCCCACAATGTGGCCATGATTTATGAGTATAAAAAACTGATCCAGGTTTTAGCCCCCCTGGGACAAAAACTCCACCTGATGTTCAGTGTGGGAAACGACCAGGTCCGGGGCAGCTATACCCATGAACAGATGATTGAAACCATATATGAAAAAGAGCTAGCCCAGTTCGGCTCCCATTCATTCCACAACATGAACAACACCTGGGAAATGATGATGGCCGATGCTGTTGTGGCCTGTTCTGCAGGACTCAACACCCTCATCGGCGAAAAAGAGCTTCCCTGTATTATATTTGATCCATATATGCCTGAAATTCTTCGGGGAAACAAAAAAAGAACAAAGGACAAACATAAATTGCGAACCTTTGTTGAACAATTGATTCTCTCCCACCCATTTAAAATTGAACTGGCCGATATTTTAATGATGATGGTCAAAACAAAGGAAAGAGATGTCTGATTTCTGGAAGAATAAAACCATTCTGGTCTATATTGCCCTGGCCCACCATACCCGGTTTATCTTCCCTGTTGTTGAACAGCTTGCCAGACAAGGGGCCAAGGTTCTTTACCTGGTCGGCCAGGCTGAAAGATCCCAGGAAATAACCGCCATCAACCTGGGCCTGGAGTATACCCATGTGTTTGACTGGGTCTGTGAAAAAGACCAGGATGAAATCCAGGAAAACTATCAGCGTTTGAGACAGGTTTTTTCAAACAGCTTAAAACAAAGCTATCTGTACTCAACACCCCCTGTCACGGTCACGGACAAAACCATCTATTCCACGGCCATGGAATATGTGGGATTTAAAAACGCCATCAAAAAAAACAAGCCCGACCTCTGTCTTGCCCTTCACGAACTCAACCGCTGGGGAAAGATGTTTGCCTTTTGGGCCAAAAAATTCAATGTACCGATTTTGACCTTTCAAGAAGGCCTATACTACGGAATGGACTATGCCTATACCGGGCATTTGCAGCACTCCACATTCAACCTGGTCTGGGGCAATCGAATCAAACGCAAGCTTGCAGATTATGAAGCCCCGGCAAACCGGATCATCGAAGTGGGCAATACCCATTTAGCAGGGGAAATCAAACGCCAGGCAGAACATGGGATTCGGAAGAAAAAAAGCAAAGAATATCAATGTGAAAACAAACTTGCCATCCTCCTTCTTTTTTCAGGAGAGATCCCGGAAATCACCCAATTGCATCCCCTTTTTAAGGCTGTGGCTGAATCAAAGGAGAGCAGGCTTTTTATCAAATTTCACCCGGCAGCCAAATACGAACAGGTGGCCCATTGGATTTCCCTGATCCCCAAGCCCTACCAATCCGTCATCACCACATTTTCAGGGGATGACCCCCTGTACGATCTTTTGTCCATGAGTGACGTGGTCCTGCTTGCCCAGGCCAGCACCACAGGGCTGGAGGCCCTGTTCTTCGGCAAACCCCTGGTGCTTCTGGACATTAAAATGACCCAGAAACTGCCCTATTCATTTACCGAGTTCAATGTGGCGGCAAAAATGACACCCCAAGCCTTTGGAACAGCAGTTTTGAAAAACAAAGATTTTTCCGGGCTTACAGACCCAAAAGATATTGACCAGTATCTGAAAGATGAGCTTTCAGGAACGAAAAATGCCATTGAACGGGTGGTGGATATTTCTAAACAGGTCATTAAAGCAAACCTAAGATCTGCCCAAGCCTCCCTTAATTCATCGGCAAACACGTCCAAAGACTGGTCCATCATCCTTGAACTGCCCCAACACCCAAACGAGATATTAAGGCAGCTTGAGGCCCTTGCCGTACATTCGGAAAACAGCGGCAGCTTTGAGGTGATCCTCATTGAACCCCCAAATTTATCAAAGGAGGCGATTGGCATCTTAGACACCCTTAAAGGAGATCTGATCCGGCTTTCCATAAAAGAGGGTCAGACCCTGACAGGGATGATGAACACGGCGGCCTGCCTTGCCTCCGGCACCTTCCTGATTTTCATGAAAGACACCCTTTTACCCATGAAAAACTGGCTTTGTCATCTAAACTCCGGGATAAAAATAACGCCCCGGTCTGTCCTTACCAATACCTGCCGGCTGATTTTCCCAAGGCTCAAAAGGAAAACCAATTTCAAATGATTGATCACCTCATTGCCGTTCATCGTTCCCAATTTTTAACCATGGGCGGATTCAATGAAAAAACCGGGTCATACTCAGTAGTGTCCGGTTAGGTTGTTGCATATAAAAAGCATCTAAAATCATTGAAAAAACAGTCGGTTTTGTGTTGACAAATGTGCGTAAAAATTTTTGTGCGCCTTGAAAATTTAACTCAAGGAGCTCAAATGACGCACATCTCAGTCCCTAAAAAACAACTACGGTCCCTGAACTTTGACAATTTCAGGTGCCCTCTGATAAAGTCACTTTCAAAAGCACCGGAATTACAATCTCGAGGAGACCGCCCTTTAAAAATGACATTCGAAGACCAGATAAATGCTTTGGTTTATTTCCATCTTCAGGAGCACAAGTCTGCCCGACATTTAATTCAGGATCTCAAGGAGAATGTTTTTGCTAAAGAAAATATTGCGCCAGACGGTGGTATCAGCCGTAGTAGTTTCTGTGAAGCCATCAATCACAGGGGACTCGAACAACTGCAATTTATCTTTGAGGATCTTTATAAACAGGCTCTTGAGTGTCATCCGGGTGAACACGCCGAGTTAGGAGAGTTGGTTTCCATTGACGGTAGTCTCATAAATGCAGTCCTTTCAATGCACTGGGCGAACTACAGAAAAGGAAGTAAAAAAGCCAAAGTACATTGCGGATTTGACATTAATCACGGAATCCCAAACAAAATCTTTTTGACTGAAGGCAACGGCGCTGAACGCACTTTTGTTCCCAAAATACTTTCCAAGGGGCAAACAGGTGTTATGGATCGTGGATATCAATCCCATAAAGAATTTGACCTGCTTCAGGAGCAAGGCAAACATTTTGTCTGCCGTATAAAAACCAGGACAACAAGAACAATTATTGATAACCACGAGACCCCTTCCGACAGCTACATTTTTTATGATGCACTGGTTAAACTTGGTACTCCGAATCAAAACCAGACGAAAAGGCCTGTTCGGGTTGTTGGCTATAAAATTGCTGGCGTCAAATACTATGTGGCAACTGACAGGCATGATTTAACAGCGGAACAAATAGCAACAATTTATAAACTCCGGTGGACCATTGAGGATTTTTTCAAATGGTGGAAAGAACATCTGAAGGTATATCATCTCATTGCCCGCAGTGAATACGGCCTTATGGTTCAGATTCTTGGCGGCCTTATCACTTACCTGTTACTGGCAATCCATTGCCAAAAACAGTTTAATGAAAAGGTCACGATCAAAAGAGTTCGGCAGCTGCGAACCGCCATTCTAAATGACCTGTTTGGCTGCGAGAAGCAGGGCTCTCATAGTTCAAACAGGGACAATATTGTCAAAGATCAAAAAATTATTGAGCAAGCAAAAACCTAACCGGACATCACTGGGTCATACTCTTTCATGGATCTTTGCCTTGAACACGGCAAAACAAACAAGGAAGGGTGTACTTATCTGCCCAAGGTCTGCCTGACAGCTCTCACGGACTGCAAACAAACAAATCCGAACGAGGCTGTCCAGTTTTACGGAAAATGGCAGGGCCATCTTTGGGAAACCCAGGACGCTTTTTATAAAAAAGAAAAAATAAGCCGGGAAGCTTTAAATACGGCAAGACTGGCCAAATCCATGGCAAATATTTAACCTAAGGATGTTTAAACATGCTTAACAATAAATCCATTTTAATTACCGGCGGCACAGGTTCTTTTGGCAATAAATTCACTGAAACGCTCATCAGCCGGTACAAGCCCAAAAGAATTGTCGTCTTTTCCAGGGATGAACTCAAGCAGTTTGAAATGAGCCAGGTATTCAACCAAAAATGCATGCGGTATTTTATCGGGGATGTCAGGGACAAGGAAAGGCTGACCATGGCCATGAACGGCATCGACTATGTCATCCATGCAGCCGCCTTAAAACAGGTGCCCGCAGCCGAATACAACCCCACAGAATGCATTAAAACCAATATAACAGGTGCTGAAAATGTCATCCATGCGGCCTTGCAGAACAACGTTGAAAAGGTAATTGCCCTGTCCACGGACAAGGCGGCCAATCCCATTAACCTGTACGGGGCCACCAAACTCTGCTCGGACAAGCTCTTTGTGGCGGCCAACAACTTTGCCGGTACCAAAAAAACCGTCTTTTCAGTGGTCAGATACGGAAATGTGGTGGGGTCCAGGGGATCTGTGGTCCCTTTTTTTGAAAAACTCATCAAAGAAAAAACAGATCATCTGCCCGTCACTGACAAAGACATGACACGGTTCTGGATCACCCTTCAAGAGGGGGTAGATTTTGTTATTAAAAATTTTAAACGCATGTCAGGGGGCGAAATTTATGTCCCCAAAATTCCGTCTGTGAAAATCATGGATCTGGCCTCTGCCATGGCCCCGGACATCCCCCAGAAAATTATCGGCATACGACCCGAGGAAAAACTTCACGAGGTCATGTGCCCGGCGGATGATTCCCACTTAACCGTTGAATTTGAGGACCATTTCATTATCCTGCCCTCCATTAGATTCAGGGGAAAAAAAGTGGACCAAACCATGAACAACCTTGAAGAAAAAGGAAATCATGTCAAACAGGGATTTGAATACAACTCCGGAACAAACCCCCATTTTCTGTCAAAAAATGAAATTCTTGGATACAACGAGACCATCAAAAAATGAACGTATCAAAGGCAGTTGCCATCATACCTGCAAGGGGGGGGGGGAGTAAACGGATCCCCAGAAAGAACATCAAATTTTTCTGCGGCAAACCCATGATGGCTTATTCTATTGAGACTGCCCTTAAATCAGGTCTGTTCGACAAAATCATTGTCTCCACAGATGACGACGAGATTGCCAAAACAGCTGTTGAATGTGGAGCTGAAGTTCCCTTTGTCCGGCCTGCATCCCTTGCCGACGATTATGCCACCACCATAGATGTCATCAACCATGCCATTCAATGGCTCAATAGAAATGACCGAGTTTATGATCTTGCCTGCTGCATCTACCCCACAGCGCCCTTTGTCCGGCAACAAGATCTGAAAAAAGGGTATGAGGCCTTAAAAGAAAAAAATATCAATTTTGCATTTCCTGTGACCAGTTTTCCCTCTTGCATTTTCAGGGCACTGAAACTTGCCTCAGACAAAAAAATTGAAATGTTCTGGCCCGAAAACCTGAACGCAAGGACCCAGGATCTGCCCGAAGCCTTTCACGATGTGGGCCAGTTTTACTGGGGAAAAACCAAATCATTTTTAAATACAGACTCGATTTTTGGAAATCATACCCGTGGCCTGATCATCCCAAGATATCTTGCCCAGGACATTGACACCCCTGAGGACTGGGAGCAGGCAGAACTGTTTTTTAAAAGCCTGAATCAGACGACGGATTCTCCATGAAAACCCAGTAGTGGAATTAAGACAAATGAACTCATTTAGATCAGGCTGTTTATCCAAATAATGGATAATAAAATGAATCAAAACCTTGCACATGAGGGCAAAACCATAGTTTTCTTGACAAAAAACAATATCCTGTCCAAGTTAGCAGGTAAAAGGACGCTTCAAATGTATCAGGTAAGCGCAAAAAACAAAATATGTAACAATGTACCTGGATGGAACCTGCCCAAGGATGAATCCCAATGTATTTGTGTACCCAAAACAGGAGAAAAAAATGGAATTTATAAAGAGTGATGCCGCCAAACAAATCATCAAAGGCGGCTTGCTTAAAGAAGGCGTGGAAAACCAAACTGCAGAATATGTTGCCCAGGGACTGACCTTGACCTCTTTGCGGGGAACCGACTCCCACGGGATACGGCTGATTCACCATTATCTTGCAGCAGTCCAATCCGGCCGGATCAACCCTACCCCGAAGTACTCTGTTGAAAAAACGATGCCCACCATAGCCATATTAGATGCAAATCATACCTTTGGTCATGCCGCTGAAATGGCAGAGGAGTTCGGCACGGGAAACGTGGCCATTAAAAACTCCACCCATTTTGGGGCAGCTGCCTATTTTGCTCTATAAATTGCAGGAAAAGACATGATCGGCACAAGTTATACCCACTCAGACTCCCTGATCATTCCCACCCACGGCAAAAAAAGTTTTTTAGGGAACAACCCGGTCTGCTTTTCAGCCCCGGTCAAGGGAGAAGGCCCTTTTTGTCTGGATATGGCCACCAGTATCATTACCTTTAATGCGGTTCGCCAATTGCAGGAACGGGGCGAAAAAGCACCTGAGAACGTGGGCACGGATAAAAACGGGATCCCCACCACCAATGCCGATGAAATTAAAATGCTTTTGCCCGTAGGCAGTTATAAGGGATACGGCCTGAGCCTGATGGTTGAAATTCTTTGCTCCATGCTGACCGGCATGCCCTATGGCCCCCATATTTCAAAGATGTTTGAAAGCATAGAACAAAAAAGATACCTTGGTCAGTTTGTAGGGGCCATGAATATCAACGGGTTTATCCCGGTTGAAGAATTCAAAACCCGGATGGCCCAGATGATTGACGAACTGAGGAATGCGCCCCGGCTGGACCCGGATAAATCCGTGATGGTGGCAGGTGATCCTGAAAAAATCAGGTTTTCAGACCGGAGTGTCAAAGGCATTCCTGTAACACCGGCCGAACTGGAGGGTTTCCAGCAATTGAGCACCACCTATGGCCTGGGTGTGGATCTGGAGGGATAATGGAAAAACAAGAAAAAATCATCGCCATGATACCGGCAAGAATCGGCTCCACAAGGTTGCCAAAAAAGAACCTGGCCCTGATCAACGGCCAACCCTTGATATCCTATGCCATAAATGCAGCCAAAGCCTCGGGCATCTTTGACAGGATCATTATCAATGCAGACCATGCCGTTTTTGATAAAATGGCCCAGCGCTACGGGGTGGAATTTTATCACCGTCCAGAACATCTGGGCAGCTCAGCCACCAAGTCCGATGATGTGGTGATGGACTTTATTGACAAACATCCCGGAGATATTGTCTGCTGGGTTAATCCCACCTCCCCTTTGCAGACCGGACAAGAAATCAAAAAGGTGGTCACCCACTTTCAAACACAAGGCCTTGACAGCCTGATCACAACCATTGACCAGCAGGTCCATGCCAACTTCCAGGGTAGCCCTCTTAACTATAAAACGGATGAACTATTTGCCCAGACCCAGGACCTTGTGCTCGGTGGAACTCTTTGTTTACTCAATTATGATGTGGAGGACCGCTGTCTTTGCCCAGGCCTATGAAAAACAGGGGCATGCCCTGTTTGTTGGAAAATCCGGGTTCTATCCGGTGGACAAGTTTAGCGGGGTCATCATCAAACGCAAAGAAGATCTAAAACTGGCCGAATTTATTCTCAAATCCATGGCAAACACCTCAGATGATCAGATTGAATACGACCCTCTTGTAAAGGATATTTAAGATGGTTTACGATACTCCCATAGACCTTTTAATCGTTGGAGCAGGCATGTATGTCTGCGGCAGGGGGACAAACGGTTTAGGGACCATCCTGCCGGCTGCATTTGAAGCAGTACGCCAGGGAAAAATCAAAACCATCCACCTTGCTTCGGCTACAAAAAAGAGTGCTGATCTTGCAAAAATTCAATCCAATATCTTAAAGGAAGTTACCGGCGTTTGCCCTGAAATCCAATTTTATCCTGAAAAAAAAGATGACCCTAAAGCCTATTTAAATGCTGTCTCACAGATCAAAGCCCCATGCGCCGCCATTGTATCAGTGCCTGACGCCCTGCACTTTGAAATCACAGCCAACCTGATAAAAAAAGGGATTCATGTCCAGGTGGTCAAGCCCCTGGTGCCGACAAAAGAGGAAAACCAGGCATTGATCCGGCTGAAAAACAAGCATCAAATTTTGGGGTGTGTGGAATACCATAAACGGTATGACCAGGCCAACCTCAAGCTATACGATTTAATCCGAAAAGGGGCCCTGGGCGATCTGCTCCACTTTAGAATTAATTACAGCCAGCGTAAAACCATCCCAAGGAACATGTTCAAAGGATCGGTGGAAACCACCAATATTTTCCAATACCTGGGGGTACATTATGTGGATCTGATCTATTTTTTAACCCATGCAGTTCCGGTGAGGGTCATGTCCATGGGAATGAAAAAATATCTTCTGGACCAGGGAATTAACACCTATGATACCATCCAGACCCTTGTTGAATGGAATCACGGCCAAGGGCAGTTCTTGTCATCACATCTTACCGGGTGGATTGATCCGGATATATCAACGGCCATGTCTGACCAACGCCTTGAGGTGATCGGAACAAAGGGCAGATACAGAAGCGACCAGAAAAACAGAGGGGTCACCTTTGTGGCGGACGACCACGGGTACGAAGAGATCAATCCGTATTTCAGCCAGTTTTACCCGGATCAGGAAGGGGATTTCATGCAGATCCAGGGGTATGGGCCCAAAAGCATTCTTCAATTTATCACAGATGCCGTGGATATCGTTCACAATAGAAAAGATGTGGAACGCCTCAACCAGATCCGGCCGTCATTTGAGTCCTCAATGGTGGTTTCCGGGGTGCTGGAGGCATCAGAAAAAAGTCTTGCTGAAAATAATATATGGATAAAGATTTAAAAGGACAAACAGGACACATGAAAATATCCATCATCATCAGAACCAAAAACGAAGAACGCTGGATTTCATCCTGCCTTAAAGGTGTTTTTTCACAAAGCTACAAGGATTTTGAAGTCATCCTTGTGGACAACGAAAGCACAGACTCTACTCTGGCCAAGGTAGAGCAGTTCCCAGTAGAAAAAATTGAGCACTGCACCGAATATCTACCGGGCAAATCCCTCAATATCGGCATCGCAAGGGCCCAAGGCGAATATATTGTCTGCCTTTCAGGTCATTGCATCCCCACCAACGCACAGTGGCTGGAAAACTTATTAAAAGGATTTGAAGATGACAAAGTGGCAGGTGTCTATGGACGTCAGGAACCTTTGTCTTTTACACCGCCGGGAGACAAAAGAGATCTGATGATCGTGTTCGGCCCGGAACGACGGGTACAGGAAAAGGACAGTTTTTTCCATAATGCCAATTCAATGATCAAAAAATCCGTGCTGGATGCCTACCCCTTTGACGACAAAGTTACCAATATCGAAGACCGGGTATGGGCCCAGTTAGTACTGAACCAGGGGTATAAAATTGTATATGAACCCTCGGCCAGTGTCTATCACTACCATGGCATCCACCAGGACGGCAATGTCCAGAGGGCAACCAATGTGGTCCGTATCATGGAAAATCTGGAGCAGACGCCCTATGAAAAAAACCAAAAAGCCATGATCCAGGATATGAACATCACTGCCATAATCCCTATCAAAGGGATCTCAGGCACCCTTGGGGGGGCACCTTTGCTCCAATATGCCATCAATTCGGCAAAGGCAGCCAGATACATTGATCAGGTGGTGGTTTCAACCGACAATGAAACCACCCTTAAAACAGCCCAGAAGATGGGAGCAGATCATGCCTTTTTAAGGGACCCCTCACTTTCCATGGACTATGTGGGCTTAGAAAAAGTTTATAAATCCACCCTCAATCACCTGGAAGAGTCCAATATTATTTCAGATGCGGAATGTGTCAATGACAATGAGACACTTTATGCCTAAAATTAGGCTCCAATCTTATCCTTCTCTTCCTGTTCCGGTTTGTTGATCCAGGCTGCTTCTGGTAAAGCTGGTGGCCGAGGGATTTTCCCCTTAAAGCGTATTGGGTTTTTAATAAACGCCTCTTTCAAAGTTCTACAGCGAGACCCATAAATCTCTTTAGCAATGCCATAATGAAACTGTTCCGGGGTTACCAGGCCAATACCAGAATGGTAATGCTCTTTGTTGGGGCGCATTCCCATTTTCCCGGTTTTAAAAAGGCCTGTCTTTTAGAGCAAAAAGAATGATATCCTCTGTTACGCTGAAATGAACATAAATGGATTGTGCTAATGAAGAAAGCTGAAGATTGTAATACTGTTGATGAAGTCCTTGCATGCCTCAAAGAACTGGAAGAAGATCCAAATCGCTTGGTTCGTAACGCTAACGAATTAGAACAGATGGAGCAGGAAATCCTTGAGTATACAAATCGGATAAGCGCCTTTTTTTTAAAAAAAAGATCCAGGCCTCAGTAGATTCCTCTGAACAGGTCGACCAAGAAAAAGAATTGATGTCCAATTGGCCGGGACGGATGAAAAGCGAAGGGCTTGAGACCGTTTGGATTCAGCTTTGTACAGATAGTTCGGTTGATATTCATGTTCGATACTATCGAAGGTCCTGTGACCGCCGAAAAGGAAAAAGATATAAAGGTGCATACGCTGGCTTAATCCTTCTTGGAATCCATGATCGCTGCTCGCCTGCTTTGGCTTCTATGGTGAGTTCTTGGTCAGCCTTATTAAGTTCTTTTGAAGAAGTCCGTCAAGTGCTTTGTGACCGTGGGATGACGTTGGGTATAAAGGTCATCCGTAAACTGACCTATCGGTACGCAGAGCGGGCTCGAGCCGAACAACAAGCGGGCCGAATCCCATTAAATGATAGAGATTTACTTGAAGGGCGGCGAGTCGTTATCAGCACTGATGGTGGCCGCACTCGGCTCAGAGAGAAGAAAAGGGGACCAAAAACCCAAAAGGATAGAACCCGATTTCGTGGGGCATGGCGAGAACCCAAGCTTTTGATCATTTATGTAGTGGACGCCCATGGAAAACAAGAAAAAAGCTTTTCACCATTTATTGATGGCTGTTTCAATGGACCGGATGGTGTATTCCACTTGTTAAAGGGTTATTTGAACTCCCTTCATATTCAGAACTCAGACAAAATACTGTTTGTTGCAGATGGGGCACATTGGATTTGGAATCGAATCCCCGGACTTCTAAAAGCATTGGGTTTGGCTCCTGAGCGTGTGTATGAACTTCTCGATTTCTACCATGCAGTTGAGCATCTGGGTACAGTAGCAGGCTTAAGGAAGACCTGGTCATCCAAGGAACGCAAACGCTGGGTATCGAAGCAGCGAGGTCTTCTGCTGAAGGGAAAGGCGATTGAGGTGGTACAGGCCGTCCAGAAGCTTTGTAGAGGCAGAAACAGTAAGGCTATCAAGACGGAACGGGATTATTTTGTGCGCAATGAACTGAGGCTTAATTTCTCAACTGTAAAAGCGTTGAACTTACCTATTGGCAGCGGTGCTATTGAAAGTTCGATTCGGAGAGTCGTGAATTTACGTCTTAAAGGTCCATGCATCTTTTGGTATCGGGAGAATGCAGAAAAAATGATTATGCTGCGATCATTTTATAAAGCAGGGCGTTGGAACTGCCTGAAGCAGATGGCAAACATGCACAATCCAGTGCCAGCGGTATAACCGGGAAAATGGGAATGCGCCCCTTTGTTGTAATATCTAAAAAAATCCTGGCAAAAGGTTCTTGCATCCTCAATCGAACCAAAATGATTTGGAAATTTTGGACAATATTTCAATGTTTTAAATTGAGCTTCAGAGTAAGGGTTATCATTGCTGACGTGCGGTCTGCTGTGGGTTTTGGTTACCCCTAAATCAACAAGAAGCTGGGCAACCCCTTTGGATTTCATACTGGCTCCCCGATCTGCATGAAGTCCAAGCTGACCGGGTAATATATTTTGGTTTTCACAGGACTTCTCAATAAGCCTTTTGGCCAATGCTGTTTGTTCCCTATGGGCGACCATCCAGCCGACAACATACCTGCTGAAAATATCCATGATTACATACAGATAGAAATAAGTCCATTTTGTGACGCTTTTCAACTTGGTAATATCCCAGGACCAGACCTGATTCGGTCCGGTTGCCAGCAATTCAGGTTTTTTATATTTCGGGCGATTTACCTGCCGTCTTCGTTCCGGTACAGAACCATGTTCTTTGTGAAGAAGCCGATACATCGTTCTGATGGAGCAATAGTATTTTCCTTTATCAAGAAGAGAGGCATAGACCTGGTATGGGGCCTGGTCTCGATACGTGTCCGAGTGAAGAATATCCAAAACCGTTTGTTGTTCATCAGGATTCAAAGAAAGAGGAGAGCTGCCCCGCTTTGATTTCACCTGTTTTTTCGGAGAATAAAACCTATAAAAAGATGAGCGAGGGACACCGAAAGCCTCACATGAAGGCTTTTTCCCAAGATCGTGACTTAACGTTAGGGCGGCATTCATCAGTCGTCTCCTTTGAGGTCGTCCAGATTTTGTTGGATTCCCAGGATCTGAGAAATTTTTTTTTGGGCTTCAATGATGAGTTCCGCCTGTTTTAACTTATGCTCTAATTTAGATTTTTCTTTTTGAAGTCTGGCGACCTCTGTTGCCAATGGGTTCTTCTCTTTGGATTTCCTCCCTCGCTTTCGAGGTGCCATGGCGTTGAGAAGTCCTTTATTCCGGGCTTTGCGCCAATCGGCTAAATTTGAAGAATAGAGGCCCTCTCTTCGAAGTATCCTACCTATTCCTCCGGATTCATTGCAGTTTTCAACCTCTTGGAGAATACGCAGTTTATAAGAAGCAGTGAAATTACGCCGGGGCTTTTTCTCAGGAACTTCAGGATCAGGGATTGAATCCTGTCCCCCCAAGGAGGCCCCAATTCCAGTCGCCCTATGGGCTCCTTCCATTGGTGCCTCCTTGGGGGCTGCCTGTTTTTCGGACTCTGGTAGTGGGTTCATTTTTATCGGTTTCATATAAGTATTGCCTTACCCGCCCTACACTAATTTATCAAGGGGTAAGTGTCTCACTTATATTGTCACAGGGGGGATTTGAAAGAAAAGTTTATTGCAATGGAGAAGGCTTAATGATTTTAAACCCCAAGATTTTGTCTTCTAAACTGATTCTTCAAAAACATTCCGGAAAACCCGTGCCCATGCCGGAAGTGAAAACAGGGCAGTTGCTCCGTGCACAGGTGGTTGCCCTCCTGCCCCAGGGCAAGGTAAAGATTTTCGTGGCAGGCCAGCAGGTGATTGCCAAAACAGATCTGCCTTTGACACCGGGAACGGACATTTTACTTGAAGCCTTCCGCAATAAAGACGGGGTGTCATTTAAATTGGCTGGGCCTGAAACGCCAACCCGGCCGGCCAATATTCGAGCCGGACGTCATGGGGCCCTGGTCCGGCTTTTTTCCCAGATCAACAGTGCGCTTCCTGAGCTTGGCAAGACTCAAGAGCCTTCCATCCAGAATATTCTTCAAACCCTTTCTTTGAAATCAGGGACCCGGGATGACCGGTTTTTACCCCGGCTTCTGGAAAATATGGGATTGACCCTGGAGAAAAAAGTTCAAACCGCCATGCTTTCTTCGGATAAAAGTACGATTACCCCCAGGATGGATCTTTTGGGCAAACAGGATTTAAAGGCTGCAATACTTCAGTTTTTATCCCTTGAATCAGAAGTGCCCCCAAAGCAAGCCTGCGGGGAGTGGCAAATGCATTGGAAAATTTACAGCAGCTCAACACCCAGACCGGGGATTCCAACCGGTTTGTCATTCCCTTTCCCATGCTCGCAGGCGAGCAGCTTGATTTTGGCCAGTTGTTTATCAATACCGGCAAGAAAAAAAATGAAACCCAGGCCGGAGAAAACCGGGTTATCCAGATTGCATTTTTGATGAATATGACAGCCCTGGGCCGTATCAGGGCAGATTTTTCGATTTTGAAAAAAGAGATTACAGGCCGGTTTATGCTGGAAGATCAAGAGTGCTGCGATTATATGAATGGGTTGATCCCTGAGTTGAAACATCAGCTCATATCTTTGGCCTACAGGCCGGGTAAAATTGAATGCCAGGTTGCAAAACCCCGGGCCCTGTCGGCAGATGCTCTTATTCAATCCATGATCAAACCGGATGAATCCAGGGGGCTGGATCTTGTGATCTAAGGTTATGACCGGAAAAAAAGAGATAAAAAAAGCCGTTGCCCTAAGGTATGACCGAGAGGTTGATGATGCCCCTAAAGTCACGGCCAAGGGCAAGGGCCGGGTTGCCGAAAACATTATTGAACTGGCAAGGGAACATGGAATCCCCATCAAGGATGATCCCGACCTTGTCCAAGTCCTGGCTTCCCTTGAGATTGACCAGGAAATTCCGCCAGAGATCTATGTTGCGGTTGCCGAGCTTCTGGCCTTTGTCTATTCTGCCAATTCGGAAAAATCGTCCAAATGATCTTCGGATGAATCTTTTTTGATATCCTGGGGCAGTTTACTGCTGTCCACCAATCGATTGCATTCCTGACAGACCAATTTGAATTTATTTACATTGCCCCTGAATAATCTGCTGTGGCAAAACGGGCAAAAGTAATCTTTAAGTTGTGTGTCTACCTGATGGGTCATTTATTATCGCTCCAAAATCATGAAAGGGAAAATTATTTTCTAGCCTCAAATGGATCAGATTGCAAGCGAAATCTCAAATACCGCTGTTGATTCTGGCCATGGGGAATTTTTTTCTGGTGGCGTCAAATATCGGGGGGTGCGGGTGTTGGGGGTTTGGCAATTGAGAAGTGAAAATAATTTTGGCATTTGGCATTTAAAATAAAACAAAATGAATATTTCCTTGATTTATAATGGGTTAGCGGTCGAGAGGGGCCTGTTCTGTTTTTTGCCCGGAAGATTTCATTGATCCTGGCATCTGTCTTGCAATTTTTGGGATTGAACAAAAATATCAGGAATAATGAGGCGCCTTTTATGATTTTAGAAATGACACGGCCGGTTCAGGGTGGATTGAGGCAGGAGCGGAAACTCGAAGCGGTTTCCAACAACCTGGCCAATGTGGATACAAGCGGATTTAAAAAAGATCTGGTCAGTTTTGACCGCCAGTTCAAGGCCCAGCTTAACAAGGATTTTTCCCAGGGAGACATCAGGAAACAGGGAACCCGTTTGATGTTGCCCTGGCTGGCCCCGGGCTTTTTAAAGTTGAGACTGCCGATGGTATCCAATACACCAGGAACGGTAATTTTTTACTCAACTCTGAAGGGGTGCTGGTGGACAAGTCAGGCAACCCTGTTTTGGGCCAGGGCGGGGCCATCATCATCGATCTTGCCAATGTTGATGCCCAGGGTCCTGAAATTAATGAAACCGGTGAAATCAGGGTGGCAGGGGATGTGGTGGATACTTTGGATGTGGTCAATTTTCAGGACAGGGACAAACTTGAAAAAGCAGGTGATAATCTGTTCTCCTACAATGGGAACCCAGGAGATGAGATTGCCGTGCAGGCACCGGTGATCAAGCATATGGCATTGGAAGGATCCAACGTTCAGGCTGTGGACGAGATGGTAAAAATGATTGACTACCATCGGATGTTCGAGACCTTTACAAAGTCCATAATGACCTTTGACGAGCTTGACGAAAAAGCCATTACTCAAGTGGGTATACCCAGATAATATGTGGAGGTAACAAATGATTCGATCTCTTTATTCTGCTGCAACCGGTATGGGTGCACAGCAGATTCAAACCGATGTGGTGGCCAATAACCTTGCCAATGCAAGTACGGCAGGGTTTAAAAAATCCAGGGCCAATTTTGAAGATCTCATGTACAGAAAAATGCTAGTGGCCGGCCAGACAACCCCGGGTGGCGGTCAGGTCCCGTCCGGGATCGAGATCGGCATGGGCGTAAAACCTGCCGGAGTTCAAAAGATTTTTACCCAGGGGGATTATGTGGAAACCGGGAACACCTTTGATTTTACCATCCAGGGCAAAGGCTTTTTCAGGGTGCTCCACGGAGACGAAGATCATTATACCCGTGCCGGCAGTTTTACCCTGGACAGTGAAGGGTTTATCACCTCGCCTGTGGGCGACCGGCTTCAGCCTGAGATCTCCATTCCGGTTGAAGCCGTGACCGTGGTGCTTCAGGATGACGGTACCCTGACGGCCTTTGATGCCAACGAGGAAATTCTTGCCGAAGAAAATGTCCTGGTGACCACATTTATAAATCCGGCAGGGCTTTCAGCCCAGGGTCAGAACCTGTTTTTACCCACCGAAGCATCCGGGGATCCGGTTGAAGGCACTCCCGGGGAAGACGGGGCCGGCACCACCCTAAACAATTGGCTGGAAATGTCCAATGTCTCTGTGGTGGAAGAAATGGTGAACATGATTGTGGGCCAGCGTGCCTATGAAGCCAACTCCAAATCCATTCAGACGGCAGACTCCATGCTGAGCACTGCCAACGGGCTTAAACGATAGGACTTATGGATAAAAAAGGTTCAAAATTTTGTATTTTGATTCAGTAGTGTCCGGTTAGGTTGTTGCATATAAAAAGCATCTAAAATCATTGAAAAAACAGTCGGTTTTGTGTTGACAAATGTGCGTAAAAATTTTTGTGCGCCTTGAAAATTTAACTCAAGGAGCTCAAATGACGCACATCTCAGTCCCTAAAAAACAACTACGGTCCCTGAACTTTGACAATTTCAGGTGCCCTCTGATAAAGTCACTTTCAAAAGCACCGGAATTACAATCTCGAGGAGACCGCCCTTTAAAAATGACATTCGAAGACCAGATAAATGCTTTGGTTTATTTCCATCTTCAGGAGCACAAGTCTGCCCGACATTTAATTCAGGATCTCAAGGAAAATGTTTTTGCTAAAGAAAATATTGCGCCAGACGGTGGTATCAGCCGTAGTAGTTTCTGTGAAGCCATCAATCACAGGGGACTCGAACAACTGCAATTTATCTTTTAGGATCTTTATAAACAGGCTCTTGAGTGTCATCCGGGTGAACACGCCGAGTTAGGAGAGTTGGTTTCCATTGACGGTAGTCTCATAAATGCAGTCCTTTCAATGCACTGGGCGAACTACAGAAAAGGAAGTAAAAAAGCCAAAGTACATTGCGGATTTGACATTAATCACGGAATCCCAAACAAAATCTTTTTGACTGAAGGCAACGGCGCTGAACGCACCTTTGTTCCCAAAATAGTTTCCAAGGGGCAAACAGGTGTTATGGATCGTGGATATCAATCCCATAAAGAATTTGACCTGCTTCAGGAGCAAGGCAAACATTTTGTCTGCCGTATAAAAACCAGGACAACAAGAACAATTATTGATAACCACGAGACCCCTTCCGACAGCTACATTTTTTATGATGCACTGGTTAAACTTGGTACTCCGAATCAAAACCAGACGAAAAGGCCTGTTCGGGTTGTTGGCTATAAAATTGCTGGCGTCAAATACTATGTGGCAACTGACAGGCATGATTTAACAGCGGAACAAATAGCAACAATTTATAAACTCCGGTGGACCATTGAGGATTTTTTCAAATGGTGGAAAGAACATCTGAAGGTATATCATCTCATTGCCCGCAGTGAATACGGCCTTATGGTTCAGATTCTTGGCGGCCTTATCACTTACCTGTTACTGGCAATCCATTGCCAAAAACAGTTTAATGAAAAGGTCACGATCAAAAGAGTTCGGCAGCTGCGAACCGCCATTCTAAATGACCTGTTTGGCTGCGAGGAGCAGGGCTCTCATAGTTCAAACAGGGACAATATTGTCAAAGATCAAAAAATTATTGAGCAAGCAAAAACCTAACCGGACATCACTGATTTTGATTGTCTTCCAGATCCTGGCGGCCTGGCATTGTGCTTTTGTTTTTGCCGGGGATGCGCCCTTGCATATTGTAATTGAAGAGTTCAGCCAGGTAAAAGGAGACCAGATTTTTTTAAAGGATATTGCCAGTATCCAGGCCAAGCCCTATATCAGGGAGGTTTTAGAAACCGTATCATTGGGAAGATCTCCAAAACCAGGTATGATGAAGGTGTTAACCCGGGCCCGTGTGCTTTCCCATTTAAGAGGGCATCCTGCACTGCCAAAGGATATATCTGTGGCCTGCCCGGATAAAATTTATGTCAAGCAGCGGTTTCAGGTGCTTGAAAAGGCCGATATTCGTGCCCGGGTGGATCTTTTTTTGTCTGATTATTTTACGGACAAAGCGTATGAGATCAAAAAGCTTCGGATTCAAAAAACAGGGGTCTATCCTGCTGGGGAATTGACCATGGACTGCTCATCTGAACGGGCTGTGGATAAAAATGGAAATCTGAGCCTGTCCATTGCTGTTTGGGTGGATGGCAAAGAGGTGGACTCCATTCGCATCAGAGGGAAAATTGCTGTTTACCAGAAAGTTGTCTGTGCCGCCAGGCATCTTGAAAAGGGTCACCCCCTTGCACAAACCGATGTGGTGCTGGTCAAAAAAGATATGTTCAGTCTCAGAGGAGAGGCTGTAAGAGATGTTATGGCAATGTCCGGTCAGGTTTTGAAAATCGATGTGATGAAACATACACCCATTAAAGAGGATTGGCTTGTGCCGTTGCCCTTAATCCGGAAAGGAGAGGTCATCGTGCTGGTGGCCAGATCCGATCATATGAGGATTGTCACTTCAGGCATTGCCAAAGAAGACGGGTTTAAGGATAAAATGATGAAAGTTGAGAACCTGGGATCCGGGAAAATCCTCCGGGGACTGGTCAGGGAAGGATCAACCGTTGAAGTTATTTATTAAGGAAAAAAGGGAGGATGTTATGACATCCGGGCTTAAAAGTATAAAACAGGGATTGATACTGGTATTGATCTGTTTTATGGGCGTGGGGTGTACGACCTCGGGCAAATCCGACATGGCCGTGCTTCCCAGTGGGGATGCAGGTCAGACCGCCCCTTCCATTCCGCCTGATTATTCCGCCGGTCGTGCAGCAGAAGGCTCTTTGTGGAACGAAAGCCGTGGGTCCATGTTTGAGGATACAAGGGCCAATCATGTCGGCGATACCGTAATTGTTGATATTGTAGAAAATTCCAGCTCCAAGATGGATGTTAACACAGAGTCTTCAAGAAAAAGCGCCATGAACGTGGGAACGCCCACGATAAACGTTCTGGGATATGAAACCGCCCTTGGCGGAAGGGGAACCCCTTCTCTTATCGGCACAAGTTTTGATAATTCGTTTGCAGGCGAAGCTGAAAGCGACAGGGCCGGCCAGGTGACAGCCTCCATTTCCGCCCGGGTGGTTGAGGTGTTGCCCAACGGTAATTTAAGCCTGTTCGGAAGAAGGGCCATGAAAGTGGATAATGAAGTTCAGTATATCACTGTGTCAGGGGTGATAAGGCCCCAGGATATTTCTGCAACCAATAGGGTTCAGTCAACCTCTCTTGCGGATTCAAGGATAGAGTATTATGGAAAAGGCGCCTTGTCAGACAAGCAAAAGCCTGGATGGGGAACCCGAATCATTGATAATATTTGGCCCTGGTAAAAAGGCGGATTCTATGGAATTTAAAAAACGCAGTATCAAAATATTGATTTTTCTGGTTTTGGCGGTTTGGGTATCTCCTTTTTCCCTTGAGGCGGCCAGGATAAAAGATCTTGCCGCAATCAAGGGTATACGCTCAAATCAATTGACCGGGTACGGCCTTGTGGTCGGGCTCAACGGCACAGGGGATAAAGACAAGGTCAGTTTTACACGCCAGTCTCTGGTCAATATGATGAAGAAAATAAACATCCATGATGCCGGAGGGCAGCTCAAGGTCAAGAATGTGGCCTCGGTCATGGTCACAGCCGAGATTGAACCCTTTGCCAGGATCGGAGACCGGATGGATGTTACGGTATCTTCCCTTGGCGATGCCAAAAGCCTTAAAGGGGGAACCCTTTTAATGAGCCCCTTAAAGGGGGTTGACGGACAGGTTTACGGACTTGCCCAGGGGGCGGTCAGCCTTGCTATTCCTTCCGGTGCAGGCGACAGGGACAGCCATCTTCTGGTGGCGCGGGTGGTGGACGGGGCAACCGTGGAACGGGAGATTCCATTTAAACTCGACGGAAAACACCATCTTATTCTTTTCTTGTTCCGACCGGATTTTACCACGGCAAGACGGATGGCTGACACCATCAACATCACCGTGGGCAAGGGAAGTGCACAGCTGATCGATGCCAGTGCCCTGCGTTTAAAAATACCTGAGAAGATGAGGAAGGCCTGGGTGGCAGAGTTTATCGCCGACATTGAAACCCTGTCTGTGGTTCCGGATGCGCCGGCCCGTGTGGTGATCAATGAAAAGACCGGAACCGTGGTGATCGGATCTGATGTCACCATATCAAGCGTGGCCGTGGCCCATGGGGATCTTTCCGTGACCATCAACCCTCAAGGCGGGGCAGATGAAGAGCCCCAGGAAGACCGGGTGATGATGCTTGAAGAAAATTCCACCATTGGCGAGCTGGTCCGGGGGCTGAATGCCCTGGGGGTTAAACCCAGAGATCTGATCAGTATCCTTGAGGGAATAAAGGTGGCTGGCGCACTCCAGGCTGAACTTGAGATTCTATAGACGTGTGAAAGGATAGACCATGACAGGACCTGTAAATTCAATCCAAAACCAGATGCTTGCCTCTCAACTGGCCCAGATAAAGCCGGTTGACCCTGAAAAGGAAAAGGAACTCAAAGAGGCCTGTGAAGGGTTTGAGGCGATTTTTACCCAGAAAATACTTCAATCCATGCGCCAGACCCTGCCCGGAGATGCCCTGTTTCCCAAATCCAACAGCATTGAGGTATTTGAATCCATGTACGACCAGCATCTCACCGATCAATTGTCCCATGCCTCAAGAATTCTTATTCGATCAACTGAAAAAAACACTTTAACCTTTCTTTTTTCCTTCCATTCTTTCCTTTTAAGATCTGGTATGAAAGTTGCTCTTTATCCCTTTAGATATAAAAAAAATGGGCCAAAGGGAAAATTATTCCCTGATGGAACCAGGCTTTAAGCGCAACAAACGCTTTAAAGACTGATGATCAAAGGAGAAGAGCCAAAATGGAAAAAATTGCCGATGACATGTCAGGCCTGCTTAACGAGACCCTGGGATTTTACAAGGAACTCAAAGTACTTCTTGAGGCTGAAAAAAAATATATCACAGATATGGATGTCCAAAAACTCTGGGATTCCACGGACAGAAAAAAACAAATTGTTGAGTCCATTGAATCCATGATCGCAAGGATCCTTGACCGGGTGAAAACCTATGTGTCCGATTTTGAAATGGATGTCAGGTCCTTTCGGGTCAGGGAGGTGGTTGCAGTCCTTCCTTTGAAAATGAGAATCAAGTCAGGGCTTAAAACAATCGGGCTTAAAATTGATGGGCTCAAACATGAGATTGGACTCATGGCCAATGAAAATAAACGGTATATTCTGGAATATCTTTCTGTGATTGACGGTGTTTTCAGTACGATTAAACAGCGTCCGGATCAGGATCAGTATTCTTCTTACGGCCATATCCTTTCATCCAACGAAACCACCCGTCTTATTAATGCAGAGGTATAAACCATGTCAGGCATATCCTCCACTCTAAGTATTGCCAAGACCGCCATTTCAACCCAGCAGCACGGGCTGAACATTACCGGTCAGAATATTGCCAATGTCAACAATCCGAATTATTCTGTCCAGTCTGCAGATCAGACCAGCCGCAAGCCAGCGGCTTATGGGGGGTTTTTATTTGGTACGGGCGTGGATATGTTTCAGATTCAACAGAGTGTGGATGCCCTGCTTGAAGCAAGGCTGACAGGGGAACAGTCCACCCAGGCCTCATTGGAGGAGCAGGAATCTTATATGCGGGTGCTGGAAGGTTTTTTTGACGAATCCAGCGAGACCAGCCTGACCACCGTGCTGACCGAGTTCTGGAATTCCTGGCACGATCTGTCCGACAATCCCCAAGGCTCTTCTGAACGGGTTGCCATTTACGAGAGCGGGAACAAGCTGACCAACCGGTTTGAAAGCACTGTCCTGGATATGGACAAATTACTGACAGACATATCTTCGGATATCTCTGCTGCTGTTCAGCAGATCAATACCCTGTCCGTAAAAATTGCAGATTTGAACAGGAAAATTTTATCTGCTGAGATTTATAGGACAGCCAATGACCAGCGGGATCAGAGGACCGCATTGATCAAGGAACTGGGCGATCTTATTGATATTTCCACCTTTGAACAGGGAGATGGTGCCCTGATCGTTAATGCGGCCAACGGTTTTACCCTGGTCAACGGGGTGGATTCCTACAGCCTGAGCATGACGGGCAAGGATGTGGTCTGGCAGGGATCAACCGGTTCCGGCCAGGTGATTACAGATAAGATCACCTCGGGCAAGATCGGAGGGCTTCTGGAAATACGGGATTCGGTGATTCCCAAGTACCAGGCCCAGGTCAATGAATTGTCCCGAGAGATGATCTGGGCCATTAATTACCAGCATTCCCAGGGGGCCGGGCTGACCTATTACAACGAACCTGTGGTGGGGGATTATCAGGCAGATGAGAGCGGGTGGCTGACCAGTTTTGAATTCGGGGACAAAATTGATTTTTCAAAGGCCTTTACCATGTGGCTGGAAGATAAAACCGGGGCGTCCACCGAATACTCCAGAATCCATATGGACATGGGGGAGTCAGAGGCCAGGATTACCAACTGGCAGGGGGCGGCCACAGGGGGAAACCAGTCCATCTACAAGCTCACCGTCATGGACTCTGCCACCCTCGGGGATATGGAGGTCATGGAAACGGATGGTTCAGGCCTTGCCTCGGTCCAGACCAACGGGTCCACCTCAGGTGTTGCCACCTCCCTTGACGGGGCCATTGCCGGCCAGACCCTGACCGTTTACAACGGGCCCACAGGTACCAGCGTGATCGAGATCAAGGATGTGGGCGGAGACGCAAAACGGTCTGCCGCATCCATTGCCCAGGCCCTAAGCCAGGTGGACGGGGTCAGTGCCTATGCATCAGCCACCTCAGCCACCTATCAGCTCATTGATAACGGGGGGATCCAGGACGGGGACGAGGTGAAATTTTCTCTTTATGTTGACGGCGTTGTTCAGGCCCAGAGTTTTATCCGGGATTCCGTTTCAGCCACCCTCCAGGAGCAGTATGAAAATGCCTTGCTGGCAGGTGTTGAGGCTATGAATCTTATCAACGAGGATGATGACCTTTATCTTGACGGCCTGACCCTGAACTCCAGCGCGGGCAGAACCTTGGGAATCCAGGATTTTGAAGTCCAGGACAATACCGGGATCCGCCTGGACAATTTTGCTAATTTTGATTCCGGAGACACGGTGACCTTTGTGGTGGATTCAAGTATTTCAGGTTCAGGCACGGCCGCCGCCAGTACAACCTCCGTGGATATTGATTTAAGCGGGGTGGATGTAAATGATGCCGGTGAGATGGCCAAGGCATTCAGCGAGGCCATGGCAGCCGAACTGGACACCAGTCTCTTTTCGGTGGTGCATGATCCATATACCAATTCAGTGGTGCTCAGGACCCTGGACGGATCAGGCATCCGGCTTCGCAACGGATCAGGAGATACCGGAGACGACGCCCTGGTCAATGTGAGTGCATTGGGCGGGAGCAATACCACTTCAGGGGCGGCCGATACCGAACTTCGGTTTAACAATGTTGTGGATGCCTCGGACACGGTCCGTTATGACGCCATTGCCCTTGCCGTGGACAATATGAGCTTTTCAGGCCAGGGCACGGGTACCCTTATTGCCGAAAGCACGGCAGGTGCGGGAAATAAAAATGCCGTTATCACAGGCACTGTGAGTGTGGTTGCCAAAGAGGGTATTGTGCTTCAGTCTACTGCCGCCGGTGCCGGCGGGCTTTTCAGTACCAACACCGCCACCCGGGGCAGTTCTATCCTTACCTTTGGAGGGGAGGGCGGATTTTCAGGGTTTTCCACGGCCGGCGGGGAGACCATCTCTTTTGACCTTGACGGGCATCAAATCCTTTTTGACACCACGGCAGGGGCAGGCACCTCAGATCTTGAACTGGCCCAGCTCTTTGAGACTGAAATTATTTCAGATCTTGCCGCCGCCGGTGTGGCAGCCGATTATACCGTGGTCAGGACGGCCAGTTCCATCTCGGTTATTAAGAATATAGACAAGGAAGAACCCATTAAGGTTGAAAATTTTTCAGACACCTTGGGCGCTTCTGCCACATTCAGGGTGCTCACGGGCACAGGAAAAGGAACCAATTCCCCTGAAAATGATCTTCTGGATGCAGATCCGTCCAAAACCTATAGAAATTTTACCACCTCCAGCCTCTACGATGATGAGGGGGTGATCCGGTGGGAACGCCTGGATGCCGACGGCGTCAGGACCGGGGCCACGGGTCTGATCCATGTGGAAGATGAGGGAGAGGTCACCATCATGGAGGGGGGAAAGGAGACCCTGACCTTTGATATCGCTGCGGGCAGTCTTGTGGCGGGAAATACTTTGACCATCAATACAGATGCCCAGGGCCGGCCTGACCCTTTGGATTTTAGAATCACGGGCCGGGCCAATTCCATTAATGAACTTTACCAGTTCAAGGTGGTCTCGGGCGGCAAGGTGGGTCACCTTCCTGGAGAAGGCGAAGAGCCTTTGGTCATTGAGTGGTCCAACTCCGTGACCACAGGGACCTTTACCATTGAAGGAAATGATCCCCCATATACCCCTCTGGCCCCGGTAGAGGTCCAGGTGGACGGGATGAATTTTAAAATTTACGACGGCACCTTGTTTGCCGGTGATGTCTTTACCGTGACCACCGGGAGTACAGGGATTCCTTTGTCCCAGACCCCGGAAGGCAATCCCACAGGCGAGACCCTTTCAGACTGGCATTGGACCCTGGATTCGTTTTCCGAAGAGTTTAACCGCCAGGGCACGGGCCTTAAAGCCTCGACAACCATTGACAACCGTTTGGAGTTCAAGGCCTCAGATACCTATTACACCATTCAAAATACCCAGTATTCAGGGGAAAACGGGTTTTCCCAGGACAATGTGGAAATGAAGGTCACCGATTGGAGCGGTCTTGATTTTGCCGCCAGTGATCTGAGGTTTGAACGGTCAGGCTCGGGTGTCTGGGGCGTTTTGAACGATCCAACCGGGGGCAGTCTTCAGATTTTACCCCCGGGCGGGGATGATGACGGGTTTGCATTTTCAGATGACGGATCATCTGATGCAGGCCTTGCTGCTGCTGCCGGGATCAACACCTTTTTTGAGGGCCAAGATGCCCTGACCATGGAAATGAATACCGCACTCAAGGACACCAATCTCATTGCGGCTGCAAAGGTGAATGGAACCACCGGGGTGATTTCCAGCGGGGATAATGCCAATGCGCTCTCCCTTGCAGATGCCCAGTTTGTGGAAAAAAGCCTGAAAATATGGACCTTTGAACGGGGCAGCGAGGCCCAGTCAAGCAATACCTATGCGACCCTGGATGATTATTTTAATACCCTGATCGGTTCTCTGGGGATTGAGTCCCGAACCATTAAAACTTCAAAATCCTTTGCAGACACCATGGTCAATAATATTACAGAACAGCGGGATGCGGTTTCTGCCGTGTCTTTGGATGAAGAGATGATCCAGCTCATGAGATACCAGCATGCCTATTCTGCGGCGTCAAAACTGCTGTCCGTATCTGATGAGATGCTCAATACCCTGATTTCCATGAGGTAACAGGAGAGTTAAAATGAGAGTTCCCAATATCAATACCTATTATACGGCCACCTACCTCCTGGGCAATTTGACCGAGGATTTGAAAAATACCAATGAGGTGACAAGCACCCAGAAACAGATCAATGAAATTTCAGATGATCCCCTGGGATTGAGTCAGACTTTGAGTATTAAAAATTCAATCGGAAACCTGGACCAGATCGAAGAAAATGTGATCATGGGCAAATCATGGCTTGAGACGAGTGAAAACGCCATGACCAGTATTAATAACCTGATCCTGGATGCAAAATCAGAAGTAAACCGTCTTGCCAATGATTCCACCACTGTCGATGAACGGCAGGATGCCATTGAACGCATTAACAGCATTGTCGAGCAGATTGTCTCTTTGGGCAATACCCAGGTCAACGGGAATTATATTTTCGGGGGCACAGAGACCAATACCATGCCCTTTGTCTACGATCAGAGCACAGAGCCCAACCAGGTGCTTTATACGGGCAATTCCAACCCCTTTGAGATCAGAACGGATAAAAATTCACAGGTCCAGGTGGGCAGGGACGGCCAGGAAACTTTCTGGGGCGATGAAGTTGAAATCAATTCAACCAATAACACCATTGTAATTAAAGAAGACAACGGTCACGGGTCTGCATCTGAAAAAATAATGAAAGCCGTTATCCCGGACGGGCTCTATTCCACCCAAGACCTTGAAACCGCAGTCAGGAATGCCTTGAACCAGGTGTCGGCCAAAGAGGGATACAACGCAAGTTATCTTGTGGATTATGATGATGAAACCCAGACCTATTCCATCCGTGAGGACGGATCCTATGACGGATACCTGAGAACAGAGTTTAAGTGGGAATCAGGGGGCAATGCCTATATCAACGATATCAAAACCGCTTCCTCCATTGATCCGGATGATGTCTCCATTACTACCAATACGGATGCATTGACCATAGGGACGCCTGAACCTGCCGGCACCAAACCCTTTACCCTGGTCTGGCAGGGAGATGACACATCGAAGATTGTCAACAATCCAGGGTATGTGATTACCCCTGAAATTATTTCAGGCACTGCCGAATCAGTTGACATTGATCTGGATGAAAACGGGGTGCCTGATATCAGTATCCGGCTTGACGGACCGGTTGACAATCAAGGGGACTATATCTCCTTTGAAATTATTCCCCCCATGGGTGACCATAGTGCCGGCCATGAAATCGGTTTTAACGGAGACAATATTATCAAGGCACCGCCCGTGTCCGACACCGAAGCCGCATACGTTACCGAACTTGTGATCACGGACGGAACAAACGATTCGATTTTTTTTAGGGAGGTGAGTTCCACCGGCGGGATCACCCCTTTGTCCATTGATTTGAACACCACGGGAGCCGATGTTACCTATACGGATATGGATGCCCTGGCAAAGGATATTGAAAATAAGCTGGAAACCCCCAGTGCTGCAGGTCCCAATCAGATCGAGTACAATGTCTCTTATGACGCCTCAACCAGCCGGTTTAAAATCCATGAGCTGGGTGCTGATTTAGATGAGTTTCATCTTGACTGGAGCGCAAGCAATGCCGCATCCACCCTCGGGTTTTACCCTGTGGACGACTCAACGGTTTATCCCTCTTCAGATACCCCCCTGGACCGTACCATTATTCTTGATGCGTCAAACAATACCTTTACCTTTGGGGAAACCGATATCGGGGCAACCGCCGGCACCACCATCACCGCCACCGTTGCTTTGGGCACCTACCGTAATGCCACAAGTTTTGCCGCTGCCGTGGAGGCTGCCCTTGATGCGGCATCCACCAATGTGCCGCCGGCAGATTATTCAGTGACATACAATGCCGGTACCAACCGGTTCAACGTCCAGGATGTCAGCGCCAATATTTCTGATTTCAGCCTGCTCTGGGAGAGCGGGGGACCTTCCAGTGACACCATTGCCAAGTCCCTGGGGTTCAGCCCTGATGTGGATGTTGAACAAAAACTGTCCTTTGATTCAAATGCATCCCCCGTGGTCATGACCATTGACGGGGATAACAAATGGGTGGAGTTTGCCGAAACCGATGCTGACGGGAATACAGTTACGGCCAGCATCGCCATCCCCGAAGAAGAGTACACTGATCTTAATCATCTGGCCTCATTGATCCAGACCGGGATGAAAGAGGCTTCATTTAACAAGGTGGATTATGCCGTCACCTATGATGGGACCGAACAGGAGTTTATTTTTAAAAAATCGGGAAATGCCGATATCTCCTCATTTAAAATGCTCTGGTACTCCGGGGGGTATAAGCAGTCAAATGCCGCAGATCAGCTGGGATTTTCACCTGCCAGCGATGATACAACCCATTTTTCCATCTCGGACAAGGAAATTGTCAATATCACCATTGACGGTTCAAATGACAAGTTGGATTTTCTTGAGATCACCCAGGAAGATGTTCATTTAAAAACCAGCCGCCTCACCGCCTCAATTGCCCAGAAAACCTACACCAGTCATGAACAGCTGGCAAAAGAGGTGGAAAAAGCCATGGAGGCTGAATCCCTTAAGAACGGCAATCGGATTGATTATACCGTGGCCTGGGATGATGTGACCCAGAAATTTACCATCAAAGAAAACGGCCATGATCTTGAGGAATTTAGTCTCCAATGGCAGTCAGGGGACAATGCCCCCTTATCTTTGGGGGGAACAGGTCAGGTCATCCATTACCAAAGAGGTTAACTTAACCCTTACAGAACGCCGTTCAAACATAGAAGATGCAGATATGATAGAATCAATTATGAACCTTAAGAATATTGAAACTGCCTACGAGGCGGCCCTGGCGTCAACCTCAAAAGTGCTGAGCATCAGCCTTGTGGATTATCTAAGATAAGAATAGGGATAATATGCTTGTTTTAACCCGGAAAGAAAATGAAAAGATCAAGATCGGGGACGAGGTTGTCGTAAGTGTCCTCAGTGTTGAGGGCAATAATGTGAAAATCGGTATTGACGCACCCAGGGAGATCACCATATTGAGAATGGAAGTCTTTGAACAGATCCAAAAAGAAAATATTGAATCTGCTGAGAAAGACCTGGGCGACATTACACAGGCTGCAGCATTGATCAAGAAAAAATTTTTCAAGGAGTAAGGAACGTTGAAAATAGGTACCAGAAAATTTGGTGAGGTTCAGATTGATGAGACAAAAATCCTGTCCATGCCCGAAGGGCTGCCCGGGTTTTCAGGATTTGAACGCTTTGTACTGCTTGAAGATCCTAAAACTGCCCCGTTCTGCTGGTTTCAGTCCATAGACGAACCCAACCTTGCTTTAGTGGTCATGGATCCCACTATTTTTAAGCCGGACTACAATGTGGGGATAGACAAGATCATCAAGGATCTTGGATGGACGGATATAAACAGGGATGAGGTGGTTGTTTACGTGGTGGTGAACATCCTTGGAAAACAAGAAAAGCAAAAGATTACAGCCAACCTTTTAGGCCCTCTGGTGATCAATTCAAAAAACAATCAGGCTGTACAGGTGGTTATTTCAGATTCCACTTATTCTTGTCAGTACAATATCCTGGAACCGGAAATGTCTGAATAACCAGCATGCCCTAAAGAGGCAGAAACCAGACGGAAGAGCGGTATTGGCAACTGATCTCAATAAAAAATCAAACGCTTATGATCCTCTACCTTGGCGAGGGCGTTCAAAATTCTGTGTCAGTTGAATGAAAGCTGATATACTCAGCTAAATAAGGAGAACTGACATGACCGAAGAAAACACCGAATTTGATTTTCAAAAAGCCCTTAAAGGCATCCAGGAAGGTAAACCCTTCACAGGTAAGGGCGGCGTCCTTACATCATTAATCAAAAATCTTGCTGAAGCTGCTCTTGAAGGAGAGTTGGAGTCCCATCTCGGGCAGGAAGTTTCTGCCAACCGCCGTAATGGAAAAAGCAAAAAGACCATTAAATCCCTGGATGGTAAATTTGAGCTGGAAACCCCGCGTGACAGGGCCGGAACCTTCTCTCCACAGATCGTCAAAAAACATCAGACAACGCTCAGCGATGAAATTGAAAGAAAGATAATAGCCCTTTACGGCCTGGGCATGAGTTATAATGATATGGCTTCCCATTTACAGGAAATCTATGGACTTGAGATTTCAAATGCCACTCTGAGCACCATTACCGATAAAATCATCCATACCGTCAAAGAATGGCAGGCCAGGCCGTTGGAAAATGTGTACCCAATCGTATGGCTTGATGCCATACATTATAAAGTACGAGAAAACGGAAAGGTCGGCAGCAAAGCCGTTTACACAATTCTTGGGGTGAATATCGAGGGCCGCAAAGAGGTTCTTGGGCTGTACATATCCGAGAATGAGGGTGCGAACTTCTGGCTGCAGGTGTTAACAGACCTTTCAAACCGAGGGGTAAAAGATATCCTGATTGCCTGTGTTGATGGTCTAAAAGGTTTTCCCGAGGCCATTGAGACCATATTCCCGGACACAGAAGTTCAACTCTGCGTAGTCCACCAGATCCGAAATTCATTGAAATACGTTGGTTCCAAAAATAAAAAGGAATTTATGGCAGATCTAAAACGTGTTTATAAAGCGGTCAATAAGGATCTGGCCGAAGAAGAACTGGATATCTTGGAAAATAAATGGAATGACAAATACCCGATTGTGATAAAATCCTGGCGGAACAACTGGGAACGCCTCAGTCATTTCTTTAAATATCCAGAAGAGATTCGACGGATAAATACCATTGAGGCTGTGCATCGACAGTTTCGAAAACTGACCAAAACAAAGGGATCATTCCCGAACCAGGACAGCCTGTTAAAGCTGCTTTACATGGGGATCCAGAACGCCAGTAAAAAATGGACAATGCCGATTCAAAATTGGTCACTGACAATTTCCCAGTTGGCAATTTTCTTTGAAGGCCGGCTGGATAAAGAGCTGGGAATTTGATAGGGATTTATTTACAGATGGAAAAGATGGTTCCAGGAACTCCACTCCAGCAAAAGTCAACTCCTCCGACGTGGCTGATTGAAGGCCCATTCTCGGACCTGACTTTTACTTCCGCTGGCGCTGAGGCAGATCCGGGAACCGAAACCGTGACACAGAATTCTGAACATTCCCACCTTGGCTGGAGTTTCAAATCAAACCTTATTACGCCTTCTGATCGAATAGCATCCCGGTGAACTCTTCCATTTTTTCTTTAATGGCCAATAACTCTTCGGATGGAATCTGCTTGATCAATTGATCTGTTTGACGATCCTTGATTTCCACAACAACCTGGTTGGAAAGTTTTTCGTGGATGGAAAATCCGATACTGGTCTGCAGCCCGTCCATAAGTTCGTTTAACCCTTCGGCCAGTTCCTTGACTTCCTGAACAGACAGGGATTGTTCTTTGTCTTCCTGAGATTTTTGTTCTACCTGGGATGCTGCTACAGACACATCAATTTTTGTTGCCTCTGGCGGGGCAGCCGTTCCTCCTGAACCATTGATCGGATTGATGCTGGTCGTGATATTCATGGAACCTCCTTGTTCGCTTGTTAATCTAATCGTTTAGTTTGTTAAATTAATCACCCGGGGTCTGGTTGAAAAAGAATAGGGGGACCGGTAGGAACCAATGACCTTTTGTCATTTTTTTCATTCTGGCCTTGAGGTTTTCCCGGTACAATTCAACTTTTTCTTTGAGCATCAGGTTCTGATTTTGCAATTTATTCATCTGTTTTGAAAAAGTCAAGATCATTGATCTGAGTTGAGCCTCATCATATTGTTCGGTTCGGGCAAAAAATAGGTTTAATTGATCACTCAGCTGGTTAAAGGCCTGATGTCTTTTTCCCATTTGATCTTCAAGATCCGGCATAAGCTCGGTCTGAAAGGATTCAATATGTTCTGCCTGTATGCTGTCCAGCACGGCCATGGCATGTGTGATATTTTCAAATTCCTGGTTCATTTTTTTCCCCTTCGCATATGAATCTCAGACTGAAATGGCTCTGAAACGGCTCGTTGGCGCATTGCCCGGATATTGGCTTGCCATGTTTTTCCGGAGGACAGGTTTGCTCTTTTGTCCCATAACCTGATTTTCCCAGATCTCTTTGAGTTTGGAAATATAGGTATGGTCTGGGTTAAAATTTTAATATCATTGGTCAGGGAGACCTTGGGCAGCTCCGCCAGGATGGAGGCATATAACCCCCTTAAAAACTGGGTGCTCTCATCGGTCATTGTTGAATCCACAGAGGCATTCAACTCGGCAACAATGGCAATGGTCTTGCTCAGGTGCTCCCCTCTTTTTTGGATATTTTTTTCTTCAATCCCTGCCTTGGCAAGCTCTAGGTTTTTCAAAGCGGTTTTATAAAGGGCAAGGATGAGCTGTTCAGGACTCATGCCCTCATAATGATTGTTCAAATAGCTGTTGATTTCAGCTGTTCCAGCCATTTATACCTCCTGGGTAATTCTTGGTTATTTTTCAGTCGTCTTGGTAAAGGAGTCAATAATGGTGTTCATTGCCGTTGACTGGGCGTTGAGTGAACTAATGGTTTTATCCAGCAGTATAAACTGCTTGGTCATGGTATCATACTCTTTATCCAGCCGTGCCGTGGCAGCCTCAATACTTTTATCCAGGTTCTCCATTCGAATCTGGGCCGAATCAATCTCGGTTGAGACCAGGCCCTGGGAACTGACCATCTCTGTAATACCGTCGTCAATGATATCCCCGAGCCCTGTAATCCCTGCATCCGCATCTCCGATAAACAGGGTCTGCACCGCGTCCGGATCAGCTTCAACCGCCTGTTCAAGCTTGTCCTCGTCCAGGCTCATGGTCCCGTCCTTGTTGATTTCAACCCCGAGGTCCACCAGATTAATATATTGGGAGTCTGGATTGATTGAGGTGGTGATCAGAGAACTGAGCTTGGAGAGCAGGGATTTCATGTCAAAGGAGTCAGCAAGGGGCGATGTTAATTCATCGTCTTCATCCTCAGTGGATGTGCTGTCCCCATCGCTTCCTTTGATTTCGGCGATCAGTTCATTAAATCCTTTAACCAGAGATTTTATATTTTCTTTAACAGGATCCAGGTTCCTTTGAACCCCTAAGGAGGTTTCCCCTGCTTTTTTAAAGTTCAAGGTGACACCGGAGATGACATCGGTGATGCCTGAATTGGTCTGGCGCTGGTATTCCACCCCGTTGACCTTGAAAATTGCATTTAAAGAGGCTTGATCCGCACCGGTCATTTCTGCCATGGGCAGGTTCTGGATGACCAGGCGGTTTTCTTCCCCTGTATTATTTGCCGTGAGTGTAAGCTTAAAGGGATTTTCAGAGGTGCCGGTATCTACAATGCTTGCCGTGACCCCGGGGTTGTCTGATGCGGCATTGATGTCGGCTGCAATCTGTTCATAGGTAGTGCCGGGAGCCACGCTCAGGTACATGGGGTCTTCATCCCCTGCCTTGCCGATTGAGATGGTAACATCAGCAACGGCAAAATCAGCCCCTTCAACGCTGACCTGGGAATCTGCCGAGTCGCCGGGAGATGCTGATGCCAGGCGGATATAAAAATCCCCGTCCTCGATGGTCCCCAAGGATGCCATGACAATGAGATTTCCCTCTTCGTCCTTGTTGGCTTCTGACGAATTTATTACCCCGACAATCTGGGTCAGGCTCATCCCGGGATTCAGGTCAATATCAATGGCCTGCTGGCTTTCAAGTGCCCCGTATTTAATGGCCATGGTCGAGCTTTCCGTGGTCACGGACTCGTCTTTGGATGCAATACCTGTATCAGGCCCTTCGTAGATAATGGTGTCTTTTGAAGGGACCCCATCGGTCTGCCAAGAACTGAAAACGGCTTTCTGGACCACTTCAATGGAATGGGAGGAGGATTCAATACCGTTATTTGCCGTGGCCGTCAGGATATCTTCGTCTGATACAGATGTTTTGGTATTTAAAAAATCAGATTCAAGGGAGAGAGAAAGGGCACTGGATTTCATAGAAAAAAGTTTAGAATTAACCCCGTTATAGGCATTAATTTTTTCCTGAAGTTCAGTTTTTTGAGTTTCTTTGGCTGTGATCGGGGCTTTTTCAGCGGTTTTCAACTGATCTAAAATATTTTGAAGGTCAAGTCCTGACCCGATGCCCAAAGTGGTGATTGCTCCTGCCATGGTTTTTCTCCGTTCCGTTAACGGCGGTTTACGCCTAATTAATTATATATATCATCGGACATGGGCCCGAAAAACATGAGAAAAAAAAGAAAAAGGCCCCGGAATAATTCCGGGGCCTTGAAGTTTAGGGGTTATTGAAGCAGGCTCAATATATTCTGGGAACTTGCATTGGCCTGGCTCATGGCAAAGGTCCCTGCCTGGGCCAAAATCTGCAGCTTGGTAAAGTTGCCGGATTCATCAGCAAAATCAACATCTCTTATGGTTGATTCTGCAGAAAGTACATTCACCCGGGTGGTGGAGATATTGGCAATGGTGGAGTTAAGCTGGTTCTGTACTGAACCCAAGTCCGCCCTGACCTTGTCAAGATCCCGCAACGTGGCGTCGGCCACGGCAATGGCTGTCTGGGCGTTGTCCTGGGTCAGGACATCCACATCCGAGAGCCGGGCCGTGGATGATTCACTCATCTTGGCCTGGGCACTGTTTCCCCCGACATTGGCGGTGATTGTACTGCCCGAGGCAATAATAGAACCTTGTTTCAGGGTCAGCGGATCGGTCAGCACATTTATGCCGGCGGTGGTGATGTCATTTTCAAGGGTTTTTCCTGCCTTGTAGACATTGCCGTCATCTGCGGTAATATCCGTGGTCAGATAGGTGCCTGCAGTGATCAGGCTGCCCTGGGCAAGAGTCGATCCTCTTTCAATCTGCATCTGGGAGCCTGCGGCCACCTCTTCATCCTGATCCAGGGTGATGGTACCGCCGATGGAGGATCCTGCCTTGATAAAGGTGGTGGTTTTTTCAAGGGTGGATCCGATACCCACGACCTGTTCCTTGGTTACATTGACATCACTGGCCAGTTCCACCCTGCCGTAAAATTGGGACCCGTTGCGCATGATGCTGGTGTTGCCGAGAATAGATCCTTTACCCAAGGTGATTTCCTTGCTGATGTTGGCCATGTCATCCACCAAGGTGGATCCTGCTTTCAAGGTTACATCTGCATTGTTCTTAGAACCGGCCTTTAAGCTGGAATCCTCGGCAATAATTGATCCTGCTTTTGCCATTATGTTTTTATTGGCAAGGGTAGAGCCTGCTGCGGCATTGACATAATCACCGGCCCCGGCTGGATAATCATTTAACAGGGTGACATCCTGGGTTAAGACCCCTGAATAGGTGGTTCCGTCAAGGCCGGTAATTCCGGTTCCTCCACTGGCCACATAAGAGCCTGCCTTGAGTACGGTACCTGCCTTGAGGGTGGAGCCCGAAGTGATACTGGATGTGGCGGTCAGCTCATCGGTCTGGTGGATTTTATAGTCCTGGCCGGAAACAATGGTGGCGCTTCCGATCATCGTACCCACCTCAAGGTAGGACCCCAGGCCAATGGTGGAATCCACCGTGGTCTTTTCTGTGGCATCAATCACCACATTGCCGCTGACAATGGCGGTCTGGGCGGCCAGGATGGTTCCGGGCGTCAGGGTTGAGCCCGAGGCCAGGGTGCTGTTCCCGGTGGTGGGCGGGGTCTGTTCCACCGTGACACTCACCCCTGAAAGATGGATGTTGGATGCCAGGATGGTGCCTGCGGCCAGGATAGAGCCCGAGGCAATATCGTTATCAGCCGTGGTGACGGCCGTGGTTTCGATTACAGATTCTCCTTCAAGCTGTACCCCAGTGCCGATCTGGGTTCCAGCGGCCAGTACACTGCCGGAACTTACGGTGGAATAACTTGCCAGAGTACTTGGGGCGGTGGTGCTCGAAGAGGTGCCCGAGGTGGTCACATCTCCGTAAATGATCCCCTGGAACTGTATGATGGAGTCTTTGCCGAGGACGGATCCTCCGGCAAATTTTGAGTCCTGGGTGGTGACTAAATTATCTGTAAAGACGGCATTGGTCACTATATCCTGACTGGTGGTCCAGCCAGCCCCCAGAATAGAATTTTTGGTGATTTTAGAGCCTGGTTCAAAGGACGCGGGCATTGTAAAGGCGTCTGATTTTAAGATATCCATCTTATTGGTCAGGGTGACCACCTCTCCGCCGTCCACATTGGTGATGACAATGTCATTGGCCCCTGCCTGTGTGAGTTTGATCTCTCCTACGGTGGACAGGTCCTGGCCTTTGAAAACCGAGCTGAATCCCTCATCATCCGCCTTGACCTCAATGGCCCTGCCGTCGGTTGAGGTCAGCGTCAGATAGCCTCCTGCATCCACGGTGGCCCGAATTCCGTGCTGGGGGCTTTTAGAGTTGATGGCCTTGACCAGGGCACCGTCGGTGTCGTTTTTCACCACATTGATCCCGTTCATCACGATTCCGTTGATTGAAAATTGGGATAAGGTGCCTTCTCCGATGGTGGATATGGTGGTTGATGTGACATCGGCCTGGGCTGAAATACCCAGGACATCCGAGAGTTTGTTGATGGAGTCAGCCACGGCTGCCATGCTGTCTTCCCTGGAGTTGCTAAAGGCAATCTCGGTTGCCTGGAGCTGGAAGTTTTTATCCTGGAGTGTGCTGTAAATGGCGATCTCAACCGTTCCGGGTTTGTCATCTTCAAGGGAGAATATTCCTGTGGTCACATGGCCGATCTTGGTGGATTCGGATGATGCAATGGATATGTTTACGGTTTCTCCGGAATAGGCACCGATCTGGAATTTTTTGTCTGTAAACTGTCCTGACAAAAGTTTCTGGCCGTTGAATGAAGTGGTTTTAGCGATGATGTCCAGCTCTTCCATCAATTTGTCTATATCCGCCTGGATGGCAGCCCTTGATTCTGTGGTCTGGCCGTCCTGGGCCGCCTGGATGGCTTTGGTCTTGATGGTGTTGACGATATTAATGGATTCTTCCAGGGCCGCATCTGCAGTCTGAACAATATTGATACCGTCATTGGCATTTTTGATGGCCTGGCCCAAACCCATTCCCTGGGAGCGGAGGGAGTCGGCAATGGACATACCCGAAGCATCATCTGCCGCCTTGTTGATCCGTAAGCCTGAAGATAGGCGTTCTAAGGATGTGGACAGCTGGTTGTCGTTTTTTACCATGTTCTTGTGTGCATTCAACGCCGACACATTGGTATTGATTCTAAGTGCCATAAGTTTTCCTCCGTGTAAATGGATCCTCCATGTTAAATCTCAAGTGGGGAAAGTATTTCCGGCGTTTTATGCTGGAGAGGGAAATATTTTCCGCCTCGTTCTTGATTTTCTGTCGTTATTAGCTATTTAAGCAACATCTGTGCCATGGGGCAAAGAGCTGTAATTATGAGTGCTATACGTCGCGGTAAGGAAAATTGCCTTGACAGGGAAAAGATTCTTGGCTACTCCATTTGAAATGAATAATCCTTTAACAGACAAGATGAATCAATTATACGCAGAGGCATTACAGGCATTAAATTCAGGAGATTTACAGGAGGCCTTAGCCTTTTCCAGGGAGATACTTGCTGTTTCCCCTAATAATGTTGCGGCTATGAATAATGTGGGGCTGGTATTTTTGAAACAAAAAGAATACCACAGTGCGGTTGAAATTTTTGAAAAGGCGGTGATCATAGACCCTGGGATTGCCCAGCTCCACCACAACCTGGGGTTGAGTTTGCATAAACGGAACCGGCTGAATCCGGCTGCTGCAGCGTATCAAAAGGCTTTGACACTCGACCCGGATTATAAGGAATCTTTGCAGAATCTGGGGGCCGCACTAAAAAATCTGGGCAGGCCTGAAGCCGCGCCTGAATACTACCGCCGTCTTCTCGAACTTTCTCCTGACGATGCAAACGCGAGATTTATGCTGGATTCTCTTATGGGAACAAATCAGGAGAAAAAGGCACCTGATGAGTATGTGGCGGACTTGTTTGATGAATATGCTGATCATTTTGAAGATCAGTTGCTCAAAAAATTAGAATATCATACCCCTATGGAACTGAAAAAAGCCTTTGTCTATTTTTTGGGCGGAGTAAAACAATTTAGGCATCTACTTGATCTGGGCTGCGGGACAGGGCTTGTTGGAGATGCCTTTCACGGATTTGCATATCGTCTGACCGGGGTGGATCTATCCGAAAAAATGCTTGAACATGCCCGGGGTAAACAGTTGTATAATCAATTGATTAAGGCAGATTTCAGAAGTTTTCTTAAACAGTATATGGACAGATATGATTTGGTTGTTGCAGCAGATGTTCTGGTCTATACAGGAATTCTGGATGACGTTTTTTTTCTGCTTGGTCAAAGAATGGAAATAGGGGGATATTTTGTGTTTTCCACCGAGGATAATCCTAATATCCATGAATTTTCCCTGCTTAAAAGTGGGCGGTACGGCCATGGACCAATGTACGTTCAGTCTGTTGCACTTAAGAATAATTTTATGGTCAGGATGTGTCGGCCCGTTAGACTCAGAAAAGAAAAGGGCAAATGGCTCGGAGGGAATGTTTTTATTCTGGAGTGTATGGGAGATAAATAAAAGAGCCCCGGAAAATTTTCCGGGGCTCTTTTGGTTGTAGGGTTAATGATTTATATTACCGCATTTACTGGAGCAGGCTCAGTACATTCTGTGAGCTGGCATTGGCCTGACTCATGGCAAAGGTGCCTGCCTGTGACAATATCTGCAGTTTGGTAAAGTTGGAGGATTCTTCTGCAAAGTCAACGTCTCTGATGGTGGACTCTGCGGAGAATACATTTACCCGTGTGGTTGAAATATTGGCCACGGTTGAGTTGAGCTGGTTCTGTACGGAACCCAAGTCCGCTCTTACCTTGTCCAGATCTTTCAAGGTGGCATCTGCCACGGAGATGGCAATCTGGGCGCTGTCCTGGGTCAGGACACTGACATCGGAGAGCCGGTTGGTTGTACCCTCGCTCAGTTCAGCTGTGGCAGAGGCACCGCCGGCATTGGCTGCCAGGGTGCTACCTTCGGCAAGAACAGATCCTGCCTTTACAGTCATGGCTTCACTGAGTTTATTGATCCCGCCTGTGGTGATGTCGGCTTCAGCCACCTGGCCTGCAAGATATACAGAACCGTCGGCCGCTGTGATGTCATTGGTCAGGTAGGTTCCTGCGGCAATCACAGAGCCGTCAGCCAGGCTGGACCCTGCTTCAAGCTGCATCTGGGTACCGGAGGCTACTTTTTCATCATTGGCCAGGGTAACGGTACCGCCGATGGAGGAGCCGTTGGCGAGCGTTGAGTTTGCCGCTAGCTTGGTGCCGGCACCCATGGTGAATTCCGCTATGATGTCCATATCTTTTTTAAGGGTCGCTTCACCACCAACGGTAGAACCTGCCGTAATAAAGGTATCTTTAAGGGCAATGGTACTTCCGGCGCCAACATTTTGGTCCTTGGTAAAGTTGACATCCCCCTTGAGGTTGATTTTACCGTAGAAGGTGGACCCTTCCCTGAGAACACTGTTTGCGGTGAGGACAGATCCTGTCCCAAGCTTGATCTCTTTGGTGATGTTATCCATGTCAGCTGTAGTGGTGGATGCCTCCTTTAAGGTGATATCCGAATTGATCTTGGATCCCACAAGGAAACTCGACCCCTCAGCATAGGAAAAGCCTGCCTGGGCCATCATATCTGATCCTGCAATGGCAGAACTCTTCAGGGTAATGTCTGCCGCAATCTTTGAGGTGTCTGCCAGAGCTGTTCCGTCAGCCAGCACCGTACCTGTCTTGGCCGTAATGGCTGCAGCCAGTGTAGTGGCGCCTCTCAGGGTTACAACAGTACCCATGATCGTGCCTTCACTCAGGGTTGATCGGCCTGCAATGACGGTGCCTACATTTCCTGTGTAATCTTCAACGGTGGTGGTTGCAGTGGACAGGGTCATGTCAGTATAAATAGTAGACCCGGATCCAAATGCAGTGCCGTTGGAAAAGCTGGAACCGGCAGCAAGATCAGCGCCATGGGTCAGGGTAACGTCTGACTTAAGGGTGATGTCTGTACTCAGAACCTCGCCGGAACCTGCAGTGGCAGTATAAGCGGTGCCGTCAATATCCGTATAGGTCAGACCGGACGCAATTTCGGTACCTGCCTTAAGCACGGTACCTGCTTTGAGCACGGTGCCCGAAAAGGCCGCACTGGTTGCGGTGGTCTCGGCGGTCTGGAAGACGGTGATTTCTTGGTCGCTAAACTTGGTCCCATTACCCAGAACCGTTCCGATTTCAAGCTTGGAGCCTGATCCGATAGTACTGGAGGCCGTGGTGGCATCTGTGGTTTCAACGATATACTCGTTGGCACCGAGAACAGTCAAGCTTACAATGGTGGATCCTGCAGCCAGGGTGGTGTTGGCTTTAAGATCACTGTCTCCCACTGTTGCGGCTGTCTGTTCAATGGTTGCCTTGGTGTCAGTCAGTACTGTGTTGGATGCCAGCACAGTTCCTGCCGCCATAATGGCGCCTGATATGATGGTGTCATTTGCTGTGGTGGCGGCTGTCTGCTCCACAATGGTGGTGCCTGCAAGCTGAACTCCTGTACCGATTTCGGATCCGGCGCTCAGGATACTGCCTGTTTTAATTAAGGAATAAAGGCCTGCCGTACTGGGGGCTGTAGTGCTGGTGGTGGTTTTACCTGCAGTGACATTCCCGTTCACAGTTCCGTTGAAAATAATATCAGAGCCTGAACCGGTTACAGAACCTGCCGCCAAGGTAGAGCCTTCTGTGGTAGTGATATTAGAAGAAAAACCGCCTGAGGCCACAATATCCTGACCCGTGGTCCATCCTGCACCCACGACTGAGTTTTTGGCAATTTTAGATCCCTTGGCTGCAGTCGCCTCAGAGGAAAATTCTTCTGACTTGGTGATATCCAGTTTGTTGGTCAGGGTAACCACGTCTCCGCCGTCCACATTGGTGACCACTATGTCGTTGGACCCGGCCTGGCTCAGGTTGATATGACCTACAGTGGAAAGGTCCTGTCCCTTGAAAACCGAGGCAAGGCCTACATCGTCGGCCTTGACCTCAATAGCCCGGCCGTCAGTGGAGTTCAGGGTTAAGGCACCTTCGGCACTGACCGTTGCTCTTACCCCGTGCTGGGAGGTCTTGGCATTAATGGCCTTGACCAAGGCGCCGTCAGCATCATTGGCAACTACATTCACACCATTCATGGTGATGCCGTTGATGGAAAATTCAGCCAGAGTGCCGGCACCGACGGTGCTGGATGTGGTGGACTGAACTTCAGCAGATGCTGAGATGCCCAGAACATCAGACAGTTTATTCATGGCGTCAGCAACTGCTGCCATGGAGTTTTCACGGGAGTTGGTATATCCCACCTCAACCGCCTCAAGCTGGAAGTTTTTATCTTGGAGGCTTGAGTATACGGCCAGTTCAACACTGCCCCCTCTGTGACAATATAAGTGAGACACTTACCCCTTGATAAATTAGTGTAGGGCGGGTAAGGCAATACTTATATGAAACCGATAAAAATGAACCCACTACCAGAGTCCGAAAAACAGGCAGCCCCCAAGGAGGCACCAATGGAAGGAGCCCATAGGGCGACTGGAATTGGGGCCTCCTTGGGGGGACAGGATTCAATCCCTGATCCTGAAGTTCCTGAGAAAAAGCCCCGGCGTAATTTCACTGCTTCTTATAAACTGCGTATTCTCCAAGAGGTTGAAAACTGCAATGAATCCGGAGGAATAGGTAGGATACTTCGAAGAGAGGGCCTCTATTCTTCAAATTTAGCCGATTGGCGCAAAGCCCGGAATAAAGGACTTCTCAACGCCATGGCACCTCGAAAGCGAGGGAGGAAATCCAAAGAGAAGAACCCATTGGCAACAGAGGTCGCCAGACTTCAAAAAGAAAAATCTAAATTAGAGCATAAGTTAAAACAGGCGGAACTCATCATTGAAGCCCAAAAAAAAATTTCTCAGATCCTGGGAATCCAACAAAATCTGGACGACCTCAAAGGAGACGACTGATGAATGCCGCCCTAACGTTAAGTCACGATCTTGGGAAAAAGCCTTCATGTGAGGCTTTCGGTGTCCCTCGCTCATCTTTTTATAGGTTTTATTCTCCGAAAAAACAGGTGAAATCAAAGCGGGGCAGCTCTCCTCTTTCTTTGAATCCTGATGAACAACAAACGGTTTTGGATATTCTTCACTCGGACACGTATCGAGACCAGGCCCCATACCAGGTCTATGCCTCTCTTCTTGATAAAGGAAAATACTATTGCTCCATCAGAACGATGTATCGGCTTCTTCACAAAGAACATGGTTCTGTGCCGGAACGAAGACGGCAGGTAAATCTCCCGAAATATAAAAAACCTGAATTGCTGGCACCAGGACCGAATCAGGTCTGGTCCTGGGATATTACCAAGTTGAAAAGTGTCACAAAATGGACTTATTTCTATCTGTATGTAATCATGGATATTTTCAGCAGGTATGTTGTCGGCTGGATGGTCGCCCATAGGGAACAAACAGCATTGGCCAAAAGGCTTATTGAGAAGTCCTGTGAAAACCAAAATATATTACCCGGTCAGCTTGGACTTCATGCAGATCGGGGAGCCAGTATGAAATCCAAAGGGGTTGCCCAGCTTCTTGTCGATTTAGGGGTAACCAAAACCCACAGCAGACCGCACGTCAGCAATGATAACCCTTACTCTGAAGCTCAATTTAAAACATTGAAATATTGTCCAAAATTTCCAAATCATTTTGGTTCGATTGAGGATGCAAGAACCTTTTGCCAGGATTTTTTTAGATATTACAACAAAAAGCATTACCATTCTGGTATTGGCCTGGTAACCCCGGAACAGTTTCATTATGGCATTGCTAAAGAGATTTATGGGTCTCGCTGTAGAACTTTGAAAGAGGCGTTTATTAAAAACCCAATACGCTTTAAGGGGAAAATCCCTCGGCCACCAGCTTTACCAGAAGCAGCCTGGATCAACAAACCGGAACAGGAAGAGAAGGATAAGATTGGAGCCTAATTTTAGGCATAAAGTGTCTCATTGTCATTGACACATTCCGATCAATGACAAGCTGCACCTCGCCCTTGGGAATGGAAAGCTATTCTGCAATGGTATCAATATCCATCTGCTGATAGTAAAGGTCAATAATCTGATTTTGCTGGTTCAATACATCCACGCCTTTGGCTGGGGAAAGCGCAGGGCCTGCTGCCGGCCGGGAGCGTATGATTTGCTGCTGCTGTTCAAGTTTTTCCTGGCAGGTTTCAGCCCGGGAAAGCAAAAGATTGATACTGATCATCTTTGAATCAAGGGGATCGTTTAAATCTTTGGAAATCTTTTTCTTTTCACGGATCGACCCCTCAAACTCAAGGGCAGCGGCTTTAGATGCCTCCACCAGAGGATTGAGCTTTTCCATGATGTTCCGGACCGACTCTACAGCGTCCCTGGCAGCCTCTTGCTCCTCTTGGATCGTTTCACTTTCCCCAAAAGCAAGGTCATCTCTACTCTGGGACGACATTTGATTGACCCGCCGGACAAAGAGAAAAAGCAAAAAAAATAAAACCAAGTCCACAATAAACAAAACCGCGACCAAAAATTCCAGTGAAATATATTGGGTCATGCCTTTACATCCAGCAACCGGCCTGTGGCATCAGGGTCTAACGCCAACTCTTTTTCCCGGTTTCTTTTTTTTAATTTTTTTAATTTTCTGGCCCGGCGCTCCTCTTCTTTTTTTTTCCGCCGTTTTAGCTGGTCAGAGGCGTTCGTGTCCTGAATCGTAGAATTTTGAACAACCTCCTGTGCCTGCTGATGGGCCGCAGCCTGATCCGGGCCCGGTTTTGGCAAATGGGCTTGGTTATTAAGCTCCTGGGCAATACCGGACTGCTGAAGTATCTGGTTATGTCCGGGGACTGTTGTCATCCTCCCCCCTTATCAGCTTGTTCTAAAGGTTTTAAAACTGATTTTTTTGATATAATGGGGCGGCAACACTTTTTTTAATGAATTTTCAACCCCCCATATCAGATCAGCTTCTGTCAACTCATCCTGCTTTTCAGATACCAGCCGGGTCTGAATGGATTCATAAATCAGATCCCGGTAAAAGGAAATATTGTTACTTATTTCATGATAAGCCCTTTGATCGGAATAATCAATAGAGATATCAGCATACACATAGGTCATCTTTTTTGACAATTCAGATGCCAGGATAACAAAATCAGCCAGAACGATTGTTCCGGAACGCCGGGTGTTGAGCAGGGCCTGTTCCTCTTCAATGGTAACGCTGGCAATTTCAAGATCCCGGGTGCCTTCCTGGACAGACTGGGGAACAGATTCCCGCTGGGGCAAAGGCTCTGTTTTTTTTGGCAAAAAACAAAAAATAAACCGAAGGAACAGATATTCCCAGAACCAAAAAGGCCGAAACCGTTGCCAGAACCAGCTTTGATTTTAAAAGCCTTCCCAATTTCCCCAGTTTTACCGGTCTTGGGGTCTCATCCCCGGCATCTTGAGAGTCTTCACTCTCCTCTAAAACCACCTGGTCGGTATCCAGGTCATCGTCCTCAAAACTTTCAATAAACTCTTCAGAATCAAAGGCATCATCATCAAGTTCATCTGCCAGAGCATCTCCTAAGACATCCTCATCCTCCTGGTCAGCCGCCATCAAAAGGGTATCAATGTCATCCTGGGAAATCAGGATATCATCCTCGTCCAGAATATCCCCTTCGTCGTCAGAATCCTGAAGCAGGGCATCAATGTCTTCCTGGGTGACATCACTGTCATCTCCGCTGTCCAGGTCCAGATCAAACAGATCTGCATCCTCGTCTTCCAATCCCTGGTCAATGTCATTGGACAAGTCATCTGTCAGTTCATCGGCTGTTTGTTCATCCAGATCCTGATCTTCAAGGTCGGACAAATCAACAACCTCCTCTTCGGATGGTTCAGGGTCTGGCGCGTCCAAGGGGATATCCAAATCCCCCACGGGATCATCCCCTGGGCTGTCCGGCTGAGATGCATTTGAAATCAGTTCGTCCATGGTTTCCTGGGTCACAAGGCAGTCTGCAACCGCCATGGCCTGTGATTCTTCAATGACATCATCCAAAGGCTCCTGGCTTGCCGTCTCTGCACTGTTTTGAGTCTCAGGAACGGCCAGGTCCTCTGGTTCAACCGGTTCATCCAAGTCTGGCACATCTTCTGCCAAAGGGGGGTCATCAAGAAGAACAACCTCATCATCTGCTTTGGGCTCATCTTCCAAAGATTCGGATTCTTTGTCCTCGTCTGAATCAGTGCTGATCAATGCCTGAATATCATCCAGGGAAATTTGTTCATCATCATCCTCAGGGGCATCATCCTCAAGGGCATCTTCCGGCGCTTTAGGCGCGCTATTGTCGGAAGAAGCCATGAGACTGTCAATATCATCCTGAGAAATTAAACTTTCTTCTTCTAAACTTGGATCAGACATGATACCCCCTGTAAATTATCTTCCATAGTCTTCAAGCCGGGCTTTAAGCTTTATCAACACAGCTGAATGAATCTGGCATATGCGGGATTCGGTCAATGACAATACCTCTCCGATTTCCTTGAGGGTCAGTTCATCATAATAGTAAAGGGAGACCACAAGCTGTTCCTTTTCACTCAGCCCTTTAATGGTTCCGGCCAGCACCTGTTTTAACTCGGCCCTGTCAAACTGATCGGCTGGATTGTCCTCTCCCTTGATTCCCGATTGAAAACGGGTTTGAGAATAGGTGTCGTTTTTTTTGGTTTTGATGAATTCATCCAGGCTCAACACGGCAGCACCGTGGATATCTGCCAGCATTTTCTGATAGGTACCAAGGTCAACCCCAAGGCCGCTGGAAATCTCCATGTCCGTTGCCGGCCGACCCTTTTCATCTTCAATCGTCTTTTGGGCCTGGCTAATATCCTGAATTTTTTTCCGCATGGATCTTGAATAGGTATCCATGCTCCGAAGCTCATCTAAAATCGCCCCTTTGATCCGATACTGGGCATAGGTTTTCAAGCTGACATGTTTGGATGGATCAAACTTATCCACCGCATCAATCAACCCCAGGGAACCGGCTGACATCAACTCGTCAAAAAAAACACTGGCAGGCAGCCGCATGGCGATTCTGGATGCAATGTATTTGACCAGGTAGGCGTATTCCACGATACTTTCCTGACGCCAGGCATCTCTTTTATTTTCTTTTTTATTTCCCTGTTTAACCATGGCTCCCTTAAGGATTTCCTTTATTCAACAGCCTCAAACACCCGGTTCATAAAAAATGTTAAATTCCCGTCGGAGTGACTCTGCCCGCCTGTCCGGATCAAGGTCTTGGCAATGGCGTCGATTGCCTGACCTGCAGGTGTCCCGGGAAAGGCATCCAACAACAGGCTTCTTTTCCTCACCGCGTTCTGAAGGGCCCGGTCAAGGGGGATATATCCTGCATACTCAAGAACCACCTGATTTAAAAATTTATCCAATGCATTGCTCAAAGAGCTGTACACCCTTTTGGCATCGCTTTCCTGGTCTACCATATTTACCACCAGTTTAAAATGCCGGGTGCCGTATTCCTGGGACATCACCTTCATCAAGGCATAGGCATCGGTAATGGATGTGGGCTCGGTTGTGGCCACCACAAGGCACTCATCAGATGCGGCATTAAAGTAGAGTACATTTGAAGAAATCCCTGCACCCGTATCCAGAAAAATTATATCTGCCTGATCTGCCAGGGATTCAAACTCGGCAAGCAGGGTGAGTTTTTCCCCCTCGTTCAACTGGGTGAGATCGGCAAAACCGGACCCCCCGGGAAGAATGCCGATGCCATGACGGGTTTTCATCATGACCTGGTCAATGGATTTTTCTCCTGAGACCACATGGCGGATGTTGTATTCAGGCCTCAGGTTGAACACAATATCTATATTGGCAAGCCCCACATCCGCATCAATGATGATCACCCGTTTTCCCATGCGGGTCATGGCCACGGCCAGATTACCCACAATATTGGTTTTTCCCACCCCGCCTTTACCACTGGTTACGGCAATCACCCTTGGATAGGTTTTCACCTGTGAGGCCACACTTGCTTTTCTTTTTTCCATGGCATTGGTTCTGGCCATTTGTCGAAGTCCTTTTGCCTGATCCACCTAATCTCCTTTGGGGCTTTTTCTAAGGATTATTTTCAATAATTGTTGTTTTTCCGGAACAATTAAATCTTCAGGAACTTTCTGACCGTTTGTGATGAGCGACACAGGCATGTTAAAGTCGCTGACCTGATCCAAAATTTTACCGCATCTTTTGGTTTCATCAACTTTTGTAAACACATAGGTATCTGGATTAAATACGGAAAAAGCAGATGCCGCTTCTTTCATATTAATCAATTCAGAAGTAACACTCAAGGTTAAATGAACCGAGATCTTAAAATCATTTTTAATCAAACCAAGAATTTCATCTAATTTTTCCTTGTCATAATGACTGTGTCCTGCCGTATCAATGAGCACCATGTCCATGGATTTCATCCGGTCCAGGGCACAGGACAGATCCTGCCCGCTAAAGGCCGGCACACATAAAAGCCCCATGATCCCGGCATAGGCTTTGAGCTGTTCAAATGCCCCGATCCTGTAGTTATCAATGGAAATAAGCCCCACCTTCATCTTGCGGTTAAAGGTTAAAAAGGCGGCTAGTTTGGCAATGGTTGTGGTCTTGCCCACCCCGGTAGGGCCGACAAAAGCGGCAACATGGAGCACGCCTGAACTATTGTTTCTTTTAAAACAATCTTGAGTTTCCAGCCGGTTCAAACAAAGTGACATTACTTTTTTCTTCATTGCCTTGACCCGCAGATTCTGCTCCATATCCGCTGACAGGGATTGGACCGCCGTTTCGATCAATCCGGCAGCCAGTCGCTCACTCACACCGCTGCGAAGCAATGAGGCCAGAATACCCACAAATTCAAAGTTACGGCATAAAATCGGCTGCATCCCGCTGCCGAACCCGGCAATGGATATGATATCCTTAATCTCCGCAATATCTGATTTCAGGTCATCCAGATCAATATCCGGTGTCTCAGGAGAACTGATCCCGGCTTCCACCTCAAACATCTGGGTCCCATAGGGATTTTTGGGAGACTTGGGTATCTTTCGGGTAGACAGAATCATGGCATCTGACCCCATTTCATCTTTAACACTGGCAAGGGCCTCCTGGATATTGGCTGCCCGGAAGATTTTCTTATTCATTTTGCAAACTTACCTTTCCAACGGCCTGTAAATTAATGTCATCCACTATCTCTGCATGGGATACCACAAAAACAGTGGGAAGAGAAGATTCCACAAGTTTACGCACATGGCGGCGAAGGGTCGGTGCCGTCATCAGTACCGGCTGGGTATTGATGGCAATGAGGCGTTCCACCTGTTTGGAGACCGCCCCCACAAGTTCGCCGATCAGGGAAGGATCCAGGGCCAGGTATGCCCCATGCTCTGTCCGCTTGATATTTTTTGCCAGAACCTCTTCAAGCTTATGGTCCAGGGTGATCACCTGAAGTACCTTTCCCTCCTGAAGATAGGGGGCCAGCATCCCCTTGGCAAGACGCTGGCGAACGTACTCGGTGAGCAGGTCAGGATCTTTGCCTGCCGGTGCAAAATCAGCAAGGGTCTCCACAATGGTCAACAGATTTCTGATGGAAATTCTCTCCCGTAAAAGATTCTGAAGCACTTTCTGGACAATACCAATGCTCAGCAAATTGGGAACCAGTTCTTCAACGGCCTTGGGGCTTGTTTTTGCAAGGTTATCCAGCAGATGCTGAACATCCTGGCGACCCAGCTGGTCATAGGCGTTATTTCGCACAATTTCAGTCAAATGGGTGGCCACCACTGTGGAGTTGTCCACCACGGTATAGCCTGCAAATTTGGCCTCTTCCTCCCGCTCTACCGGGATCCACAAGGCCGGCAGATTAAAGGCCGGCTCCACAGTCTCAACCCCTTCAATGGGCTGGGCCACCCCGCCCGGATCCATGGCCAGATAATGGTTGATCATCAATTCCGACCCGGCAGCCTCAACCCCTTTTATCATCAGCCGATACTGAGCCGGGCTTAAATTCAGATTATCCCGGATATGAATGGGAGGAATGATAATGCCCATCTCTGTTGCAAATTGACGGCGAATGGCCTTAATCCTGCCGATCAGGGTGCCGTCCTGCTGCTTGTCCACCAGCGGGATCAGACCGTACCCCACTTCCAGTTCAATGGTATCCAGGCTCAAAAGATGTTCCACTTCTTCGGGCTCGCCTGACACCTCTTCTTCTGCTTCGGTTTCGGCCAGGGCCGTTTCCCCCTCATCCTCTTCTTCCTTGAGAAAATACCAGGCCAGAGTGCCCATGGTCAGCCCCAGGGTCATAAAGGGAATGAACGGCAGCCCCGGAATCAGTCCCATACAGAAAATAATCACAGATCCGACCAGGACAGGGGTGGAGCTTGAAAACAAATGGGCGGCAAATTCTTTACCCATCTTTGTCTGGGCACCGGACCGGGAGACCAGAAGACCTGCTGCCGCAGAAATTAAAAGCGCGGGAATCTGGGAAACAAGGCCGTCCCCCACGGTCAGCAGGGTGTAGTTGGTCAGGGCCTCCCCCATTTCCATGCCCTGCTGAACCCCGATGACAAAGCCTGCACCAATATTGATCATGATGATGATAATGCCGGCAACCGCATCCCCCCTGACAAACTTGGAGGCACCGTCCATGGCGCCGTGGAACTCTGATTCCCTGGCAATGGCCGCCCGTCTTTCTCCGGCCTCAATTTCATCAATCATCCCGGCATTCAAATCTGCATCAATGGCCATCTGCTTGCCCGGCATGGCATGGCATCCAAGGTAAACCGGGCAGCCACTTCTGCAATACGTCCCGCACCCTTGGTAATGACCAAAAAATTAATCAAAACCAGGATAATGAAAATAATCAGGCCCACCACATAATTTCCCCCGACCACAAAATTGCCGAATGACATGATAATGGCGCCGGCAGCCATGGGCCCTTCACTGCCGTGGAGCAGGATCAGCCGTGTGGACGCCACATTCAATGAAAGCCGAAACAAGATGAGCATGAGTAAAAGGGAGGGAAAAATGGCAAATTCCAGAGGTTTGCTGGTATACATGGTGGTAATCAGCACCACAATGGCAAAAGAAATATTCAATGCCAGAAAAAAGTCGAGAATAATCGGATGAAGGGGAAGGATCATTGCCATGAGGATGCCGATAAAGGCAACGATCATAAAAATATCAGATGATTCTTTTTTTAACCCGGCCAGAATCCCGGTTGCTTCTCCTGCCATTTATACCCCATTCATTTCTGACAATGGCGTCAAAAATTTGTCGTTATGCTTATTGTCCCTGTTTGAGCCGATACACGTATGCCAACAGTTCTGCCACTGCCTAGTAATATTCCAAGGGGACCTCCCCTCCGATATCTACATACTTATACAAATTCCGGGCCAATTGTTTATCTTCCACCAAAGGAACTTCATTTTCCCGGGCAATATGGCGAATATTTTTTGCCACAGGCCCTGCGCCCTTGGCCACCACCATGGGGGCCTCCATTTTCATATTATCATATTTCAAAGCCACAGCCAGCCGGGTGGGGTTGGTGACCACGACATCGGCTTCAGGCACTTCGGCCATCATCCGCTTGCGGGCGGCTTCCTGCTGAAGCTGACGGATCCGTGACTTGACCATGGGATCCCCTTCTGTCTGCTTGGCCTCATCCTTTACCTCTTTTTTGGTCATCTTCTGTTCATCTAAAAACTTCCGGTTCATCAGAAAATCGCGTACCTGGACTGAGAAACATCACTGGGAAGGCAATAACACAGTAAGGATTTTTATGCTTGAAATGATGGTGTGAACATGATCATGTTCTAATTTTTTTGTGTTATTCGCACAAAATCGGAGAATGAATTAATGTCCACAAGCTTCATATACCATGCCTTTGGCCTTCGTGACTACTTTTATAAAACAACACGTTTCATCGGTGGAATAATCACTTTTGAACTCATACCAAAACCGGAGGCGGTAAAATGCCCGGAATGTAATTCCAGGTCCGTCACCAGGAAAGGGATTGTGACAAGAGATCTCAGAACAATACCGGTAGGTTCAAAACCCGTGATTCTCAGGACGGCTATCCAGAGAATTTGGTGTTCGTTCTGTCAATTTGTCCGGCAAATCAAACTATCCTTTGCCCAGGAGGGGAAAAGCTATACCCGGGCTTTTGAACGGTATGTCTTGGAGTTGTCTCAGTTCATGACAATCAAAGATATTGCCATCCATTTAAGGATCAGCTGGGATACGATAAAGCAGATCCAGAAAGAAGACCTGCTGAGGCGTTATCGAAATATCCCCCTTGAGAAAGTCCGGCAGATTGCCATAGATGAAATTTCCATAGGGAAAGGGCATAAATACTTGACCATCGTGATGGATCTGGAATCCGGTAGAATTCTGCACGTGGGAGAAGGAAAAGGTGGTGAAGCTTTGAAATCTTTTTGGACAAAAGTGAAAATATCGAAAGCAAAAATCAAAGCCGTCAGCATCGATATGTCCCCGGCATACTTGAGTGCTGTTATTGAAAATCTTTCTGGTTCAGCAATTGTCTTTGACAGATTTCATGTTGTTAAATTGTTCAATGAGAAACTGTCGGATTTCAGGCGAAAGCTCTACAACCTTCTTGCCAATACCGGGCAACAAAAACTTCTGAAGGGAGTCCGGTGGCTTTTGTTAAAAAATCCCGAAAACCTCAGTGATGACAAGAAGGAGGCCCAACGGTTAGAAGAAGCATTGAAAATAAATCAGCCGCTATTGGTAGTCTACTACATGAAAGAGGAACTCAGGCAAATATGGAATCAAAAGAAAAAAGAAACAGCTGAAAAGATAGTCAGCAATTGGATCAATC